>CAXTRX010000025.1:6074-27375 GCA_964246785.1 uncultured Acetobacteraceae bacterium | reverse complement strand
AGTTCGCCACGCCGGACGCGATCAACTTCATGGCCCGCCACGCCCGCGGGCTGATTTGCCTGGCAATGACCCGGCATCGCGTCGAGGCGCTTGGCCTGCCGCTGATGGCGCAGGCCAACGGCACCCGGCACCAGACCGCCTTCACCGTCTCGATCGAGGCGCGGGAAGGCGTCACCACGGGCATCTCCGCCTACGACCGGGCGCATACCGTGGCCGTCGCCATCAACCCCGAGATGGGCCGCGAGCACATCACCACGCCGGGCCATGTGTTCCCGCTGGTGGCGCGGGAGGGCGGCGCGCTGATCCGCGCCGGGCACACCGAGGCCGCGGTGGACATCGCGCGGCTGGCCGGGCTGAATCCGGCCGCGGTCATCTGCGAGGTGATGAACGACGACGGCTGCATGGCGCGCCTGCCGGACCTGATCGCCTTCGCCCAGCACCACAACCTCAAGCTCGGCACCATCGCCGACCTGATCGGCTATCGCCGCCGCACCGAGCGCCTGGTCCGCCGCGTGCAGGAGGGCGAGCTGCACCGTATCGAGGGCGGCGACTGGCGCATGTTCGTCTATGCCAACACCGTCGAATATGCCGAGCACCTGGTGCTGGTGAAGGGCGACGTGAGCGCAGGGCCGCCGCCGATGGTGCGGATGCACGCGGTGGACCTGCTCGGCGACATGCTGGGCGGGTCCCACCCGGCGGCACTGCATGGCGCCATGCGCATGATCAGCCAATCAGGGCGCGGCGTGGTGGTGCTGATCCGCGAGGCCAACCCGACATCGCTGTCTGACCGGGTGCGGCTGATGGCGGGCAGCCCACGCCCGATGCAGTCGCTGCGGGACTATGGCGTAGGGGCGCAGATCTTGGTCGATCTCGGCATCAAGAACATGGTCCTGCTCTCCAACACGCAGCGCACCGTGGTGGGGCTGGAGGCATACGGACTCAACATCGTGGAGCAACTTGCCATCGACGGTGCGTCCGATTGAGCACGCTAGACGCCCCGCTGCCGACCGCCCCGACCGTCACCGGGCCGCCGCCGCGCATCTTGCTGATACGCGCACCTTACTATCGTGAGGTGGTGGACGGCATGACCGAAGGCGCCAAGCGTATCCTTGCGGAGGCCGCAGCACACGTCGACGTGATCGACGTGGCTGGCGCGTTCGAACTGCCCCAGGCAATCCGCATCGCGCTGCGCGGCAGCGAAAATTACGACGGCTACGTGGCGCTGGGCTGCGTCGTGCGGGGAGAGACCGACCATTACGAGTTCATCTGCGCCGCAAGCATGAACGGCTTGATGGAAGTGGCGCTGCAACATGGCATCGCGCTCGGAACCGGGCTGCTCACGGTGGACACCCTGTCGCAAGCTCTCGCGCGCTCCGGGCCGGATGGGCACAACAAAGGCGCCGAGGCTGCTGTGGCCGCCTTGCGGCAGGTGGATGCGGCGCGCCGGCTCGGAGCGGTTTAGGTGCCAGCCAAGGGGCGGCCACGGACCGCCAGCCGGGTGGCGGCCGTGCAGGCGTTGTTCCAATCCGAACAGACCGGTGAAGCCGTTGAAGCGATCGTACAGCAATTCGTCCGCCACCGCTTAGGCGAGCTGCCCGGCACTGGCGGCTTCGAAGAGGGCCGGGCGCCGGATGCCGACGTGGCATTGTTCAGCCGCATCGTCCGTGCCGCGGTGCAGCAGCAGGATCGCCTGGACGCGCTGGTGGCCGAAGCGCTGCCGCCGGAATGGCCGTTCACCCGGCTTGACCCAGTGCTACGGGCACTGCTCCGGGCGGCCGGCGCCGAGCTGACCATGTCCGAAGGTCCGCCAGCCCGGGTCGTAATCAACGAGTATCTCGACGTGGCGCATGGCTTCTTCACTGGCGACGAACCCCGCATGGCCAACGGCCTGCTCGACCGCCTCGCCCGCACCCTCCGGTCGGCCGACTTCGAACCCGGCTCGTAGCATGGGTTTCAGCCCATCACCTCACCCCCAGCATCTCACTCCCGTCACCTCGCTCCCGTCATCCAGCGCGATCATACGCCGAGCCATCCGCAGCCCGCGCTGGATGCAGCAGGTATCGCCCGTCCGCCGGCACCGCCACACGCTCGAACTCAGCGGCAAGCCGGTCCAGCGCAACCCGCAATGCCGCACCATGCATGGCCCGGCCATGGCCGGTCACCGCGACCTCGGGCTGCAACCGGGCCAGTGCGCGCACCGATGTCGCTGCCGCCGCCCAATCGGCGGTGAAGTACATCGGCGGACCATGCAACTCCGGCTCCTGCATGGCGGCGGCATAGACCGACTCCTGCGCCGTCGTCACGAACGCATCGCCAGCAATCAGCGAGCGATCTGACTGGCGCCAGAGCGACACATGGCCCACTGAGTGCCCGGGCGTATGCAGCCAGCTCCAGCCCGGCAGCAACGGGACGCTGCCATCCGCGGGCAGAGGCTTGAGCCAGCGGCTGACATCGATCGGCTGCCGTGGGAACAGAGTGGCCAAGCGGGACATCAAGCCGCCGCCCACGTGGGTATCCGGCGGCGGGTAGGCCGCCGTTCCATTGAGATACGGCAGTTCGTCGGGGTGCGCGTACACGGGAACGTCCCACTGCTGCAGCAGCGTCTCGAGCGCGCCCACGTGGTCGATATGGCCATGCGTCAGGATGATGGCGGCGGGCTTGCTGCCCTCGCCAAACCGGCTTGCCCAGGCGCTGCGGATCACCGGCGCTGTCCCTGGCAGCCCGGCGTCGATCAGCACCGGGGTGGCACCCGGGCTGCCGGCCAGGATCACGTTGACGATGCCCACCCGGCGATAGGCGAGATCGGGCAACAGCCCAATGACGCCGCCCTCCAGGGCGTCGCCGAACACTGCCGCCGGATCGACTGCAACTTGCTGCGCCATCATTTGGCTCCTATGAACGATGCGTGTCCGCCTGCCGTCGTGTCCAACGATGCCCGCCGGCATGAGTTCGGCGCCAAGTATGCCGCGTCGTTGTCATGCCGGGCTCAAGGCGCGGCAAGACGATGAAGCTACCCACCAGAAAGGCGCCACGATGATCCGAACCGGGCAGCAATACCGCGACAGCATCCGGGATGGCCGGGTTATTTACATCAATGGCGAGCGGGTGGCCGACGTCGCCACCCACCCGATGTTCAAGCCGCTGGTCGATATCCGCGCCCGCATCTACGACATGCAGCACGACGCGCTCACCGCCCCGGTGATGACCTACCTGGAAGCGGACGGCGAGCCCTGCCCCGTGGCGCACAAACTGCCGCGCAGCCAGGCCGACTGGCATGCCAAGCGCGCCGCCACCAACGCGGTGCTGGACGACGTGGGCGGCATCGTGACCCGGGTGGGCGACGAGACCATTGGCGAGATGTGGTCGCTTTATGACGGCCAGGGCGTGTTGAACGAGGTCAATCCCGCGTTCGCCGCCAACATCCGCCGCCATGTCGGCCAGGCGCTCCGCGGCGACCCGTTCCATGTGTCGGCCAACACCGACCCGAAAGGCGACCGCTCCAAGCGCCCGCAGGACCAGGATCCGGACATGCTGCTGCACGTGGTGCGGGAGACCGACGCCGGGATTGTGGTGCGCGGCGCCAAGTATGAGACGGCGGCGGCCTATGCCAACCAGGCGTTCACCAAGCCCACCATCGCCAACTGGGGCGATGCCGAGCTGTCCGACTACGCGGTGGGCTTTGTCTGCGACCTGGGCTCGCCGAACCTGACGTTCATTTGCCGCACCGGGTTTGCCGGCCGCGCGCCCGCCGAGGACTACCCGCTCAGCAACAAGTTCGACGAGGTGGACACGCTGGTCGTGTTCGACGACGTGCTGGTGCCGTGGGAAAACGTTCTGTTCTACCGCCACACGGCCGCCGCCACCTTCATCCGCGCCACGCTACAGCGCCTTTGCCTTTGTGCAGCGCAACCTCAAGCTGGCGGACATGCTGATCGGCGCTGCCTTGTTCAACGCGCGGCAAACCGGATTGGACAAGCAGCCGGCAGTGCAGGAGAAGCTGTCGCAGCTTGCCTGCTACCGGGAGGGCATCAACGCCCATCTCACCGCCGCCATCGCCAATGCCAAGCCCAGCCCGGCTGGCTTGCTGATGCCGGACCAGTCGCTGCTGTTCACCGGCCGGGTGTTCGCGACCTCGCAACTGGCGGCGATGATGCATGTGGCGCGTGAGTTGTGCGGCGGGCAAATCTGCGTGACGCCCGACGTCGCCAGTTTCCGCCATCCAGAGACCGCGCCTTGGCTCGACAAGTTCTATAGCGTGAACGATGCGTGGCAAAGCGAGGACCGGCGGCGATTGCTGGCGTTCGCGCGGGATTTGCTGAATTCAGACTATGCCGGCCACCGGCTGACGTTCCAGTTGTTCGCGCAATCGCCGCCGTTCGCCAACCTGGCCGCGGTGTGGCGCAATTTCGATTGGGACGAGCCGCTGCGGGTGGTGCACCGCTCGGCCGGGCTGTCGGACCGGGTGGAGGGTGTGAGACCCCTGCTGAAGGCGGCCGAGTAGCAGCGGCTGGTCCGCCCCGCCGGCCAAGATGATCCAGGGCTATGAACATAGAGGCTTGCCGGAACCCACGCCGATCTGACATTATTTTGCGCAAGAACAATATTGGTGGAGAACGCCATGTGCCGTCTGTTCCTGTCGCAAGACCCGGCGAGCTATGCTTCCGAAACCCGCCCGATGCGGCTGCACGGGCATTGCACCTCGGTCCGGCTTGAGGCCGCGTTCTGGGACATCCTGGCTGAGATTGCCGAGCATGAAGGCATGTCGGTCGCGCAGTTCTGCCAGGTCCTGCAGGACGAAAGAGACCAGGGAAGCGAAACCGCTAACTTTGCCTCCACCCTGCGGGTGACTTGCTTGCATTACCTGCGCAACCAAACCGCCTACTTGGCCGAAATCGCTGCGCGCCAAACCGGGCCGGCCGCCATCGCCGCGTAATAGCGGGCTACTACCCGTTAAAAACCTCTTCTTCGTAGCGTTTGTCGAAACGTGAGGAAGGAGTGGGATGAAGCGTTCCAATGTCGCGCTGGCTGCCGTGGCGGCGATTCTGGCCGGGCCCGCAGCAATGGCCCAATTCAGCGTTCCCGTCAGCAAGCCAAACCCAGCAAGCCTGTTCGCCAATCAATGCGCGACATGCCACTCGCTGAACGCGCAAGACCCGCCGCGGATGGGGCCGGAACTCGCGGGGGTGGTTGGGCGCAAGGCCGGCAGCGTGCCGGGGTTTCATTACTCGCCCGGTTTCGCCCAGGCCGACTTCACCTGGGACGCTGACCGGCTGGACGCCTACCTCACCAACCCGCAGGCCGTCATTCCCGGCGCCATCATGCCTTACAAGCAGGCCAACGCGGACACTCGGCGCGCCATCATCTCCTACCTGGAGTCGCAGCATTGACCGCCGCCAAACCAATCCATTCCATGCTCCGCGTGCTGGACGAAGCGCGGTCGACCGACTTCTACCGCACCGCCTTCGGGCTAGAGCCGGCCGACCGGCTCGCCTTCGACGGCTTCACCCTGATCTATTTGCGCAACGCCGCCTCGCCGTTCGAACTTGAGCTGACGGTGAACGCGGGCCGCACCGAGCCTTACGCGGTGGGCGACGGCTACGGGCATTTGGCGGTGAGCGTGGACGACCTCGCGGCGGAACACGCCCGG
Source organism: uncultured Acetobacteraceae bacterium (assembly GCA_964246785.1). Taxonomy (GTDB): domain Bacteria; phylum Pseudomonadota; class Alphaproteobacteria; order Acetobacterales; family Acetobacteraceae; genus LMUY01. The sequence goes on along the minus strand of CAXTRX010000025.1, from coordinate 21,728 downwards.
TTGAACCAAGCCGGGCTGGCGCCCACGCCGATGCGCACGCTGGAGCACGCGGGCACGGCATTGGCCCGCTTCTTTTTCCTGCAGGACCCCGACGGCTACCGCATCGAGGTGCTGCAGCGCGGAGGCCGCTTTGTTTGAGTGCCTGGTGTCGGGACAACAATCACAAGGAATGCAGCCATGAGAACGGTAAGCAAGCAATTGCAGGTAGGGCGGCGCGGCTTCCTCAAAGCCGGGTCGACCGTGCTGCCGGCAGCAGCTTTGGCCAGTGCGGGGGTGACGATTTCGGCCGAGAGCGCCTGGGCCGCCAGCGCCAAGGCGCTCGCCCCGCATAGCATGGCGACACTGGTGCAGATGGCCCGCGACATCTACCCGCACGACCTGTTCCCGGACACCCTCTACATTGCGGCAGCCCAGCCATGGGACGACAAAGCCGCAACCGACCCGGCGTTCAAGACCATGCTTGAAGGCGGCGTCGCCCGCCTCGACAGCGATGCGCACGACATCTTTGGCGCCACCTATCTGACCATTCCGTGGGAACAGGACCGCGTCCGCGTGCTGCAGGGCATGGAGATCACCCCGTTCTTCAAGAAGTGCCGCAGTGACCTGGTGGTGTCGCTCTACAACCAGCCGGCCGTGTGGGCCAAGCTTGGCTACGAGGGGCCGTCCGCGCCGTACGGCGGCTACATCCATCGCGGCTTCAACGACATCGATTGGCTGCCGCAGGCGTAGCCCGTCCTACCAGCAAGCGTCCCTCAAAGAAGGCGAAACGAATGGCAAAGTTCGACCAATCGGACGACAGCATCGTCTGCATCATCGGCTCCGGCGCGGGTGGCGGCACCCTCGGCAACGAACTGGCGCAAAAGGGCATCAAGGTCGTGATCCTGGAGGCCGGCCCGCGCAACGAAATCCAGGACTTCATCAACAACGAATGGGAAAGCTTCGCCCAGCTCGCCTGGACCGACATGCGCACGACGTCGGGCTCCTGGCGCGTGGGGAAGGACTTCCCGAACCTGCCAGCCTGGATCGTGAAATCGGTCGGCGGCACAACGGTGCATTGGGCCGGCGCGTCGCTCCGCTTCGAGGAGCATGAGTTCAAGGTCCGCTCCACCTATGGCGATCTGCCCGGCGCCAACCTGCTCGACTGGCCGATCACGCTGGCTGATCTCGAGCCCTATTACGCGCGCGCCGAAGACAAGATGGGCGTCACCCGCACCAATGGCATTCCCGGGCTACCCGGCAACAACAACTTCCGCGTCATGCAGGCGGGCGCCACGCGCGTCGGCTACAAGGAAGTGTTTACCGGCCGGATGGCGATCAACAGCCAGCCGCGCGACGGCCGCGGCTCGTGCCAGCAGATCGGCTTTTGTTTCCAAGGCTGTAAATCCGGCGCCAAGTGGTCCACGCTGTATACGGAGATCCCTAAGGGCGAAGCGACCGGCAACCTCGAGGTCCGTCCCAGCAGCATGGTGACGCATATCGAGCACGATGACGCTGGCCGCGTGACCGGCGTGGTCTATGTGGACGACCAAGGCGCAACCCAGCGGCAAAAGGCGCGCGTGGTCGCGGTCGCCGGCAACTCGCTGGAAAGCCCGCGCCTGCTGCTCAACAGCGCTTCCGCCAAATACCCGGATGGCCTCGCCAACAGTTCGGGCCAGGTCGGGCGCAACTACATGCGCCACATGACGGGCAACGTTTACGGCGTGTTCGAGAACCCGGTGCACATGTATCGCGGCACCACCATGGCCGGCATCATCCGCGACGAGGCGCCCAACAACCCCAAGCGCGGCTTCGTGGGCGGCTATGAGATGGAGACGGTCTCGCTCGGCGTGCCGTTCATGGCCGCCTTTGCCGACCCGGGGGCCTGGGGCCGCAGCTTCACCTCCATCATGGACGACTACGCGCACATGGCTGGCATGTGGCTGATCGGCGAGGACATGCCGCGCGAGACCAACCGCATCACGCTCGATCCGCATGTGAAGGACGCAAACGGCCTGCCGGTGGCAAGCGTTCACTACGACGACCACGACAACGACATCGCCATGCGCAACCATGCCATCCAGCAGGGCAGCGCGGTGTACGAAGCGGTGGGCGCTGTCCGTATCATCCCCACCCCGCCCTATCCCAGCACGCACAACATGGGCACCAACCGCATGAGCCTGAACCCGCGGGATGGCGTGGTGAACAAGTTCGGCCAGACGCACGACATCAAGAACCTGTTCGTGTCCGACGGCAGCCAATTCACCAGCGGCGCCGCCTGCAACCCGACGCTGACCATCGTGTCGCTGGCCATCCGCCAGGCCGACACCATGGCGAGAATGATGCAGCAGCGGGAGATTTAACCCGGCGTTCCGTCAGCCCCCGACGCCTGGATCGCCCGCCAAACCCGCTCCCGCGGCAGCGTCATGTCCAGATGCATCACCCCAAGCGGCCGCAACGCGTCCAGCACCGCGGCTACGACGGCGGGCTGCGACGCAATCGCCCCCGCGTGGCCGGCGCCCTTCACGCCGAGCGGGTTGGCCGCGGTCGGGGCGCCGATGAATTGCAGGTCGAACGGCGGCAGGTCGGCGGCACGGGGCAACGCGTAGTCCATGAAGGAGCCGCTCAGCAACTGGCCGCTGGCCGGGTCGTAAACCGTGCGCTCGGTGAGCGCCTGGCCGATGCCTTGCGCGAGGCCGCCCTGCACCTGGCCCTCAAGCAGCAGCGGGTTCACCACGGCGCCGAAATCGTCCACCGCCGTGTAGCGCAGCAGCCGGACGGTGCCGGTCTCGCAGTCCACTTCCACCTCGGCGATGTGGCAACCGTTGGGAAAGGTGATGCGGTCCTCGCTGGTCCAATGATAGCTGTCCAGCGCGCCGGGCTCCTCACGCGCCACTTCCAGCAGGCTCACGCTACGCTCCCCGGCGACGAAACGGCCGGCTTGCCACGCCACCTCGCCGGCTTGCAGCAGCCGGGCCGCGATCGGCCGCGCTTGCGCCAGGGTCATCTCCATCGCGCCCACCAGCGCAGTGCCGCCCATGTGCAACGAGCGTGCGCCGCCATGGCCCTGGCCGTCGCGCACGGTGCGGGTGTCAGCCTGCAGATAGTCCACTGCCTCGATCGGCACGCCCAGCCAGTCGGCCGCAACCTGCGGGAAGCTGGTCTCGTGGCCCTGCCCGTTGGACTGGGTGCCGAGGTGGATGGCAACGCGGCCGCCGGGCAAGAAGCGAACTTCCGCCCCCTCCCCCGGCGCCCCGCGCGCAGTCTCCAGAAAGCAGGTGATGCCCAGCCCTCGCAGCCGCCTTGCCATGGCCCGGCGTGCTGCAAACCCGGCTGTGTCAGCGGCGAGCAATGCCGCATCGATGTTGAGCGCAAACCGGCCGTCGGCAATGGTCGTGCCGGCGGCGGTGCGGTGCGGCAGCGCCGCCACCAGGTTCCGCCGCCGCAGCGCCACCCGGTCGAACCCGGCAATGCGCGCTGCCTCGTCGACCAGGCGCTCGACCAGATAGTTCATCTCCGGCTTGCCCGCACCGCGATAGGCGTCAATCGGCACCGTGTTGGTGAAGGCGCCGCGCACCGTCATGGCGACGGCAGGGATGGCATAGCCCGCACCGGCGGCGCGCCAGGGCGAGTTGGTGGAGCTGCCGGGCCCGCCCGTGGCCATGGCGAACCCCATATTGGCCACCGTGTCGATCTCCAGCGCCAGGAATTGGCCCGCCGCATCCAGCGCCAGGCGCGCCACGGTCAGGTTGTCCCGGGCATGACTGGACGAGACGAAATCCTCACCATGGCCCGACGCCCAGCGCACCGGCCGGCCCAGCGCCCGGGCCGCCCATAACGCCAGGATATACTCTGGATACAGCCCGTTCTTGACCCCAAAGCCGCCGCCGACATCGGGGCTGGCCACCTGCATCTGCTGCAGGGGCACGCGAAACACCGCCTCCGCCAGGTCCCGCCGGATGCCGTGCACGCCCTGGCCGGAAAGCAGCAGGAGGAAGCCCTGCGCCGGGTGGTATTCGGCGAGGCAGCCGCGATGCTCCAGCGGCGCCACGATCAAGCGATTGTTCACCAGGGTGACGGAGGCGACGTGTGCGGAGGCTGCCATGGCGGCGGACACGGCGTCAGGATCGCCCTTGCGGAAGGTGAACGCGCGGTTGCCGGGCACGTCGTCCCATAGCAGCGGCGCACCCGGGGCGAGCGCGTCGGCAGCCTCGGTGACGCAGGGCAGCGGCTGGTAGTTGACCACCAACTGCTCCAGCGCGTCCTGCGCCTGGTGGCTGGTGAGCGCCACGACGAAAGCGATCGGCTGGCCAACGTAGCGCACCCGGCCGCTGGCCAGGGCGTGATGCGGCGGCAGGTGCATCGGGCCGTCGGTGGCAACGGGCGTGGTGCAGGGAATGGCGCCCAACCCGGCAAGGTCGGCCGCGGTGAACACGCCGAGCACGCCGGGCATAGCGGCAGCCGCTTGCGTGTCGATGGCGCGTAACACGGCATGGGCGTGGGTCGAACGCAGCACGGCGAGCACCACCTCACCCAGCCGCCGCAAGTCCGCCATGTACTGGCCGCTTCCGGTCAGGAATCGCTGATCCTCCAGGCGGCGCAGGCTTTGGCCGATCAGCCCCGTCATGCCGCCAGCAAGGCTTCCATCCGCTCCAGCGCCGTGGCGAGTTGGGCAGAATCGCGGCAGACGCACATGCGCAGCCAGCCCGGGGCGCCGAACAGCTCGCCAGGGGCCAGCCCCACCCGTGCGCCGTCGAGCAAGCGCAGACAGGCTTCGGTTCCGTCCGGCCAGCCTAGGATGCGGAAGAACACATACATGCCGCCGCGTGGCCGCGCCGGAAGCTGCACCCGCGCAAGCTGCGACAGACGCTGATAGGCCAAGGCCACGCCTGCCCGGCAGCGCTCGCGAACCTCGACCACGAATGCCTCGCCTTCGCTGAGGGCAGCCGCACCCGCCTGCTGGATGAAGTCGGCCGTCCCGCTGTTGAGATATTGCGTCATAGCGCCCAGGCTGTCCGCCAGCGCCTCCGGATGGGTCAGCCAGCCGAGCCGCCACCCGGTCATCGCCCAGGCCTTGCTGAAGCTGTTGACGGTCATCACCAGATCGTCCGGCTCGGCAATCGCCAGCATGGACGGGGCTTGGTCCGCATCGAAATACAGGCGGCTATAGACCTCATCCGAAATGATCCACAGGCCGCGATGGCGCCCGAAATCGAGCAGCGCCTGCAAGTCCGCCTCGCTCGCGGTCCAGCCCGTCGGATTGCTCGGGGAGGATACGATCACCGCCACGGTGCGGGCGTCGCAGCGTGCGGCGAGGGCCTCCCTGTCCAGCACCCACTCGCCGTCTTGCAGCAACAGCGGGCAGGGCCGCGGCTCGCCACCCGCAACGTGGATGGCATGGTGGATGTTGGGCCATTGCGGCGTGAAGTAAACGACGTTGCGCCCCGGCTCGACCAGCAGGTCCAGCGCCAAGGCCACCGCCTGCATGCCGCCTGGCGTGACGGTGGTGCGCGCCACGCTGATCTCGCGGCCATGCAGCCGGGTCTGGTAGGCCGAGAGCGCCTGGGTGAGCGCCGGGCTGCCGCGCATGTCCGAGACATAGAAGGTGCGGCCGCCGTCCAGCGCGTGCTTGGCGGCGTCACGGATGAAGTCCGGGGTCGGCAGGTCGCCCTCGCCGAACCAAAGCGGGATGACTCCGCCCAGATGGCGCGCCCGCTCGGCCAGGCTGCCGATGTTTTCGGTGACCAGGTCCTGGATTTGCGGCCGAATGCGCGACTTCGCCCCGGCCGCAGGCGTGTTGCGTCGGATCGGATGGTTGGTGCTGGCGGGCATGCGGCGCTCCGGCTGGGAAGCGGCAGGTTAGCCCGGGAGGAAACTCCCCGGCCAGCCCAGCGCTTGGCTCGCATGGAGGACAATGCAATGAACCCGGACGACGAAGCCCCAGACTCCCCGATCAGCCCGCCTAGCTCGGCGGAAAAGCACCCGGCGGCCAACAAGCAGCGCGACGATGAGACCGCAGCGATCACCCGCACCGTGCAGCCGAAGAGCGACTCCCATAGCAGGAGCGGGATCATGGGCAGCGGCAGCGGAGCCGACACGCAAAAGACCTAGCCGCTTAGCCAACCGGCTCGACCCCGACTCCGCTCTTGCCGCCGAGATAGGCCGCACGCACCTCGCCGTTGGACCATAGTTGTTCCGGGGTGCCCGCGGTGAGCAGGCGGCCGGTTTCCAGCACGTAGCCGCGATCCGCCACCGACAATGCCATGTGCGCATTCTGCTCCACCAGCAGCACCGTCGTGCCGCGTGCCCGGATGTCGGCCACGATGCGGAACACCTGCTGTACCACCAATGGCGCGAGCCCAAGGGAGGGCTCGTCCAGCAGCAGCAGCCGGGGACGGGCCATGAGGCCGCGGGCCACCGCCACCATCTGCAATTGGCCTCCCGACAGCGTCCATCCCAGGGCGTGCTGCAGCCGCTCCAGGCCGGTGAAATAGGCAATCATCGTGTCGACTTCCGCCTCCAACGCCCGCCTGCGCATGCCACGGCGGTTGGAGGCGCCAAGCAGGATGTTCTCCCGCACCGTCAACCCCGGAAACACGCGGCGGCCCTCCGGCACATGCGCGATGCCAAGCCGGACGATCGCCTCGGCACCCATGCCGCGCAGTGATTTGCCGGCCAGCGTGATCTCGCCCGACACCTGCGGCACCAGCCCGGAAATGGCGCGCAGGGTGGTGCTTTTGCCCGCACCGTTGGAGCCGAGCAGGGCCACGATCTCGCCCTCCGCGACCTCCAGGGTAAGCTTCTTCAGGACGGGGTTGCCGCCATAGCCGGCCTCGACGGCGCGCAGTTCAAGCAACTTCATGCAGCCTGCCTGGCTCCGGCGGCGCGCCCAGGTAGGCCGCAATCACGTCGGCTTCGCCCAGCACGGTTTGCGGCACGCCATCGGCGATGCGGCGGCCGAAGTTCAGCACGGTGATGTGGTCGGCCACCGACTCCACCAGCGCCATGTCGTGGTCCACGATCAGGATGGTGAGGCCATGACCCTTGAGCCGCCGCAGCAAGGCGCCCAGCTCGCCCTTCTCCGTCTTGTTCAGCGCGGGGGCCGGATCGTCCAGCTGCAGCAGGTGAGGGCTGCCGGCCAGCGCGCGGGCGATCTCGACATGGCGCTGGTGGCCGTAGGACAGCTCATCCACCGGGCGCATCGCATCGACCCGGCGGCCCACGAAGTCCAGCGCCGCCAAGGCACGCTGCACCACCAGGCTGGGGTGGCCGGACACGTCATTGCCGGGCCGCTCGGCGCCCACCATCACGTTCTCCAGCACGGTCATGCCGCGGAACACGCGGATGTTCTGGAAGGTGCGGGCCAGCCCGGCAGAGGTGCGGCGATAGGGCGGCGCGCCGGTGATGTCCGCCCCGGCAAACGCCACCTGCCCGGCGGTTGGGCGGTACAGCCCGGTCAGCACGTTGATGAAGGTGCTCTTGCCCGAGCCATTCGGCCCAATCAGCGCATGCACGGTGCCACGGCGAACCACCAGGTCCACCCCGTCCAGCGCCTTGAGGCCGCCGAAATGCTTGGCCAAACCGGTGACAGCAAGCACCTCGCCGCCTGCCGCGGCCGCTTGGGAGAGCAGCGGCAAGGCAGGCACTGCGCCGGCCGATCCTGCCGCCCGGCGCGGCCACCGGCTGGCGAGCCAACCCCACAGACCGGTGGGCAGGAACACCATGATCAGGATCACCGCCGCACCGTAAACGGCCAGGTAGATCTGGCGCAGGAAGCGCAGCCATTCCGGCAGCATCACCAGCAGCGCCGTGCCCAACAGAGCGCCGAATGGCGACTGCACGCCGCCAAGCAGCGCCATGGTGAGCAGCACGATCGACTCGCTGAAGCTGAACTGGTCGGGGCTGATGTAGCTGAACGCGCCGGCGAACAGACCGCCGCCAAGGCCGCCAAGCACGGCGCTGATGCCGAACGCCAGCACCTTGGTACGGAAGATGTCGATGCCGCAGGTGCTGGCGGCGATCTCGTTGTCCCGCACCGCCTGCATGCCGCGGCCCAATTGGCTGGTTTTCAGCCGCCAGATCAGCAGCGTCACACCCACCAGCACCGCCACGCACAGGCCGAGATAGCGGTTGCCCGCCGCGAGCCCGGCCGGTCGGGCGATGCCACTGATGCCGTCCGGGCCGTGGGTGACGCGGGTCCAGTTGGTGAGGACCAGGGTGAGGATTTCTTGAAACGAGATGGTGACCATGGCGAGGTAATGGCCGCCGAGCCGCAGGCTTGCCACGCCGAGGATGAGGCCTAGCGCCCCCGCGAGCAGCACCCCCGCCAGCAGGGCGGCAAAGAACGGCAGGTGGTAGTCGACGGCGCAAATCGCCGTGCCGTAGGCGCCTAGGCCGAGGAAGCCGGCTTGGGCAAGCGAGATCTGGCCGCAGTAGCCGAGCACCACCACCAGGCCGGCAACCGCGATGGCGTATGTCACCGCCTGCATCATGAGGTTCAGCGTGTAGCCGGAGCCGGGCACGAACTGCGCCGCGGCGACAAGGGCGAGGGCTGCAGCGCACGCCGGCAGCACGCCCCGCCAGGGCCGCGCTTGCGCGATCGCGGGGGCGCTCATGGCCGACTGCCCACTGTAACGAAAAGCCCTCTCCCGCTGGGAGAGGGTTGGGTGAGGGGCCGGCGGGCATAGCGGTCAGCAATCGTGAACGCGCGGCCAAGGTCCCTCACCCTGACCCTCTCCCGGAGGAAGAGGGAACAGTAAGCGAGCGTCGGCGTCATGCTTTCTCCGCGATGCGTTCGCCGAACAGGCCTTGCGGGCGCACCAGCAGCACCAGCAGCAGCAACGCGAACGCGTAGGCGTCCTTGTAGGGCACCGAGATGTAGGCGGCACCCATGGTCTCCGCGACGCCCAGCGACAACCCGCCGATGATCGCTCCGGGAATGCTGCCGAACCCGCCGATGATGTTGGCGGCAAACGCCTTCAACGCCACCACCGCGCCCATGCCCACGCTCACGAACAACACCGGCGCCACCAGCACCCCGGCAATGCCGCCCAACGCCGCGCTGTAGGCAAAAGTGAACAGCACCATGGCGGCGACAGGTATGCCGAGCAGGCTGGCCATCTCCTTGTCCTGGCTGGTCGCCTGCAGCTTCTTGCCGAGCAGCGTCTTCTCGAACACCAGGTATTGCAGCAGCACCAACAACGCCGTGACCACCAGGATGGCAAGATACTGGCTATCCATGAACACGCCGCCCAACTCGATGCCGGGATTGTCGAACAGGCCAGGCAACACCTGCGGGCTGGGCCCGTAGGCGGCCAGCACGGTGTTGCTGAGCAGGATGGAGGCGCCAATCGTGCTGATGATCACCGGCAACTGGCCGCGCTTGCGCAACGGCCAGTACACCGCCCCGGCAAACACCACGCCGAAGCCCGCCATCAGCACGATAACCATCGGGATCGCCAGATAGTACGGCACGCCGAAGTCGTTCGCCAGGATCACCATGCAATAGGCGCCCAGCATGGAGAACTCGCCTTGGGCAAAGTTCACCACGTTGGCCGCACGGATCAGCAGCACGAAGCCGAGGCTGACCAGGGCGTAGATGCTGCCGATGCCAAGCCCGGTGAACAGCAGTTGGAGGAACAGGCTCATGCGGACGGTGCGCTAAAGGGCCTTCGTCATCGCGAGGAGCGCTTGCGATGTGGCGATCCAGGGCGGCGCGTAGGATGGCGCGACCCTGGATTGCCACGGCGCGAAAGCGCCTCGCAATGACGAGGTGGAATGTATGCCACGACCATCGCTTTCAGCGCGATCTGCCCTAACCACTCGGGAAATCGATGTGCTTGTCAAACACGATCTTGCCGCCCTCGTTCCTGACGACGTTGTAGCCGTGCAGGCCGTCCCCGTTGCTGTCGAAGTTGTAGTCGCCTTCCGCGCCGGAATAGCCCTTGATCGCCAGGATCGCGTCGCGGATCTTGCCCGGGTCGGTGCTTCCCGCGCTGTCGATGGCGCGCCCCAGGATGCTCACCGCGTCATAGGCCCAGGACGATTGGTTGTCCGGCGCCGCCTTGCGCACCGCCTGGTATTTTTCTGCGAACGCCTTGGACGCGCCACTCGCATCCACCGCGTAGTCCGCCACCCCGAAGCTGCCATACAGCGCCGGGCCGGCGAGGTTCAGCGCCGAGATGTTGACGATTGAGGGCGAGCCGACCCAGGGCGTGCGCACGCCGAACTGGCGGAGCTGGCGGGCAAACAGGCCGAGATCGGTCTCGTAGGTGAAGTAGGTGCAGAGCACGTCGGCGCCGGAGCTGCGCACCGCCAGCACCACGGGAGTGAAATCCGCCTGCTGGTTGGTGTAGCCCTGCACCAGCACGGGCTCGAGCCCGGCGCCTTTGAGATTGCCCAGGAACGCGTCCTTGCCGCCGGTGCCGAACGCGTCGGTGGAGTGCACCACGGCCCATTTCTTCTTGCCCAGCGTGTCGTTGCCATAGGCAAAAATCACCTTGGCCGAGTAGCTGTCGTTCGGCCGGCAACGGAACAGCCACTGGTTGCCCATATGGGTGAGCGTCGGGTCGGTGCCGCCGAACATCATCGGCTTGCCCACCTTCAGCACGTCGGGCGCCATGGCGTTGACCTGGGTGGAGCGGATCGAGCCGATGAAACCCACCATCGCCGGGTCGCTCGACAACCGGGAGAAGGCGAGCACGGCGCCCGGGTTGGTCGTCTGGTCGTCCGCCACCACAGTCTCGATCTTGCGCCCGAGCACGCCCTTTTCGTTCAGCGCATCGACCGCCAGTTGGATGCCGGTGCGCATGAAGCCGCCCGACTCTGCGGCAGGTCCGGTGATCGGCGAGACCACCCCGATTTTCAGCGTCTCAGCAGCACGGGCGATCCCGGGCATGATCCAGGGAGCGGCAAGCGTGCCTGCGGAGGCAAGCAGCAGGGTGCGTCGGTGAAGTGGCACGATGGTCCTCCCGAACCGGCCGGGTCACTTGCCCGGCGTTGTTGGGGCGCATCAAGCCATGCCGAACGCGCTTGAGCAAGCCGACGGCGTTACAAGACCAGCCCGGCACAGAGCGGCGCGAGCAGCGTCGCCACGCAAACCGCGTCCAGCACTTGGCGGCCCCAGGTAGCGCGGCCGGACAACACCCAGCGCACCAGCCCGCCCGCGGCCGCGGCCGCCACAAACCACCCGGCGGCCGGCCAGAACGACCAGTCGAGCGGCAGCCAGTCGTCAGCCAGCGAGAAGCTGAACGTCAGCAGCACGGCCATCATCGCGCCGCCGCCGTAGAGCGCCATGTGAAAAGCGAGGCTGCGCCGCCAGCGCTCCCGGTGCTGCGCCCAGAACAGCCCCGTGGCCACGGCGAGGCAAACACCCACCAACAGCACCTGCCCGGCGGGCTGCGGACCGAACGCCACGTTCAGCTCGGCCAGCATGGGTCGCTTGAAGCCGATATTGGTGGCCAGGCCATACCACGCTGCCTCGATGGCAGCCGTGCCCAAGCCGGCTGCGGCGGCCAATCCGAGCATGGGCAAGGGCGCACGATCCGGCCCGGATGGCATCAGCCGCCAGCCCATCAGCAGCAGGAACAGCCCCGCCATCAGCGCAGCGCCACCGGCGTCCGCTTTGGATTGCAGGAAATAATGCAACAGCCCGAGTGCTGCCACCGGGTAGATCAGCCGGTGCAACCGCTTCCAGCCGTGGCCGAGTTGTCTCAGCGCGTGGTCGGTGGAGCTGGCGCCCAACACGCCGAGCCCAACCAGCGCCACCAATCCCACCTCCAGATAGAACCGGACGAGGACCTCGCCGGCGACATGCAGCCAGCGCCAATCCTCGTCCCAGGCATACAGCGCGATATGGGCGAGCGCGTAGAACAGCGCGGCCAAACCAAGCTGCCGCCGCACCAGCATCACCCGGTGCCAATTGAAGATCGCCCGCGCCGGGCTCACCAGCAGCGAGAGCAGCAGGAAACGGACCGCCAAAATCCCGGTCTGGTGCAAAGCCTCATGCACCGGCCTCGCCCCGAGCTGGTGCGCCGCTAACGCGTACGCCAGCCAGACGCCGGGGAGCACCTCGAAGGCCAGCGTTGCCGCCTTCAGCAGCGAGAACCGCCCGGTACGATCATGCCACGGCCAGGGTGACTTGTGCAGGCTATGCGGCGCCCGGCGCACCCGCGCGGCTGGCAGCACGCCCTGGCTCATTTACTGCCTTGGGAAGCCGTTGGCGGGGCGGCCGGCGAGATGCGGCGGAAGCTTTCCGGCGCGCTGAAGGCGGCCGGATCCTGCGGGCCGTAGGTTACGCTGCTGGCCTCCACCAACACCTGGTCGCCATGGCTGGCGCGCAGCATAACGCCATCGCTGGTCAGGCACAGCACAGTGGTCTGGCCGCCATTGTCCGCCGTCTGCCAGTCGGTGCACGACAGGCCACCCACCTGATCGGTGCCAAGCTTGCGGAACGATGCATCGGCATGGGGATCAAAGCTGCCGGGTCCCATGTCCAACACCGACTCGTCGGCGGGCTTCACCACTTCCATGCGCCCGGTCTGGAAATTGCCGATCATGTACAAACCCGGCGAGGGCGGATCGATCCGCATGCGGGCTTGCGCCACCGACCAGCGGATGCGCTGCTGCCGGGGCTGCGCGTCCGGGCTTCTCCCGGCGATCTTGTAGTGCACATCCACGTCGCGCTGCGGCACCATGGCGGGCTTGTCATCGGCGCGGGCGGATGCGGCGAGGGCAACGGCCGCCGCCGCTGCCAGCGTCCCAATCCGGTTCATTTGCCGCCTTTCAGATTGACCCGGAAGAACCCGTCTGGCGGGCGGAAGCGCTCGGCCGCGGGCGGGTCGTGGCTGACGGAAACGGCGGTCAGCGTGCCCTCATGGCCGTCCCAGGTGCCGCTGGCGCGCAGGACGACGCCTCCGTCGGTGATGCAAGCAGTGGCATCCAGCTTGCGGGCCGTCACCTTCCAGTTCGCGCACGGGATTGCCAGCACGCGGTCGGCACCAGTGCGGGTGAAATGCGCATCGCCGCCCGAGATGGCTCCGTTGAGCAGCGTCTGCGGGTCGCCCGCGCGCAGGGGCACCTCGAAATAGGTGTTCTGCGTGGCGAACACTACGTCCGCGACATGGCGGCCCAGATCGGCGATGGCGTAGACCGGCCCACCCACCGGCTCGCTGCGCAGGCGCTCGCCAGCGGCGTCCCATTCCAGCCGCACCCCGTCCGCAGCACCGCCCGGGACGGCAGCGGCCGCGGGGCCCGACAGGCGATACAGCACCTGAACATCGGCGTCAGGCACCAGCCGGGGCTGCGCCCACGCCAAGCAAGGGACGGCGAACAGCGCGAGTGCAGCCAGCAAGCGGGTCATCGGTGCGCCATTCCGCGGATCTCGGCTTCGATCATGTCGTAGCCTGGGTCCCAGCGGGCGGGTTGGTCTATGGCGCCGGCCAATAATTTTTTGTAACGCTCACGTGGGACTTCCTCAGTGCCGAACTGCGCCAGGTGGCTGGTGACGAACTGCGTATCCAGCAGGCTGTAGCCGCCGGCGCGCAAGCGCGCCACCAGGTGCACCAATGCCACCTTGGACGCGTCGCGCGCCACGCTGAACATACTTTCGCCGAAGAACGCGGCCCCCAGGCTCACGCCATAGAGGCCGCCCACCAGCACGCCGTCCTCGCGGCACTCCACGCTATGGGCATAGCCAGCGCGGTGCAGGTCGGCAAACAGGTGCTCGATGTCGGGATTGATCCAGGTTTCCTCCCGGCCGGGTGCCGCTGCGGCACAACCGGCGACCACGGCGGCAAAATCGGTATCGACGGAAACGCTGTAGGGCCCGCTCAGCACGGTGCGGATCAGGCGGCGCGGCGCGTGGAAGCGGTCGAGCGGCAGGACCCCGCGATACTCAGGGTCAAGCCAATAGAGCCGGCGACCCCGCCTGGTTTCCGCCATGGGGAACAGGCCCACGCGGTAGGCACGCAGCAACAGGTCCGGCGTAACTTCCACAGTGCGTCGGGACATTGCGGACCAACCTAGCACAGAGGCGCCCAGGTTCCGGAACGCTAATTTTGCGTGACGATGGCGGTAGGGAGGATGGGATCATCGATCTCCGGGCGGCCGGCGATATGCTGGTAAGTGCCGAACAGCAGCATGCCGCTCGGAATGTCCTTCCAGACGGTGCTGAGCGAGCGGTAGTCGTTGCCGTCGAAGCCTTCGCGATAGTGGCTGATCTTGAGCGCGTGATAGGCGTGGCCTAACAGGAAGATGTCCTCAATCCCCTCGTTGCGCACCAAGTCGTGCCATTGCATGCCAGGCAGCATGTGGGTGTCGAAGCCTGCCACTGTGCCGCTTGGCCCGTCGATAACGGTCCGCAGCGCTCCGCGAGCAGCCGCCGCACCGGGCCAATCCGTCACCCATATGTCATACCAGGCGCGCACTGGCTCGCCTCCCACGGTCATGAGGCAAAGGTCGGGGTCAGACGGGTCCGCGCCGCCGAACGCCATGGTGGGGCCGCCTTTCTGTTCCAGCCGGGAGCCCGGCGGGGCGCAGGAGCGTGGCACATCGTGCCCGTCGGCCGCATGCACGTTGGCACCCAGGATCAGCGGCGGGTAGTTGGCGGCGGCAGCCTGCCCAGCCGGGGGCACGCCGGTGGGACCAGGTGCGGGCGCGACACAGGCGCTGGCGAGCAGCGCGCCGGCACTACTTCTTGGTGTCATTGGCGACCACCGGGTCGATGACGGTGTTGATGGTCTCGCGCAATGCCGTCACCCGAACGTTCGGGCCAAGCTCGATCTCCACCTCGTTCGAGCCCTCTTTCACCCGCTGCACGACACCGACCAAGCCGCCGCCGGTCACCACCTTGTCCCCGCGGCGCAGGGACGCCAGGCGCGCCTTGAGCTTCTTCTGAGCGGTCTGCTGCGGACGGATCAGCAGGAAGTAGAACACGCCAAAGATGAGCACGATTGGCAGGAAGCTGCTGTATTGCGCCAGCGTGCTGCTGAAATCCTGCGCATGGGCGGGCGTGATGAGCATGGGGAGTACCAGATGTCGGTGAACGGCGGCGGACCTTAGTTAGCGCTCCACCGCCGTCAAGCGCACCGGGCTGCTACGAGCCGCCATCTCGCACCCTCTCCCAGGAGGAGAGGGCTTTTGAAGGAGAGGGGAATTTAGACGCAAGCGGGCTTAGGCAGGGGTTACCTCATCCATCGCCGGCTCGGGCCGGCGGCGGCGGTCGGCCATGAACTGATCGAATTCCTGCTTGTCGCGGGCCTGGCGCAACCGCTCCAGATATTCCACGAACTCGCGCTCATCATCCTCAAGCAGGCGCAACGACTCCCACCGAAAGTCGTCGAAGGCGCCGTTGCCGGACGCCGGCGTGAACGATACCCCCCCGCGCCCACGGTTGCGCATGGCCGGAAACTCCCAGCGGCCGTGCGCATGGCGGCGCTCTCGACGGCTGAACGCCAGGTAAGCCAGAATTGCCAAGCCAACCGGCCACCAAAACCAGAACCCGAGAATGGTCAGCGCGATCCAGGCAGGACGGCCGATCTCGTCAAGGCGGTTTGCTACGTAGGCCATCGAACCACTCCGAAGGTGAATGTTAATGACGTTCACATAGATGCTCCCGCCGCCCGCCCGCGTAAACCCGTTCGCGAAACTGTGATCAACCAAGGCCCAACGAGCGCAAAT
>CAXTRX010000025.1:0-6064 GCA_964246785.1 uncultured Acetobacteraceae bacterium | reverse complement strand
TTGAAGTCGAAGCCGAGGCCGCCGTCGCGTGCCGGCCGGGTGACGCCGGGCCAGTGAACAACGACGCAACGCCGTGGCAAAGCGCCCAGACATGCAGCGCCACCATCAAGGACGGCGGCCGCTCGCGCCCTTGCGCAGCTTGGCAGGCGGCATCGGTCGCTTGCCGCACGACGGCGAAGGCCAGGTCGGCGGCCGAGCGCAATGCGGCACTTTCCTGACCAGGGCTGCCGTCGAACATGGCGGCATAAGCGGCGGGGTCATGCCGGGCAAAGGCCAGGTAGGCGCGTCCGACACGCTCGACGGCTACAACGGGTTCCGGCCGGCCATCGCCCCAGGCCGCGGACAAGTCGTCGGCCAGCCGGTCGAAGCCGCGACGGGCCAACTCGGCGATCACCGCATTGCGGTCGCGGAAGTGGCGGTACGGCGCCGCCGGGCTCACACCGGCCGCGCGCGCCAGTTCGGCGAAGGCGAACCCGGCCAATCCTTTTTCGGCGATCAGCCGCTGCGCCGCTTCGACCAACGCCTCCCGCAGATTGCCGTGATGGTAGCTGTCCCGCCCGAAGCTCATGTGAACAGCACTTACATCCTGCCCGCTGAGCAGCAAAGTCCAGGGGGTCGATCAGCCAGCCAGCCGCTCCACGCCGCCCATGTACGGCCGCAACACATCCGGCACCACGATGGAGCCGTCCGGCTGCTGGTAGCTCTCCATCACCGCAATCAGCGCGCGGCCGACCGCCACGCCGGATCCGTTGAGGGTGTGAACGAAATCGACCTTGCCCTCCGCTGGGCGGTAGCGCGCGTTCATGCGCCGGGCTTGGAAGGCGCGGGTGTTGGAGCAGGAGCTGATCTCGCGCCAGGCGGCTTGCCCCGGCAGCCAGACCTCCAGGTCGAACGTCTTGGCCGCGCCGAACCCGGTATCGCCGGCGCACAGCAGCATGCGGCGGTAGGGCAGGCCCAGCCGTTCGAGCACGGTTTCGGCACAACGGGTCATTCGCTCGTGCTCGGCGTCGCTGTCCTGCGGGCGGGTGATGGAGACGAGTTCGCATTTGCGGAACTGATGCTGGCGCAGCATCCCCCGCGTGTCCCGCCCTGCCGACCCGGCTTCAGAGCGGAAGCAGTCGGTGAGTGCAGTGAGGCGCAGCGGCAGCTTGGCTTCAGGCAGGATGTCGCCAGCGACCATGTTGGTCAGCGGCACTTCGGCGGTGGGGATCAGCCAGCGCCCGTCGGTGGTGTGGAACATATCCTCGGCGAACTTGGGCAACTGGTTCGAGCCGTATGCGGTGGCGTCGTTCACTAGCAGTGGGACGGCGGTCTCCTGGTAGCCATGCTCGGCGGTGTGCAGGTCGATCATCCATTGCCCGAGCGCCCGCTCCATGCGCGCCAGCGGGCCGCGCAGCACGGTGAAGCGCGACCCGGCGAGCTTGGCCGCGGCGGCGAAATCCATCATGCCGAGCGCCTCGCCCAACTCGAAGTGCTGGCGGGCGGCCGCCATCGCGGCGGGGGCGCCGACCTGCTTTTGCTCCACGTTGGCGGTTTCGTCGGCGCCGTCGGGGACGTCAGGGTCCAGGATATTCGGCAGGGAGGCCAGACGTTCGTCCAACTCCTGCTGCAGCGTCGCCACCCTGGCCTCAGACGAGGCTATCGCGGTGCGTGTCGCAACTGCTTTCGCCTCGAGTTCGGCGGTATCCTCGCCGCTTCGTCGCATGCCACCAATCGTGGTGGCCAGCGCAGTACGCTGCGCTTGATACGAACCTAGGCCCGTTATGATCTCCCGACGTTCGGCATCGAGATGAACGATGTCCGCAGTCGACCCCGATATGCCCCGCCGTACCAACTCGGCATCGAACGCCTTTGGGTTGCTGCGGATAATGCGTATATCGTGCATTCAAAGCCTTGCTCAATGAGGTTGGGGCTTGGACGGTTGGTGGCCCATTCCTGCCACCGCATTCCAAAGTGTGCTAACAATGCCTTATGTCACTGACTAACGAGCAGGAACTGCTTGAACACGAGATGAGGGTGCAACTCATGGCCGTCCAAACCGAGCACTTCAAGTCGCAAGTCCGCTGGGAGCCTTGGAAGGCGATGGCAGTCGCCGCTGGAGCCGGGTCAGGCGTGACTGTGGCAATCATCGGCATCGTCACGCTCCTGCTGCGAGCGCTTGGTCATTAACTGCTCCGTCGACCGTTACGCCGCCACCCGCCGCCTCTCAACGAACCGCGCCGACAGGATCGAAACCTCGTACAGCCCAATCAACGGCAACGCCAAGCCGCACTGGGTGATCACATCGGGCGGGGCCAAAATGGCTGCCACCACGAACATCCCCACCCAGGCATAGCGCCGCACCCGCCGCAGCCCGGCCGAACTCACAATCCCGACCTTGGCCAGCAAAGTCAGCAGCACCGGCAACTGGAAGGCGATCCCGAAGGCGAAGATCACCTTCATCACCAGATCGAGGTACTCGCCCACCTTCGGTTGCAGCTCAATCGGCAGCCCGCCGGCGCCGGTTGGGGTCTGGAACGAGGCGAAGAACGCCCATGCCACCGGGAACACAAAGTAATACGCCAGCGCCGCGCCCAGCAAGAACAGCACCGGCGTCGCGATCAGGAACGGCAGAAACGCCCGCTTCTCGCTGCGATACAGGCCCGGCGCCACGAACATGTAGATTTGGCTGGCGATGAGCGGGAACGCCAGGAACGCCGCGCCAAACACCGCCACCCGTAGGTGGGTGAAAAACGCCTCGGTCAGCGCCGTGTAGATCAGGTGCGGATCACCGCCCTGCGCCGACAAAACGGCGGCCAAAGGACGCGCCAAAAACGAGTAGATGGCGCCGGCAAAATGGTAGCAGAAGAAGAACATCAACAAGAAGCCGCCGCCCGCCCATAGCAGCCGCCGCCGCAGCTCAACCAAGTGGGCGAGCAGCGGCATTGGCGTGTCGTGGATCGGGTCTTCCGTCTCGTCGGCCACGTCAGTCGTTCAATCAGGAGTCAGACGCGCGCAGCGGTATGCGGATGCGCCGCGGCAGGCGGAATGAAGGCGGGCGCCGGTTCCGCTGGCGCCGCGTCCACTGCTTTTACCCCATCGGCCGGAATGAACGCAGGCGCGTCGGGTGCCGCGATGCTGTGCTCAGCCCGGCTCTCGACCGCAATGGAGTCAGCCGGAACCGACCCGGCGGGCGTTGTCACCACGGGAGGCGGCGATCGGGACGGGTCGGAGAAGGCCTGCCGGATGGAGCCGTCATTGTCGACCGCCCGAGCGATGGTGCCGCGGATGTCCATCCCACGGATTGTCCGCAGGCCGTCGCGGACTTCGTGCAGATCGGCCTCCTTCACCATCTCGTCGACATGGGTTTGAAACTCGGCCGCCATCCGCCGCGCCTTCTTGATAATTCCGGTGACCGCCTTGATGGCGATTGGCAGGTCCTTGGGCCCGATCAAAACCAGCGCCACAACGCCAATCAGCGCAAATTCAGACCAAGCAAAGTCAAACATGTCAGCCGCACTCCCGCTCAGGGTCTAGCATGTCACTGCGGGGCTGGGAAATCAGCGCCCGTGTCAGGCATGGAGATGGGAACGACAGGCGCTGGCTCCACTAGCAAATCCTCCCGCTTTGGCAGATCGCGCAAGTCGCGCAGGCCGAACTGGGTCAAGAACGCCTGGGTGGTTTGCCACAGGGTCGGCCTTCCCGGAACTTCGCGCTGCCCGGCGGAGGCGATCAAGCCATGTTCCATCAAAGCGTCCATGGTCTGCTGCGAGAGCGTGGCGCCGCGCATCTCCTCGATCTCCGGCCTGGTCACGGGCTGGTGGTAGGCGATGATGGCCAGCGTCTCCATCGCCGCGCGGGGCAGCCGGCGCGGTTGCGAAATCACCCGCCGCAACACCGGCGCCAAGTCAGGCGCCGTGCGGAACTGCCAGCCGCCCGCCACCTCCAGCAGCACCGCGCCGCGCCCGGCACAGCGGGCTTGCAGCGCGGCCAGAATGGCTGGCGCCTCCACTCCCTCCGGCAGCAACTGCTGCAGCGCGTGCGCCGGCACCGGGTCGGCGCTGGCAAACACGAGGGCCTCGGCCAGGCGGAGGTGCTCCTCATCCATGGGCGGCACCCGCCAGCATGATGGGGCCGAACGCCTGCTCCTGCCGGATGCGCAGCCGGCCGTCCCGCGCCAGTTCCAGCCCGGCGAGCAAGGTACTGGCCAAGGCGGCCCGGCGCACCAATGGGTCCGGCGCCAACTCGGGAAGAAAGCGTTCCAGCACCGACCAGTCCGGCACGTGCCCCAGCATGGCGGCCAGGCGGCTCAGCGCGTCCGCTACCGACCATAGCGGCGAGGCGGCCGGGCGATACCGCCGGCGGCCGCCAGCGCGGTGCTGCCCGGCAAGATAGGCACGCAGCAGCCCCGCAGTGTCTGCCGCAAGCTTCGAGCGATCCAGCGCCGTCAGGTTCTCCGCCTCGCCGCGCGCCCAGACGTCGCGGCCAAGCGCCGGGCGGTCGGCCAACCAGGCGGCAGCGGCACGGATCCCCTGCAACGCCAACAACCGGGCGGCGAGCACTTCAGCGGCCTCAAGCCCGGCCTCCGCCTCCGGCACATCATCGGGCAACAGAAGGCGGGATTTCAGCCAGGTCAGCCAAGCCGCCATCACCAGCCAATCCGCCGCCAGCTCCGGCCGGATGCCGTGCGCGCCCGCTACGGCGCCGAGATACTGCTCCACCAGCCGGAGGATCGAGATGCGGGCGAGATCGACCTTCTGCGTCCGGGCGAGTTCAAGCAGCAGATCAAGCGGCCCTTCAAACCCGTCGAGCTGCAGCGTGAGCTGGGCGGACGGGCCCTCCTTAGGCGCCCCCTCCTTAAGCGTCATGGCCCGCCAGGTGCAAGACCAGGTCGTAGGCGCGCGGGATGACGGTGTTCAGCGCCGAGCCCACCGGGTCAAACGCGATGCCGAACTCGCGCAAGGCCGCGGGCAGCAGGAACACGGCCAGCATGACCAGGTAAATCCCCGCCCGCTCCAGCCGCGCCCAGCGGATCGCCATGGCCAGCGGCAGCACGCCCACCACAATGCGCCCGCCATCCATCGGCGGGATTGGCAGCAGGTTGAACAGGCCGAGCACCAAGTTGGTCACGATGAACGAGTTGAGGAAGCTGACCGCGAGATCACCGGGCAAGCCGGGCCAACTATCGGCCGGGTAGAGCGCCAGGGCCGCCAGCCAAGCCAGCAAGAAGTTCATCGCCGGACCGGCGGCGGCGACGAGTGCCATGTCCTGCCGCGGGTGGCGGAAGCGAGCGGCATTGACCGGCACCGGCTTGGCCCAGCCGAACATGAAGGCGACATGCCGGATCAGGATCAATTGGCTGATCAGCAGCAGCCCCGGCAAGATGATGGTGCCAAACCGGTCGATATGGCGCAGCGGGTTGAGCGACAACCGCCCCATCAGCCGCGCCGTGTCGTCGCCCAAGCCCCAGGCGGCAAAACCATGCGCGGCTTCGTGCAGCGTGATGGCGCCGATGGCGGCCGCCACCGTCAGCGCAACCTCGATCCAGACCATGCTCATTTGCATGCAAGCTCGGGCACCAGCGCGTCGCGCTCGGTCAGCAGTGCCGACGGATCGAGCACCTGGCGGGACCGCTCTGCCAGGAAGGTCGCCGCACGCAGGCGCATCAGGGTGGCTTCGCAGACGTCTGGACAGGCCTGCAGCACGGCGGCGGTCTCAGCGAGGTTGCCCGAGCAGTTCAGCGCCAGGTCGCAGCCCGCTTCCAACGCGGCGCGAGCGCGTTCGGCCGGCGGTCCGCTGAGCGCACCCATGCCGAGGTCATCGCTGACCAGCACGCCGGCAAACCCGATCCGCCCCCGGATCACCTCGCTGATCACCTTGGGCGAGAGCGTGGCCGGATGCTCCGGGTCATCAGCGGCATAGACGATATGAGCGGTCATCATCCATGGCAGATGGGCACAGCGGATGAATGGCGCCAGGTCATCCTGCTGCGTGCCATCCAGCCGCGGCAGGGTTGCGTGGCTGTCGGCGGCAGCACGGCCGTGGCCGGGCGCGTGCTTGCCGACCGGCTGCCCGCCGGCCGCCC
>CAXTRX010000024.1:8270-27604 GCA_964246785.1 uncultured Acetobacteraceae bacterium | reverse complement strand
CGCCGGCAGCACCCCATCTTTGCCGGAAAGGGCGGGGGACGTCATAAGACAAGCATGTTCCGTTCAATCGCGTTCACTCCACAAGCTCTAGCTCGTTGTTTTGCGAGCATCTTCACCCGATCAGACGATTCTGTCTGATCGGGATCTGCTCTAGTGAATGCCTACGACACCCAGGACATCATCACCATGGATGTCTCTCACCTGAACGTCGGACCGATGCCACCACCCGCCGCCCAGCGCCTGGAATAGCCCGGCGGTATCGGAGTATCGCGTCGCCAGGGCTTGCACCTCGGTGAGCCGGGCCTGCAACGCGACTTGCTCGGCGTTCAAAAAGCCAAGTAACGAGATTTGACCAAGGCGAAGCTGCTGGCTGGTGATGTCAAGCGTTTGGTTGGCGGCCTTGACCGCAACCGTGGCGACACGGACTGCGTCACTATCGGCTTGCAGGGCACGCAGCGCATCGGCCACGTTTTGGCAAGCGGTGATCACCGTGGTCTGGTACTGCTCCTTGGCTTGATCAAACGCGGCCCTGGCCGACCGCTCGCGGTGAAGCAGGATGCCGCCGTCAAACAGCGGCTGGGTGATTGACCCGGCGATCGTCCAAAATCCATTCCCTGGCTGGAACAGCTGATTGATGGTCAGGCTTTGGGTGCCTCCCAGCGCCGACAAGCTGATAAGGGGCAGCCTATTTGCCACTGCCACGCCGATGAGGGCGCTGGCGGAGTGCACGTTGGCCTCCGCCTGCTGCACGTCCGGCCGTTGCTTGACGAGGGTGGACGGCAAGCTCACTGGTAGATCCTGCGGCAACTGCAACTGGCTGAACTCGAACGTCTCGGGCACGACCTCGCTTGGGAACCTGCCGCTGAGTGCGGCGATGAGGTCGCGCTGCTGGGCAAGCTGTTTTTGCAGCGGCGGCAGGCTTGCCTCCGCCTGGGCGACCTGTGCCTCCTGCGCCAGAACGTCCACCCGTGCTACGGAGCCAAGGGCGAATTGCTTGTTCAGAATCACCAGCAGATTGCGCTCGACCTTGATGATCTCCAGGGTCGCTGCAATCTGGCTGCGCAACGACGCCTCGCCGATGGCTGCGTTCACCAGGTTGCTGGTCAGCGTGAGATAGGTGGCTTCGAGCTGGTATCTCTGCACATCGGCAAGCGCCACATACGATTCGTTTTGCCGGCGGTTCAGCCCGAAGACGTCAGGGTTGTAGGAGACGTTCAATTGCGCCGTGTAGAGCGAGTAATAGGGATTGCCAGTGACCGACACCGGTGTCACCGCTCCGGTTGCCGTCTTGTTGCGGGTTGGCTGGAAGCTGCCGGTGACCGCGGGCAGGAAGTTGCCTTCCTGGGCATAGACGTTCTCGCGCGCTTGGAGCAGTGCTGCTTGGGCCGCCTTCAGGTCGTGGTTGTGCGCCAGCGCGTAGGCCACCAGGTCGCTGAGCGGCTGGTTGTGGAACAGCGCCCACCAGTCGCCCTGGATATCCATGCCCGTCACCAGGTTCTGCGTCGGGTTCAACGGCGTTTGGTCGGAGATCAGTTGCGCCGGCAGTTTCTCCGGCGTGTAGCGGTCCACCGCCGGTGCTGGCGGCGAGTGGAAGTCGGGCCCAACGGCGCAGCCTGAAAGCAGCAGCGCCAAGGACACGCGGCCAAACGCACCACGGGTCATTCGGCAGGTTCCATTTGCATAGTACCCGCCTCACGCGGCGCCCGACGTGAAAACAGCTCGATCATCACCGGCAGAACCGTCAACATCAATAACGGTGCCAGTAGGATCCCGCCGACAACCACAAGGGCCAAGGGCTTCTGCACTTGGGAGCCAATGCCGTTGGACACAGCTGCTGGCAGCAATCCCACGGCTGCGACAACGCAGGTCATCACGACCGGGCGCATTTGCACCAGGCAGGTCCGGAGCACCGCCGATGCACGGTCTTGTCCGGAGTCAATCATTCGATTGAAGTAGGTGACGACCAGGATGCCGTCCATTGCCGAGATGCCGAACAGCGCGACGAAGCCGATTGCGGCGGAGACGCTGAACGGCGTTCCAGTCACGAACAGCACGACAATGCCGCCAACTAAGGCCATTGGGATCACGCTGGCGGCGAGCAACATATCGACCAGCGAGTTGAAGTTGATATAGAGCAGGAAGCAAATCAGCAGGAAGCTGAGCGGCACGACGATGGACAGCCGCGTCAGTGCGTCTTGCAGGTTGCCGAACTCGCCCACCCATTCGGTATGGTAGCCGCCCGGCATGGGCACCGCTGCGGCGACCTTCTGCTGCGCCTCGATTACGGTGGTGCCGAGATCACGCCCGCGCACGCTGAACTTGATCGGGATGTAGCGCTCCTGACCCTCGCGGTAGATGAAGGAGGCGCCGGATGTGAGCTTCACCGTCGCCACGTCCGTCAGCGGCACCTGGATCAGTGTTCCATCTGGATTGGTCGCGCCGATCATGATGCGCCGGATTGCATCGATGTTGTCGCGGTACTGCTGCGACAGCCTGACGACAATGGGAAAGTTGCGGTCGCTGCCGTTCTCGTAGAGGTTGCCGGCAGCCTGGCCGCCGATGGCGGTCTGCACCGTCGCATTGATGTCGCCTGGCGCCAGACCGTAGCGGGCAGCCCGCACCCGGTCTATATCGATGCTGACAGTCGGCTGGCCGAGCGATCCGAGTACGGCCAGATCAGCCACGCCGGGCACCTGCGCCATCACCGCCGCTATCCGGTTGGCGGTGCGTTCCAGCACCTCCAGGTCGCCGCCATACAGCTTGACCGAGTTCTCACCTTTCACGCCGGAGGCAGCCTCCTCGACGTTGTCCTCGATATATTGCGAGAAGTTGAGGTCGATCCCGGGCAGTTCCTGGCTCAGCTTCTGCGTCATGTCGACGGTAAGCTTCTCCTTGTCCATGCCCGCCGGCCAAGTGTCGAACGGACGCAGCGGCACGAAAAACTCGGCGTTGAAGAAGCCGGTGGCGTCGGTTCCATCATCCGGCCGGCCGTGTTGCGACACGACGGTGATCACCTCGGGGTAGCTCTTGAGGATCCTCCGCATGCGGTCGACGTAGGGGCTGCCGGCTTCCAGCGAGATGGATGTCGGCATCGTGGCCCGGATCCAGAGGTTGCCCTCTTCCAGCTTCGGCAGGAACTCCAGGCCCAGGCTCTGGACGGCGATCCCGGCGAAGCCCAGCATCAGCACCATCACGCCCAATGTTAGGATGCGGTTGGCCAGGGCAAAACGGACCAGCGGCGCATACAGGCGATGCAGGAAGCGCACGACGAAGGTATCTCGCTCCTCGACTTCCGCGGGCAGCAGCAATCCGGATAGCGCCGGCGTGACAGTGAATGTCGCAAGCAACCCGCCAGCGATCGCGTAGGCATAGGTCTTCGCCATAGGTCCGAAGATGTGCCCCTCGATACCGCTCAACGTGAAAAGGGGAACAAACGCGGCGATGATGATGGCAGCCGAGAACAGGATGCCTTGCCCGACTTCTGTGCCGGCGAGCGCGATGACGGCGAACTTGCCGCGCAAACCGGATCCTGACCGGGTGCGGTCGACCTGCGGCGAGTTGGCAAAGCGCTGCGACGCCGGCTGCGACAGGCGGCGGAAGATGTTCTCCATCATGATGACACTGGCATCGACGATCAAACCGAAGTCGATGGCGCCAACCGAAAGCAGATTCGCCGACTCCCCGCGCAACAACAGCAGCGCAATGGCGAAGGAGAGCGCAAACGGGATGGTGGCGGCCACGATGACGGCGCTGCGCAAATTGCCAAGGAACAACAATTGCAGCACAAAGATCAGCACAACGCCCTCCAGCATGTTGTGCAACACGGTGCGGGTTGTCACGCGGATGAGGTCTGACCGGTCGTAGATGGGTATGATGCGCACGCCGGGCGGCAAGATCCCCGAGGTGTTGATCTTCTCAATCTCCGCCTCGACCCGCCGGATCGTAGGCAGGCTCTGCCCGCCCCGCCGCATCAACACGATGCCCTGCACGATGTCGTCGGAGTCGTCCTGTCCGGCGATGCCAAGCCGGGGCTGGTTGCCCGTGTCGACGGTGGCGACGTCGGAGACAAAGACGGGGGCGCCATTGTTCGCCGAAATCATCGTGTTGCGGATGTCGTCAAGCGAGTGGATCAGCCCGACCCCGCGCACCACGGCGGATTGGGCAGAGAACTCTACCGTCTGCCCGCCCACGTTGACGTTGGCGTTGTTCAACGCGGCGAGCACCTGCGGCACCGTCAGCCTCGCCTGCACGAGTTTGGCTTGATCAATCGAGACCGAAAACGTCTTGGTCTTGCCGCCCCAGCCATTGACGTCCGCCACACCCGGAACGGCCTTGAACCGCCGCTCCAGCATCCAGTCCTCGATCGTCTTGAGGTCGGTGACCGAGTAGCCCGGCGGCCCTACGACACGGTAGCGCATGATCTCGCCAACCGGGCTTTCGGGAGATATCTGCGGCTGCACGCCGGCAGGAAGTCCGGAAAGTTGCGATAGCCGGTTGATGACCCGCTGCTCGGCCTCCTCATAGGTGAAGTCGTAGGTGAACTGAACCTTTGTGTCGGACAGGCCAAACAGCGAAATCGTGCGGATCGCCGTCAGGTTCGGCAAGCCGGCCATCGCGATTTCGATCGGGATGGTGATGTTGCGCTCGATCTCCTCGGCAGATTGGCCGGTGTCTTGCGTCACGATATCGACGAGAGGCGGCACCGGGTCTGGATAGGCCTCGATGTTCAACAGGCCGAAACTCACTCCACCGCCGACGAACACGGACAGCAACAGCACGAGCACCAGAATGCGCTGCTTCAGCGCGAATGTAATGAGTGCGTTCATAGGTCAATCGGCCTCGGCTGCCCGATCGATGAACACCGACCCGGCGGTTACCACAGTGTCGCCTGCCTGCAATCCCTGCACGATTTCGACCATGCCCCCATCATTGCGGCCAAGCGTAACTTTGCGCACGCGCAGCGTCTTGTCGGCGCCAGCGAGCCAGACATGCGCCCCATCTGGATCATACACGATCGCTGCCTCGGGGATGGCCGGCGACAGGCTGCTCTCCCCCGTGATGATGCGGAAGGTGGCGAACATTTCCGGCTTCAACAGGCCGTCCGTGTTGGCGATCTCGGCATGGATCGGCAGGCGATGGGTCGTGGCGTCGATGCTGGCAGCAACATAGGTTATCTTGGCCCGGAACACTCTGTCGGGGAAGGCCAGCGCGCGCACCTCCACGTCGTCGCCGATATGGATTTCAGGCGCGTCCACCTCCCGCGCGTTGGCCAGCAGCCACACCCGGGAGGTATCGCCGATGGTGAACAGGGGGTTGGACCCGCCACTGCCTTGGCTGACGATGTTTTGCCCCAGGCCCACGGCGCGCTGCGTGATGGTGCCGGCAATCGGCGCGGTGACGATGGTCTCCGGGCTGAACCGCGTCGGGTCGGTGGCGGTCTCCATCGCGGCTTCCTCACGGTCGGACTTGCCCAGGATGCGCAGCCGGTTGCGTACCGCGCCCAACGCCACTTCGGCGCTGTTGTAGCTGCCGCGCGCGTTCTCGAGGTCGGACTGGCTTTGCTGCCAATCCTTCAAGGACCCGCCCTGCGCGAGATAGAGCTCATGCTGCCGCTTCTCCGTGGTCGTCGCCAGCGTGAGTTGGGCCCGGGTGGTGCGGTCCTGGGCGATGGCGGCGATCAGGTCGTTGGACGCTTGGACGAACTCGGCCGCCTGGATCGCCACCAACGGATCGCCCGCTTTGACTTGGCCGCCGACTTTGCCGAACAGCTTGGTCACCCGCCCGGTGTAGGGCGAGAAGACTGGCGTCGTCAGGTCGTCATCAATGGCGATCTTGCCGTCCGTCACTTCGGAGGCGGAGAAGGCGGCGACCTTGACTTCGGCAAACTTGAATCCCGCCCATTGCTGATCCGTCGGCTTGAAGCTGTCGGAGGAGGCGGTGGGAGCCGAGGGCGGTGGAGCTGGCTTGGTGAACAGGGTGGTGACGAGAAGGTAGACCACGATGAGGCCGACGCCCAGGCCGATCACGCCAAGCTGCAGCCTCCGCGGCAGGCGCCGGGCTGGTTTTCCGCGTTCCGCTCCCTCCGGCTCCAAAGGTGCGGGAGACGGTCTGGTATCCATGTTAACCACCTCGAACTCGGGTTTGAGCGCGCCGGGCGATTTGCGCCACGGGACCCGGAACCTGCAGCGTCGGCTCCATACAGGGAGAGTGTAGGCAATACTACAAGCAAAACCCGCCGCCTGCTTTGGGTTGGGTGCGGCATAGCGATAAACACTTCACTACGGGCGAGCAGCGGTCATGTAACAACACGGGCCCTGATAAGGCGGAACCGCATATAAAAACTATATCACTTGCAGTGGCAAAACAGCTCGGGCTGCTGTGGCGCCAAGGGGGTGGACCGCGAATGTTGGTTCCTTCCTCGTCACGCGGCGGTGCAGCCGGTTTGCTGTGCCAGCCGGCAGGGATTGAGCGTGCCGCAGCATTGCCCGGCCCGGCCGGCCTGCACGGCCTGGCGAACGCCTGCGCTCCGATCGTGTCAAATCAGCAACAATATTTGAGAAACGTCGTCAAAGCATTTCCCCATCCTTCTTGGTTGCCGGCTGCATCCAGCCCTACGTGCCCGGCTTGGCGTCCTATCCGTAAGGGCTCATGGTCCCAGACCGGTCTCTCGTAACCCGGGACCTAACGGCCGGTATCGAGCAGCAAGACCGCATCAACCGGTTCCGCCGATTGGCCGCCATCCAAGCTGTCACCACGTCAACATCAAGGTCGGACCACGGTCATCCTGAACGGACCGCCATACGGAGCGGCGTGGCTGAGGGCCTCGTTGACACCGCTGACGACATCCGTCCCAACCGACGGCGGCATAATATCGCGCCGCGAACGCTTGAGGCCGGACCATTTGCGTCCCGGTCCGGAACGAAGACCTTCTACCACCCGACGCAAGACCCCCGGCATTTCGATTACACGACCTTTCAGGCGAACGATGATCCGAGGCTGAAGCTGGCCGTCTACCTTTCTCGCTGAGCGGGACGGTTCGACGAATGGTTCGCTGCCACCCGCAGCAACTCGGTCGGTTTCGTGGCTGACCCTCGTGCCCTATGACCGTCGCATGGACCTTGCCGGCTTTGACCTGAACCTGCTGAAGGCGTTTGACGCTCTCTATGGCGAACGCCACGTCACTCATGCGGGGCAGCGCATCGGCCTGAGCCAATCGGCAATGAGCGGTGCGCTCACCCGCTTGCGCGAGCTGTTCAAGGACGAATTGTTTGTCCGCTCGCCGACCGGCATGCAGCCGACGCCCCGGGCCGATGACCTTGCCGGGCCTGTGTCGGCGGCGCTCCGCCTCGTTCAGGAGGTGCTACAAGCCAGCGCGTTCGATCCCGGGGTGGCCCGTCATACCGTCACGATCGCGATGACCGACTATGCCGCCTTCGTCCTGTTGCCGCCGCTGCTGGCGCGGCTGGCTGTCGACGCCCCCGGCCTCGATGTGCAGGTGCGCGGCATCTTCGGCCGACACGAGGCGCTCAACCTGATTGACAGCGGCGAGGCGAACCTTGCGATCGGCTTCCCCGTCGAAGCGCCGGCTCGCATCCTGGCCCGGCCGCTGCTTCATGAGGGCTTCGCGTGCATCGCGCGGCGTGGCCATCCGGCCTTTGCGGTGGGCGCAGGTTTGGAAGCGTTCGCAGCCGCCCCGCACCTCCTGGTGTCGCCCGAAGGCGACCGCATGGGCCTTGTTGACCACGAGTTGGCCGCGCGCGGCCTGCAGCGCCGGGTCGTCCTGAGCCTGCCGCAGTTCCTGGTTGCGCCGTTCGTGATTGCGGACACCGACCTTGTCGCCACGCTCGCTTCGCGTGTCGCCCGGCGGTTCGCCGCGGCCGGCCTCGGCATCGCCGTGTATGAGCCGCCGATCGCGCTGCCAGGCTGGCCGCTGGCGATGATGTGGCATCGCCGGGTGGACGACCATCCCGCCACGCTCTGGCTGCGCGATCGCATCGCCGAAGTCTCTGCCCTGGCCTGACACCATCGGCGGTGGCGATAACGCCATATCACTTCTCGCCATTTCCCTTCCGGCTGCCGTTCCGCTCTTTGCTGCCTTGTTGAGGACAGAGAGGCGCTGAACATGCGGGTTTTGGTGACGGGCGCGACGGGCTTGATCGGCGGTGCAGTGGCGCGCTGGATGGCGGCGGCGGGGCACGAGGTCGTGGGGCTTGCGCGTTCGAACACGAGCGCGGCCAAGCTTGCCGACCAGGGATACACGGCGGTCCACGGCGACCTCGCCAACGCGGCCAGCATCGCCGAAACCGCCCGCGGGGTCGACGCGGTCGTTCATGCCGCCTCGCCCGGCGACCAGAACACGGCGGCTTACGATGAAGCAGCGACGCGCGCGATCATCGACGGGCTTCGGGGAGCGTCCAAGCGCTTTATCTACACGAGCGGCTGTCTGCTCTACGGTGCCACGGGGGACACGCCGGCGACCGAGGACAGCGCGCTCAATCCCATTGACCTCGTGCGCTTCCGCCAAGCGCTTGAGGGGGAAGTCCTCAGCGCCGCAGCCGATGGCGTCCACCCGATCGTGATCCGTCCGGCCTGGGTATACGGCGACCGGGGCGGCTCGGCGATGATGTTGTACGGCTCGGCGAAAGAGCATGGCGCGGCGCGCTATGTCGGCGACGGGCAAAACCGTTGGACGACGGTTCATGCCGACGATCTGGCGGCGCTTTATCTGCTCGCGCTCGAAAGAGCGCCTGTGGCCTCGATCTTCAACGGCGCCCATGGCGCGGCCATCCCGCTCGTCGAGATCGCGCGTGCCGCAAGCGAGGGCGCTGGCGCTGGGGGCCGGGTCGAAGCATGGCCGCTGGGCGAGGCCAGGCAGGTGCTTCGGGGCTTTGCGGACGGGATTGCCTGCGATCAGGTGATCTCGGGCGAGTTGGCAAAGCACGAGCTTGGGTGGAGCCCCTCGCGGCACTCGATCGTCGACGAACTGCGCTCCTATGCCGGAACGCCCGCCTGACGCCGGCTCTCGGCTGCTGCCCACTCGCTTTGGCTGCTCGGCCGGTGCGGGTGGGCGACAAGCCGCCGGCGAAACAGGGGCGGAACGTCAACCAGGCGATGACCCACCCCCAACCCATGCCTGACGGCCAACGCGAGCAAGGAGTGCTTGGATGACGCACAGTATCGTGGTTTGGCTGCTCGCCGTCGCGTTCTTCGGCGCTGGGCTGTTCAATGCGGCCGGCACGCGTGCCGCGCAGGACGATTTCGCCCGGTGGGGTTACCCGCGGTGGTGGTGCCGCGTGACCGGCGGCCTGGAAATCGTGAGCGCAGCGCTGATCGCCCTCCCTGCCAGCCGCGGCGCAGGTATGGCGCTTGGTGCCATCATCATCGCCATTGCCATGGTCACGGTCCTGCGCTGCCGGGAGTTCTCGCACACAGCGCCGCTCGGCGTGTTTGTTGCGCTGCTCGTGCTGGCGGCGACAACATCCTGAACCGCTGGCGTCTACCGCGGACGGCCGGGTCTGCAGCAACGGTCCAGGGACACGACCTGCGTTTGGGTCCTGACCCGGCCGCATAACGCCAAGCACGCAGGGCAATCCAACCTTGCCGCAGCGACCGCTGCAGCACCGGTCATCCGGACCATCGCCATGCCGGCTGATCGATCCCGCGGGCGACACGACGGACCTGCTGGCCCAACCCGGCGGAACTGGGCGAGGCTACTCAGGCGCGCTCCGGTCCGCCCGTCCACCCTGCTCGGCAAGCCGCAGCATCATCAGCCCATGGCCGAGCGCCGCCCCGGCCCGCAAGGACGCGGCGATGAACGCCACCTCGGCCAGCTCCTCCCGCGTGGCACCCGCGTCCAAGGCACGGCCGGTGTGCACGTCCAGGCAGTAGGCGCACTGCGTCGTCAGCGCCACCGCAAGCGCGACCAGCTCCCGGTATTTGGGCGGGATCGCGCCATCGCTGCGTCCGGCGGCCTTGTCGAAGGCAAGGAACGCCTCCGCCTCTGGCCGGGCGAGCCGGACCAACTCTGGCAGCAGGCGGAAGTCGGAAGGGTCTTGGTAGGGCATTGGTCAGCCTCGCTAGGTGGAAAGATGGCGCAGGCGCTCGGCTAATCCGAGCAGCCAGCACATGGGACAGCCGCGCAAGAGGAAGGCGGCTGCGGGTAGGTAAAGGATTGGCGCCCAGGACGGGCCGGCGTGCGGGAGGAACCCGGCGGCGATCAGCGCGGCGGCGCCCAAGCCGCGCAGCAGGTGCCAAGCCACGGCGGTCACAGGTCACCCCCCGACAGATAGCCGCCGGCCGCCAGGCGCTCGCGCACCTCGGCCCGAGCGCGATGCAGGCGGCTCTTCAAGGCCTCCGGCGTGATGCCCAGCACCGACGCTGCTTCGGGCGCAGTCAGCTCCTCCACATCACGCAGGATCAGCGCGGCCCGGTACGGCTCGGCCAAGGCCTCAATCGCGCGGGCAAGGTCGTGCCTGAGGCCCAACGGCACTGGCGTCGCGTCCAAGGCCTCAAGCGCCATAGGCAGCGCACGCGGCTGCCGCCGTCCCAGAAGCCTCCGGCACTCGCGCTCGACCACGCGGAACAGCCAAGCCGCTACGGCCGAGGCGGTGCGCAGCGCGCCGACCTGGCGGTGGAGCGCCCAAAGCGCGTGCTGGACGGCATCCTCCGCGTCCTCCGGGCCACGGCACGCCCGGCGCGCGACGCGGCGCAGGTCCGGCCGGGCCTGAGACAGCAACCGCTCGACGGCGCCGGGCTCGCCGCGCCAAGCCGCCTCGACCAACTCTCCGCCTGCCCATGCCGTCATCTGCACACCCTCCAGCATCATAGAGGCGGCGAAGGGCGAAAAGGGTTCAGGAAAATCGCGCCCCGCCGCCATGGGCCAGTTGGCGGCGGGGACGCCGTGCTGCGCATCGTCTTCCCATGGACGTCTCACCCGGTCCGTACGATGCGGTAGAGCGCGTTTTCGACATCCGCTGCGACGTAGAGCGAGCCATCGGAGCCGACCGCCACGCCACCGGATCGAGGATAGGGCGCGTTGAGATATCCAACCGGCAGGCTGCGGGCGATCGGCGTCGTGGCGCCGCTCGCCAGCTCGACGGCCGATAGCTGGCCACCCTGAGCGTCGAGCACCGCCACCGTTCCACCCGGCCCAACCGCGATGGCGCATATGGCGCCGAACCCGCCGGCCACGACGCGGACCGCACCGTCGGACAGCGACACGCCAAGCAGTCGTCCTGCGCCGCTCTCGGCGACGTAGACCGTGCCGTTGCCTGCGTCGACGAGCGCGGAGGGACTGTCCAGGCCGTCCACGATGGTGGTGCGGGCGTCGCCTTTCGCGCGAACGAGCCGCCCAGGCTCCGGCTCCGCCACGATCAGGCTACCGTCCTCGCACTCGATCGCAGCACTTGGCCGATCGAACCCGCCGACATCGCGGACATAGCTTCCGTCTCGATCGTAGAGCTGCACTACGCCCAAACCCTCGCCGGTGAGCACGACATGGCTTGCTCCCACGCTGACCGAGCTGGGGAACTTCAGCGGCGTTGCGACGGCCCGCGCCACGTCGCGCACCGCCCCGGTGCGGGCGTTCACGATACGATAGGCGCCCATGTCGGCGACGTGGATCTCGTCGCCCGCCGGCCCGGCCGCCACTGCGATCTTGCGCGGGAAAGCGAGGGCGCCGGAGGCGACCGTCCGCACCGCGCCGGTGCGCGGGTCGACCGCATGGATGCCGCTGTCGGCCATGTTGCTGACGTAGATCAGGCCATCCGGACCCATCGCCATGTTGTCGGTCGCGGTGGAAAGCTTGGCGATGGCGCGCTTGCGCCACTGGCCGCCGTCCCGGTCGAGTGCCCACAGGTCTCCGGTTTCGTCGTCGAGCACATAGAGCCGATCGGCTGCATCGAAGCGGACCGCGCCTGGCTTGTGGAACCCCTCTGCCAGCACCGTGGTCGCCCCGGTCTGCGGATCGACCCGCACCACCTGGCCGCGCCCCCATGAGGGTGCGTAGATCATTCCGTCGGGACCGAACTGGAAGGCGTTGAGCCCGCCGGTATGGTCGGCCACCAGGCGCGGCGGGGCGGCCCCGGCCAGATCGACCTCCCACAGCCCTTCGCCCATGAACACCTGGCCCACGAACAACCGGGCGCCATCGCGGGTCAGGGCGATGGAATTCGCGCCGGGCAGCATGGTGGCGAGGTCGTGCATGCTGCCGTCTGGGCTGCGCCGGCGAACCGCGCCTTCCATGAGCGCAGTCCAGATCAGATCGCCGTCAGGGGTGAACAGAAGGTCATCACTCTCGCCCGCGAACGGCGGGACTTCGACCGTCACCGCTCCGGTCGCGATGTCGAGGGCGAACAGGCTCTCTCCGCACACGCTGGCAACATACAGCCGGCCATC
This sequence comes from uncultured Acetobacteraceae bacterium, assembly GCA_964246785.1. Classification (GTDB taxonomy): domain Bacteria; phylum Pseudomonadota; class Alphaproteobacteria; order Acetobacterales; family Acetobacteraceae; genus LMUY01. The sequence goes on along the minus strand of CAXTRX010000024.1, from coordinate 15,208 downwards.
TGGTCCGAAGGCGATGCCATTGGCGGTGTGCAACCCCGACCCGGCGACGATCCGCTCGATCGCGTAGCCGGGCTCGAGCTCGATCGCGCCAAAGGCGCCGTTGCTCTGCTGGATCATTTGCCGTCCTTCAAGAATTTCCAACTGCGTCAGGCGCCCGCCCGGGTTCGGCGTTTGCCGTTCGCCTCAGGACGTGATGTGGTTCTTGCACATGAGGTGATAAACGGGCCTCCGGGAGCGGCTCTCGCAACGGAGAGTACGTAATGCTTGATCGTCTCACGAGCATGGCCGTGTTTGTTGGAGCTGCCGACGCTGGCTCCTTTGCCGCCGCCGCCGGGCCACTTGGCCTGTCGCCGCAGATGGTGGCGCGCCATGTCGCTGCGCTGGAGAAGCAACTGGGTGTGCGCCTGCTCAACCGCACCACGCGCAGCCAGGGCCTGACCGAGAGCGGCCGCACCTATTACGAACGCTGCCGAGCCGTGCTGGCCGAGGTAGAGGCGGCCGATGCACTGGCCGGGGAAAGCCGGGCGGAGCCGCACGGCCGGCTGCGGATGCTGGCGGGGCGCACCCGATATCCGGGCGGCAATGCAGATGCCCGGCGAGGATGTCCGCGGCGGCCTGATTGCAAACAGCGGTCACCATGGTTCTGAAGAACAACCCGGAGCGCCTGCTGAACGCGCAATAGGCACACAGGACGCTGCAAGACTCGGTCGATTGGAGTTTCGAGGTCGAGCGCGGTTGGGCTGTCAGGGCACCGACTGGCCGCCGTCTGCGGGGAGCGCAATCCCCGTGGTGAAGGTTGCGTCTGCCAGAAGGTAGACGATGCCCCGAGCGATCTCCGCCGGGTCGGCGATGCGCTTCATGGGCGCCAAGCTGGCGAGGAAGTCGCGCTGCTCCTGGGTGCCGCCGGCCAGCATCTCCGTCGCGGTGCCGCCCGGCGCGATCGCGTTGATGCGGATGCCCTTGGTCGCATACTCGAGCGCAACACTCTTGGTCAGCCCGATGACGGCCCACTTGCTCGCCACGTAGGACGACAGCCCCGGCACGCCGACCAGCCCGCCGACGCTGGCAGTGTTGACGATTGCGCCGCCGCCAGTGGCGAGTAGGGCCGGGATTTCGGCCTGCATGGCAAGGAACACGCCGCGCAGGTTCGTCTCCATCACGCGGTCGAAATCCTCGGGCTTGACCTCCATGAACGCTCCACGCCCCGATGCACCTGCGTTGTTCACCGCGTAGTCCAGCCGGTCGAACTGGCTGATAGCCGCGTCGACCATGCGCGCGAGGTCGTCAGCCTTGGTGGTGTCCGTGGCGACAGGGTAGGCCGCGCCGCCTGCCGCCTCGATGTCGGCGACCACGGCTTGCAAGCGGTCGAGCCGGCGTGCGGCCAGGACGACGCTGGCGCCGAGCCGGGCGAGCTCGCGCGCGGTTGCCTCGCCGATGCCGCTGCTGGCGCCGGTGATGACGGCGACCTTGCCTGCCAACCGGCGGTCGGCGACGGGATGCTGGATGGCTTCAGTCATAGTGTTGCCTTTCTATTTGGAAGCGAACCCGGTGCGGTCAGGCGGACGCGGCCTCGTTGGCGACGAGCACCTGGCCGGATAGCCAGCGCGCGCCGTCGCTCGCGAGGAAGGCGACGACACAGGCGCAATCGTCCGCTGTGCCGAGCCGGCCGAAAGGACTGGCCATTGCCAGCGTCGCGTTGACTTCAGCCGGGAAGCTGTCGAGCAACCCGGTATCCGTCGGACCGGCGGACACCATGTTGACGGTGAACCCGCCGCCCGGGACCTCGGCTGCCAGGAGCACAAGGAAGGTTGCCTTTGTATTTGCGGCGAGCACGCGCTCGAACGCCTCGTCCGTGACCTGGGCCATCGGCACCTGCGGGGAGGATCCACCCGCGTTGGCGACCACGATGTCCACGCCTCCGAACTGCTCGCCGCCAACCTGCGCAGGCCCGCAACCGCATCGGAATGGGCCAGGTCGGCGGCCGTCGCGGCCGCGCGACCCCGGTGTGGTTCGTCGAATGTCCGGTCGGATCAATCATAGCTGCAATCTAAAATGACAGTTGTAAACTTATAACCGTCACTTAACGGCTGTCAACATGTCAGCTAGAGGCTGGTCTGAATGCAACAGGACGGTATCGATGCAGGGTGAGCGGCAGGAGCCGGGGAGCGTGCCAAGGCAGCGCAATCCTCGCGGTGGCGGCGACCGTCTTCGAGCCGAAATTGTCGAGGCGGCAACGCGGTTGCTGGCCCGGTTGGGAGAGGACGAGCCGTTTTCACTCCGCGCCGTGGCGAAGGAAGCGGATATCGCTCCACCGTCGGTCTATTTGCATTTTGCCGATAAGACGGCGTTGATCCTCGCGGTCCTGTACAAGTTGTTCACCGAGCTCGCTGCGGCGCGAGACGAGGCGGAGCGAGCAACGGCCGTGGCGGGAGGCAATGCCTGGGACCGCTTGCTGGCACGCTCGCTGGCCTACGTCCGCTTTGGGCTGGAGCGGCCGGGTCACTACAAGGTGCTCTACGAGGGCCGGGCAATCCCGAGGCTGGACGACCCCCGCCTTGCTGCGCTCGGCCAACCCATGCTGGATCGAACGGCGGAACTGATCGGCGAGGTGCGGCGGGAACGCCGGGCAAAGCCGGCCGGGAATGCAGAACGGCTTGCGTTGCTGCTGTGGGCCGGTCTCCACGGCGTGGTGTCGCTACAAATCAACAAGCCTACGATCAGTTGGCCAGAGATGGGCGAGCTGACCGAGCAGATGACGCGTGCGATGGTTGCTACGCCTTGAAGTGCCGCATCGCGTAGCCGCGCCTCAATCGACTGAAGACGCACTCCGATGCATCAACTCCGCACGCTGCGATCGGACGTTTGCGGATCAAGCCAAACAGCAGACCCGGGTGAGGATGGATGAGCAAAATAGTGGCGATTACCGGTGCGAGCAGCGGTATGGGGGCGGCAACTGCCCAGTTCCTGGCGGCCCGTGGCGACAAGGTTGTTTTAGGCGCTCGTGGTGCGGATCAACTCTCGACGGTGACAGACCGCATCGTCAGCTCGGGTGGCGAGGCAGTGCAGGTGGAGGTCGACGTGACCAAGCGCGCCGATCTGCAGAAGTTGGTCGCCCTGGCGCGCGAACGATTTGGGCGATTGGACGTGCTGATCAGTAACGCTGGTGCCATGCCCATCGGACCGATCGACGACCTTGCGGTCGAAGACTGGGAGCAGATGATCGACGTGAACATCAAAGGTGTTCTATACGGCATTGCCGCTGCCCTCCCCGTCTTCCGAGAGCAGGGGGCAGGTCACTTCGTCAACATTGCTTCGACAGCCGCGCGCAAGACCGTGCCGGGACAATCTATCTATTCCTGCACCAAGGCAGCGGTCGTCGCGCTCTCCGATGGACTGCGTCAGGAGCTTGCCGGCAAGTTACGCGTGACGGTTATCTCGCCAGGCTTTACCGACACCAATTTCCTCAATCACGTGAAGGATAAAGCGCTTCGCTCACAACTAGAGCAAGCAGGGGGAAAATTCGCGATGCCGCCGCAAGCAATTGCTCATGCTATTGGTTACGCGATTGATCAGCCAGACAGCTTGAATATCGGCGAGATAATTGTGCGATCGACCGCTCAGCCGTGATTTATCGCCTTTTTCAGCAGATCTGGTCGTTTAACGAAGTGGTATAACCTGCGTGATGTTAGTCATGGGTAGCCAGTACGATCTTGCCTGCCAGCCGCTCTACTTGCCACACGTCTTGCCGCACAACGCCCCATGGGTTGAACTCACTTATCTCTCATCGATACCTCATGTGCATAGATGACCGAACTGACCCAATTGCGGTGCTTTGTGGCATTGGCCGAAGAACTGCATTTCGGCCGGGCTGCCGCACGCCTCAACATGACCCAGCCGCCGCTCAGCCGCCAGTTGCAGCAGCTCGAGCACGATGCCGGGGTCCGGCTGGTGGAGCGGTCAAGCCGCTTCGTCGGCCTTACGCCCGCCGGCAAAGCCTTCCTGGTGGACGCCAGGGAGATCCTCCGCGCGGTGGATGAGGCATTGCTGAGCGCGCGCCGGATCGCCAAGGGCGAGGGGGGCGTGCTGACGCTCGGCTTCATTCCCGCCGCCAGCTACAGCGTGCTGCCCCGGCTCGTGTCGTTCATCGCCGCCGAACTGCCGCACGTGCAACTGGTGCTGAAGGAGATGGTCACGGCGGACCAGGTGGACGCGCTCGCGACCGACCGGATCGACGCGGGCGTGCTGCGGATGCCAATCGACCGGCGCGGCATGGAGTGCGTGTCGATCAGCCGCGAGCCGTTCGTCGTGGCGGTCCCGGCGGGCAGGCCGCTGGCGGAAGGGCGGACACTCGCGGCCAAGGACCTCGACCGGCAGAAGCTGGTGATGTATGCGCCGGTCGAAAGCCGCTACCACCACGAGCTGGTGTCCTCGGCGTTTCGGGCGGCCAATATCGCGCCTGTGTTCGTTCAGTACGCCCGCGAGATCCATACCATGCTGGCGCTGGTTGGTGCGGGCGTCGGGGTGGCGCTGGTGCCGAAGATCGCCGGCAATCTCGGCTTTGCCGGGGTCGCGTTGCAGGACATCACGTTCAAACCGCAGATCTTCAGCGAGCTGACGTTCGTCTGGCGCCAGCGCAGCTCGAACCCGGCGCTGCGCGCGTTTGCCGGAGGCTTGCTGCAGCAGTTCCTGCAAGGCTCCTGAACACCCCGAAACACCGGTGCAACCATGCGCAAATAGCATCGTCTGATACCGTCTGCATATTGGCACTGCATTGTCATCGCGGCTAAACCTTGCCGCAAGCCCGCACCAAGCGGACTGCAAGATCGCCGGAGGAAGCCATGCCATACCGCCGAGGCTGGGTCGCCTTGCTTCTGTTCTCGCTGGCGCTGATCAACTACATCGACCGGGTCACGCTGTCGTTCGCGGCCGCCCCGATCGCACGCGAGTATGGGCTGTCGCCCGTGACGCTCGGCTACCTGTTCTCCTCGTTCCTGTGGACCTACACGCTCTGCCTGCTGCCGGTGGGGATGCTGGTCGACCGGTTTGGCGCCAAGCGCGTGGCCGGGTATGGCATTGGCGTCTGGTCGCTGGCCACGGCCATGACCGGCCTGGCTTGGAGCTTTGGCTCGCTGCTGGCGACACGGCTTGTCATGGGCGGCGGCGAGGCGTCCAGCAACCCGGCGGGCGCCCGTGTGATCCGCGAATGGATCCCGGCGGGCGAGCGCGGGACGCTGAATGCCATTTTCAACAGCGGGTCGTACGCCGGGCCGGCGCTCTGCGCGCTGGTGGCGGGGCCGCTCATTGCCAACTTTGGCTGGCGGGCGCTGTTCTTCATTGCCGGCGGGATCGGCCTGGCGTGGCTGCTGTGCTGGCTGCGGTGGTTCGCGCGGCCGGAGGATGCATCGTGGCTGGGTGAGGCCGAACGGCAGAAGATCATCGCCGAACGCGGCGCTAGACGGTCCGACCTCGATACGGCGGGAGAGAAGGTCGGCCTGTCACGGCTGCTCGGCAGCGGGCCGACCCTGTGGGGGCTGGCACTGACGCAGGGTTGCAACGTCTACTCGCAATACCTGTTCCTGACCTGGTTGCCGAGCTACCTGCAAACGACCCGCGGCCTGACCATCGCCAAGACTGGCCTGTTCGCCGCTATCCCCTATGCGGTCGCGGTGGTGCTATGCATCGCGATCGGGCGCCTGAGCGACCGGCTGTTGCAAGGCGACGTGGGCGGCGGCAGGCGGCGGAACATGATCGCCACCGCCATGATGCTTGCGGCGGCCATCCTGTTCGCGCCGTATGTCGCCAGCGTGCCCGTCCTGCTCGGGCTGATCGCCTTGTCGCTGACCGGCATAGCGGCCACGACCTCGCTGAACTTCGCCATGCTCAATGACATGCTGCCGAACGCGCGGGATGTTGGCGTGGCGATGGCGTTCCTGGTGGTGGGCGGCAATGTGTTCGGGCTGCTGGCTCCAATCGTGACCGGCTACGTCATCGCCACCACCGGCAGCTACGACATGGCCTTCGTCATCGCGGGCGCGCTGCTCGTCGTGGGCGCCGGGTCGACCCTGTTGCTCACGCGGCGCCCGATCGGCGGGCGCCAGCCGCTTTCCATGCCGGTGCGCGCGTGATGGCGCATGCGGCCCACGATGCTTTGGGAATGACCAATGATGACTGGCAAGGGACCACGATGGCCCGGCTTGGGGCGGCGTGCCGTTCTCGGCGGGATGGCGCTGGCTGCAAGCGGGGCACCGGCGCGCCGGATTGCCGCTGCGGCGGGGGACGCTGAGGTGATGATTGCGTATGTCGGGTGCCGCACCACGCGGGCGCGCAATGCGCGGGGCGACGGCCTGCGCGTGTTCCGGGTGAATGCGGCCACGTCGGCCTGGACGACGGTCCAGCTTGTCCCCGGGCTCGACAACCCGTCCTTCCTGGCGTTCGACCGCGAGCAGCGGTTCCTCTACGCCGTGCATGGGGACCTGACCGAGATCAGCGCGTACCGCATCGACCCGGCGACGGGTGAGCTGGCCCTGTTGAACCGGCAGTCCGCCGGCGGGCGCAACCCCGTCCACCTGACGGCCGACCCCGACAATCGGGTGATCATCGTGGCCAACTACGCCACCGGCTCGGTCGCCGTGCTGCCCCGCATGGCGGATGGCTCGCTGGGTCCGGTCCAGCAGGTGGAGGCGCTGCCCGGAACGCCGGGCCCGAACAAGGTGGAACAGACCTCCTCCCACCCGCACGAGGTTGCCTATGACCGGCGCCAGCGCTTCATACTGGTGCCCGACAAGGGGCTGGACCGTATCTTCACGGCCCGGTTCGACCCGGCGCAGAACCGGCTGGCGATCGTCGGCTCGCTTCCCGTCCGGCCCGGCGCCGGGCCGCGGCACGCCGTGTTCCACCCCCCGGCGCCGGTCGTGTTGGTGGCGCACGAGCTGGGCGCG
>CAXTRX010000024.1:0-8260 GCA_964246785.1 uncultured Acetobacteraceae bacterium | reverse complement strand
TGGCGACGGCGGATCACTACCCCAGCCGCACACCCTCACCCCGGGCCGCGCCTGCAGGCGCGTCTCTCGCCCTCTCCCGCAAGCGGGAGAGGGAAGATAATGCCGACCGCCGTTCTCTCCCGCCCTGACGACTTCGACGGCTGGCGCGCGGCGGCGCGCGCCCCGCCCGGCCCGGCCCCGGGCCGCGGCACGCCGTGTTCCACCCGACGGCGCCGTTCGTGTTCGTCGCGCACGAGCTGGGCGCTTCCGTCGGGGCCTACCGCTACGACGCAGAGACGGGAGGGTTGGCCGGGTTGCAGGTGATCCCGTCGGTTCCAGACACGTTCACCGGCGCCAACACGGCGGCCGAGATCGACATGACGGCCGATGGCCGGTTCGTGTTCGTCTCGAACCGCGGCCATGACAGCATCGCCACCTTTGCCGCCGATGCCGTGAGCGGACGGCTGAGCCCGGTCGCGTGGACGCCGAGCGGGGGCAAGGAGCCGCGCTTCATGACGCTCGATCCGTCCGGAGCCGTGCTCTATGCAGCCAACGAGAACAGCGACACGATCGTGCCGTTCCGGGTCGATGCCGCCACCGGCCGCCTGGACCGCATAGGTGACGTGATCCAGACGGGCAGCCCGGTCTGCATCGTGTTCCGCAAAGGAGAGCGGGGATGAAGCTTGGTTTCGTGGGCTTGGGCCAGATGGGCCGGCCGATCGCGTCCAACCTGCTGAAGGGTGGCGCAGCCATGGTGGTGAGCGACCGCGACGACCGTTGGTTCGACGAGTTCCGCAAGGAGGGCGCTGCCGGCACGACGGACCTTGCCGACCTTGCCGCGGCGGACGTGATCTTCCTTTGCCTGCCGAGCTCGGCCGCCGTGCAGGGCGTGCTGCTGGGGGATGGCGGCTTGCTGCAGCATCTTGCCCCGGGGCAGGCGGTGGTCGATCTCAGCACGATCACCTACTCCACCACCGTCGAGATCGGGCGGGCCATGGAGGGAAGCGGCGTCGCGTTCCTCGACGCGCCGGTTTCCGGCATGGAAGCGCGCGCTGTCGACGCCACGCTGACGGTGATGTGCGGCGGCGCGCTGGAGACGTTCCGCCGGGTCAAGCCGCTGCTCGACCTGATCGGCAACACGATCCTGCACATGGGACCGACCGGGAGCGGCCAGCTCACCAAGCTGATCAACCAGCTCCTGTTCGACATCAATGCGGCGGCGCTGGGCGAGGTGTTGCCGATGGCGGAGAAGCTGGGGCTCGCCCCGGGCCTGGTCGGCGAGGTGGTGAACAGCGGCACCGGGCGCAGCTACGCGTCGGAGTTCTTCATCCCGCGCATGCTGCGCGGCCACTTCAGCGATGGCTACCCGATGCAGCACGCCTACAAGGACCTGGTGAGCGGGGCGGAGCTGTCGGCCAATGCGTGCGTGCCGATGCCGGTGCTGGCGGCGGCGACGGCGACCTACCAGGCCGCGCTGCTGCAAGGGCACGGCGAGAAGGACAAGGGTGCGATGATCCAGGTGTTCGAGCGGCTGCTGGGCGTCGAGTACCGCAGCCCCGAGTATCGCAATAAGGGAAGTGCCGCATGACGGACGATCCGCACGGCTTCGACCGGGGGCTGACGAATTACGGAGACCGGGATTTCGCGCGCTTCCTGCGGCGCTCGTTCGCACGCTCGATGGGCCTGTCCACCGAGCTGTTGAACAAGCCCGTCATCGGCATTGCCATGACCCCGTCCGGCTTCAACAACTGCCACCGCGGCATGGACGAGCTGGTGGAGGCGGTCAGCCGCGGCGTGCTGGCCGCGGGGGCGCTGCCGCGGCCGTTCCCCACGGTTTCGCTGGGCGAGGTGTTCCTCCATCCGACCAGCATGATGTACCGCAACCTGATGGCAATGGACACGGAGGAGATGATCGGCGCGCAGCCGATGGATGCCGTGGTCCTGGTCGGCGGCTGCGACAAGACGGTGCCGGCGCAACTGATGGGCGCTGCGTCGGCCAACCTGCCGGCGATCCAACTGGTGACCGGGCCGATGAGCACCGGGCGGCATCGCGGCCAGCGGCTGGGCGCCTGCACGGACTGCCGCTCGTTCTGGGGCAAGTATCGCGCGGGCAGCATTGATGCCGATGAGATCGAAACCGTGGAGGGCCGGCTGTCGGTCACGCAAGGCACCTGCGCGGTGATGGGCACCGCCTCCACCATGGCCTGCATCGCCGAGGCGCTTGGCATGTCGCTGCCTGGCACCGCGGCCATTCCCGCCGTGAACGCCGCACGCCTGGTCGCGGCCGAGGAAACGGGCAAGGCCGCCGTCCGGCTGCTCACCCGCCGGATTACGCCGCGCCAGGTGATCACCCTGCAATCGGTCGAGAATGCTTGGCGCGTGCTGATGGCGATCGGCGGATCAACCAACGCGGTGGTGCATCTCACCGCCATTGCGGGACGGCTGGGCATCCGCGTGAGCGCCGAGCGGATGAACGCCATTTCCGACGAGACGCCGGTGCTGGTGGACCTCAAGCCCGTGGGCGAGGGCTACATGGAGGACTTCCACGCGGCCGGGGGCGTTGGCGCCGTGCTGCGCGAGCTGCGGCCGCTGCTGCATCTGGACACGGTGGACGTTGAAGGCCGCACGCTGGCCGAACGGCTGGACGAGCCGGTGGATTGGGTGGACCGCGCCGTGATCCGCCCATTTGCCGACCCGGTTTCGCCCGTTGGCGGGTTGATCACGCTCCAAGGCAGCCTGGCGCCGGATGGGGCGATCTTCAAGCGGGCCGCGGCGACGCCGGCGCTGTTCGAGCATGAGGGCCGGGCCGTGGTGTTCACCGGGCTGGAAGACCTGGCCGCGCGCATCGATGACCCGGCGTTGGACGTGGAAGCGGACGACATCCTGGTGCTGCAGAACGCCGGGCCACACGCGGCGGGCATGCCGGAAGCGGGGTATCTGCCGATCCCGAAGAAGCTGGCGCAGGCGGGGGTGAAAGACATGGTCCGCATCTCGGACGCGCGCATGTCCGGCACCGCGTTTGGCACCATCGTGCTGCATGTGGCGCCGGAAGCCGCGGCAGGGGGGCCGCTTGGGGCGGTGCGGGATGGTGACCGGATACGGCTTTCGGTTGCGGACAAACGGATCGAGCTCCTGGTGGACGCGGCCGAGATTGCGCGCCGGCTGGAGCGGTTCACCCCGCCGCCAGCGCCGGTCCGCGGATACAAGGCGCTGTACCGGCGCACCGTCACCCAAGCGCCGGACGGCTGCGACTTCGACTTCCTGATGGCAGAGGGGCGGCGATGAGCGGGGCGTTCGACCCGGCGCCCGCGGCGGCGATGTTGGCGCAGGCGTGGCGTAGCGGGGCGTTGCTGACGGAGCTGCCCGCCGCCGTCCGGCCGCAAACCCTGGCGCAAGGCTACGACGTCCAGGACCGGTTGATGGCCGATCTCGCTCAGCCGCAGGTGGGTTGGAAGCTCGGGGTCGGCAGCACCATCCAGAAACGGCAGAGCGGTGCCGGCCGCTCGATCGCCGGCCGCGTGCTTGGGTCGCGGCTGTATCGGGGTGGCGACACCGTGCCGTTGCCCAATCCGGCGCCCGTCACGGTCGAGTTCGAGATCGCCTATGTGCTCGGGCGCGACATCCTGCCCGATGAGGATGATTTCGCCGTGATGGACGCGGTGGCCGCCGTCCGCGTGGCGTTCGAGCTGGTGCTGTCGCGCTTCACCGACCGTCGTGCCGTGGGCTGGCCCAGCTTTGCCGCCGACAACGGCGCCTTCCAAGCGTTGATCCTGGGCGAGCCGATCGAGCGGGAGCACGTGCCGGCCCTGGCCCGCTCGCTCCTCGTCAGCGTTGATGGACGCGAAGCCGCGGGCAGCCTTTGCGGGGAGGACGCGACCGATCCGCAGACGGCCTTGTCCGACCTCGTGGCCACGGCCCGTGAGCGGGGCATGGTGCTGCCGAAGGGCAGCGTCGTGTCCACCGGCACCGTCTCCAAGCCGTTCACCATCGCCGGGCCGGCGGCGGCGATCAGCGCCCGGTTCCTGGACACGGAACTCGCATTCCGCACCGAGGTGGGCTGATGGTGGACGCCAGCCAAGCCGTTGCGCCGGACCGTCTGCTCGACTTCGCCACCGCCGCCTATGCCCGGGCCGGAATGCCGGAGGGCGACGCGAGGCTGGCGGCCGACACCCTGGTCCAGGCCGACCTGTGGGGCCACCAATCGCATGGGGTCTTGCGCCTGCCCTGGTACGTGGCGCGCCTGAAGGCCGGCGTGTGCGAGGCGGTGGCGAAGCCCGACCTGGTCGTGGATGCGGGGGCCATCGCGGTGATGGACGGCCACGATGCCATGGGCCAGGTGCTCACCGCCTTTGCCATGGAAGACGCCATCCGCCGGGCCAAGGCGCATGGCATCGGCGCGGTGGCGTTGCGGCGGTCCAACCATTTCGGCACGGCGATGTATTTCACGCTCATGGCAGCGCGCGCCGGCTGCGTCGGCTTCCTGTCCACCAATGCCAGCCCGGCCATGGCGCCGTGGGGAGGCCGCCGCAAGACGGTCGGCACCAATCCCTGGTCCTGGGCCGCGCCTGCTGGCACGCACGCGCCCATGGTGCTGGACATTGCCAACACCGGCGTCGCGCGTGGCAAGATCTACCTGGCGCGGCAGAAGGGCGAGCCGATCCCGCAGGGTTGGGCCATCAACGCGGCCGGTGCGCCGACGACGGACCCGGCGGAGGCCATCGACGGCATCATCCTGCCGATGGCGGGGCACAAGGGCTATGCCATCGCCGTGGTGATGGACATGCTTTCCGGCGTGCTGACCGGCAGCGGTTCCGGCACCGGCGTGCATGGCCCCTACCAGACGGAGCACCGCAGCGGCGCCGGCCAATTCATGCTCGCGCTGGACATCGCCGCCCTGCAGCCGCTGGACGAGTTCGGTGCCCGCATGGACCGCTACATCGCCGACCTGAAATCCGTGCCGCTTGCCCAGGGCTTCGAGGAGATCGTCTATCCCGGCGAGCTCGAGGCCCGCAACGACGCGCGCAACCGGGCCAGCGGCCTGCTGCTGCCGCATGACACGCTGGCCGACCTGCAGAGGCTGGCGGACGAGATGGGCTTGGCGCAGCACCTGCCGTTCGCGCCTCTGCGGTGACGCAGGCGACGGCCCCCGATGGCGTGCAGGCGGCGGCCGCGGCGCAGCAGGTGCCCCATGGCACGCCGGTGATCCGGACCATTGCCATGCCGGCCGACACCAACCCGGCCGGGGACATCTTCGGCGGCTGGCTCATGGCGCAGATGGACGTGGCCGCCGGCAACGTCGCGGCCCGCCGGGCACGGGGACGGTGTGCCACGGTGGCCGTGGAGTCGATGACGTTCCACGGTCCGGTTTTCGTTGGCGACGAAGTGAGCCTGTTTGCCACCATCACCGGGACAGGCCGCAGCTCCATGCGGATCACGGTGGAGGCATGGCGGCGGGACCGGACGGGCGATGCGGTGAGCAAGGTCACGCAGGCGGCGTTCACGTTCGTCGCGATCGACGACCTGCGCCGGTCGCGGCCGCTTCCCGAGCCGGGGGCCGCAGGTTAGAAACTGATCGTGCTGACGGACAACGGCACCCATGTCACCTCACCCGGGAACACCTGCTCCGCCGCAGCAGAGCTCCGCCGTGCCATGGACTGTGGCGAGCTGTTCCGCGCGCCCGCGTTCGAATATGCATGCATCCAAAACCACATCAATCGCCGGCTCACCAAGCCACGACACCCGTGGACCAACGGTCAGGTCAAACGCATGAACCGGACGATCAAGGAAGCAACCGCTAAACGCTTCCACTACGCCACTCACGACCAGCTCCGCAGACATCTTGAAAACGTCGTGTCGGCCTACGAAACCATCTGCAAAGCTTGGACAGCAGAGCCAAAACGGTTCAGGCTAAACCCGCACCATCAAACCCTGGGACTAAACAACTGTCTCTGACCTGAAGATAACACACGGAGTAGATGGTGAAGCTGTTCCAGATTTCCCTCGTCGCTGTCGGCATGGCCGCGGCGGCTCTGCCATTGGCGGCGGCGCCATATACGGTGTCCAAAACGGTGCCGCTCGGCGTACCGGATCGCTGGGATTACGTCGTGTTCGATCCGAACAGCGGCCGGGTCTATGTCGCGCACGGGGATCAGGTTGCTGTTGTCGACGGACGCTCGGGTGCGATAATCGGCGGCGTGAAGGGTGTGACCGGCGGTACTCATGGCACTGCGATCTCCGCTTTGACTGGGCAAGGCTTCACCGACGATGGTCGGAACGGGACAGCCCTTGCCTTCGATCTCAGGACCTTAAAAATCATCAAGCAAATCCCGGCCGACAAGGATGCCGACGCAATCGTTATTGATAAGTCGACCGGTCATGCCTTCGTGATCGAGGGTGATCCAGGCGCGATCACTGTCATCGACACCAAAACCGATGCCGCTACCGCGATTATCAAAGTTGGTGAGAGAATGGAGTATGCCGCCGCGGATGATGCCGGCAGCATCTACGTTGCCGGCGAGGAGAACGGCGACCTTCTCAAGGTCGATGCCCGCAGCAATGCCGTGGTCGGTCGCTGGCCGACTCCGGACTGCAAGAACCCTCATGGGCTCGCGCTTGATCGTGTGGGCCGGCGGCTTTTCATGGGCTGCGTCAATAGCGTGATGATGGTGGTGGATGCCGATACGGGCCGGATCAGTGCCGAGTTGCCGATCGGCAGAGGCAGTGATGCCGTCGCCTGGGACGCCACCCGCAAGCGGGTATTCAGCTCCAATGGCGCCGATGGAACAATCACCGTGTATCAGCAAAATTCACCCGATTCGTATCAGCCGCTTGAGACCGTTGCGACTGCCGTCAGTGGGAGAACCATGGCGGTCGATCCCGTGTCCGGCAGATTGTTCGTTGCCGCCGCCGACGTCGATCCCAGCCCGACGCCCGGCGGTCGGCCTCGTCCGCGCCCCGGGACGCTGCGGCTTATGTTCCTTGATCCCGTGAAATGAATTGTGCGTAGACGTCAGGCGGAGACACAGCGATGATAACCACCAATAGCCGGGATGCCCTGAGCAAGGTGCCCGAGGTCACGCTGATCTTCTGGATCATCAAGATCGCCGCGACCACCCTCGGCGAGACGGGCGGCGACACCGTTACCATGACGATGGGTCTCGGCTATCTCGTCGGCACGCTCATCTTCGCCGTGGCGCTGATCCTGTTCGTCTGGGGGCAGATCGCCGTCAAGCGCTTCCACCCTTTCCTCTACTGGGCAACGATCGTCGCCTCGACCACGGCTGGCACGACGATGGCTGATTTTGCCGATCGTTCGCTCGGCATCGGCTACACGGGTGGCTCGACATTACTGCTCGTCTGCGTTCTTGCGTCATTGGGCGTGTGGTATCGAACGCTTGGTTCGGTGTCGGTCGACACTGTACGAAACCCGCAGGCTGAGATTTTCTACTGGATCACGATCACCTTCTCGCAGACGCTGGGAACGGCGCTCGGAGACTGGATCGCCGATGCGGGGCTCGGCTACGAAGGTGGTGCCCTCGTGTTCGGAGCAGGGTTGCTTATACTCGTCGCGGCCTATTACTGGACGACCGTCTCACGCGTCCTGCTGTTCTGGGCGGCATTCATCCTGACACGGCCGCTCGGCGCCACGGTCGGTGACTACCTCGATAAGCCCGTCGCGCAGGGCGGCTTGAACGTCAGCCGTCCAATCGCGTCCGCCGTGCTGGCGACGTTCATCGTCGCATGCATCGTGCTGTTACCCCAACGCGCAGTCGGTCACCCGGAAATGGAGAGCCGATGAGCTCCGTAGGCCGCAATGCGCAGGAAATTAGAGCCAGTCAAGTTCGACCCGTGCGGCGCTTTCGACTGATCCGATGTCGGGCGGCAAAAATCGGCGGATGCCGGTAAAATCACACGCGGCTTATTATGTGCCACCGCAATCAGCCAGGGCGAGGATAGATCGCGCCTGATTGAGGGACGGCGATAAGCGAGCCGCCTTGCCGCTCGCGCTCGTGCTGAGCGTAGCCAAGAGGATAGCGGATCGCTTTCAGATGCTGGAAGATCGTGGCGACTTGGCGAAGGCTGCGCGCTGATCGACGCTCCACAAACCGAAACGAGATTATCGACGCGGGTGAGCAGCCCTCGCTCGATCCAGATAACGCGGTGGACGACCTCGTCCACGGAGCTGCCCCCGTCTCATCCGGCGGGCGAGATTGGCTTGCTCATGCGGCCCTACCGTTCAGATGCTGCTTCGGCAGTGCCTGACGCCGTGATCTTTGCATGC
>CAXTRX010000023.1:0-28267 GCA_964246785.1 uncultured Acetobacteraceae bacterium | reverse complement strand
TCTCGTTGCCTTACCCGGCTTGGGTGCCACGGCGCAGGCTATCATGCGCGGTCAGGTGCAGTCGCTGCGGCCCTATGCTGGATTGCTGCCCGCGCTGGTGCTGTGGGTTCTGACGGCGATGCTGATCGCGACCATCTATTGCCGCACGGCATGGAGCCTGTTGCGCGGCCAGGTGTTGCTGACGCCCGTCGCTTTCCTGTGCGGGGCACAGATTTGGACGATCTGGTATGGTTTGAACGACCCGGAGCACTGGTTTCAGCTAACCGCTCCCACAATCGTGCTGTTCCTGACGCTGATGCCGACAGCCGTGCTGCGGCTGGCGCTGCCGGGCTGGGCGGTGATTGCCACGGCTGCAAACCTGGCAGTGGCCGTGCCGGTGGCGACCTATCCGCTCGACCGCAACGCAGCGGCTTTGGCAACAATGTTGGGACCGCGTGACTTGCTGGTGTTCTTCGGCAGCTATCCGGGCCGAGCGTATGTCGGGTTTTATCCTTTGCCCGGAATACGCACGCTTGAGCCGGATATCCGGTTGCGGGAGCCTGGCGCAACGGCGTCCGGCGTGCTGAGCGACATGGATGCCACGGTAGGGCAGACGCTTCAGGACGGTGGCCGCGTCATCGTGGCTGACATCCTCGACCCGCTGGCTTGGGAGGCGCCTTGGATGGCGTTGCTGGGTGTGGGGGTGACGAAGCCGCAATTGTATCAGGCGCTGCTTGCATCCCGGACTGCGATGCGGCTGGAGGACCTTGGCGCGATCAAGCTCTGGGAATTGCGACCTGGCCTAGTTCCTGCCCACTATCCGCCGTAGCCTCGCCTTCAGCCGTCCCGCAACACCCGGCAGTGACCATCGCGGCGCCAGCGTCACCCAGTGCAGTGGCACGGCGGCGGTCGCCAGGCTGGTCTTGTAGCGGTCGTCGCCAGCGAGGAAGTCGTAGACGGCCATGCCCTCCGCCCCGTAGCGCTCAATCGCCAGATGGTGGCAGGTCAGTCCCGGCTTGGCATGGGCACTCGCGCCGGCGTATTCGAAGCCGCTTTGATAGGCGCTAACACCGCCGCGAAAGCAAAAATTATGCAGGTAGCCCACAACTTGGTCGCCCGCCGTGACACGCAGCAAATCCACTGCATCGCACCGGTCGATCAGCGCGTGATGGAAGCGGACAAAATCGGGGTTGGCAAAGGCTCCCGGGTGACCGCGGTCAGTCCATGTCGCCTGGTGTAGCACCGCCAGTGCTTCCAGAAATGTATGCGCCTGCGCCGGAGAGGCAGCACGAGTGACCACGAGCGGTCCCGCCTCGGTATAGCGCCGGGCAGAGCGGCGGAGCTGATAGCGGGTGTTTGCGCTGAGCTGGTCGAGATGGCGCCCGCCAGCCGCCACGATCGCGGCCAAATCCACCCGGGGCGCCAACCGAATCTGCCGGGCGATGCAGGCCGCTCCCATCGCATCAGCCGCCTGCATTGGCAGCGCGCCAATGCCGCTCAGCACCACCGTGCTGCCTCGCCCTGTGTCGAGCGCTGCTGATAGACAGCGTTGCAGGGCTTCGTCGTCGTCGGCAGCGACCAGAAAACCATTGTGCTCGATGAACACGGCGTCCCATTTTGGGCATCCGGTCTCACTTAGATACAAGCGGTTGCGGTCGAGCCAATTGCGGCGGCGGCGATTGAACAGCGCCAGCGCCGCCAACACGCCATCACGCTGCACCTCGACCAGTACGGGGTCGTCGAACCGTTCTGCCGCCAGGCACCCTACCCAGGCCCAGCTTTGAAAGAACGAGCACGCCACCTGCGCCTCGAAGGCCTGCCATTGCTGCGCCAGATCATCAAGTCTGGATGGCTCTCGTAAAGTGACAGTCAACATTCGTGCGGCTATTTGCCAAAGCAAACGTGGCGCCGGGCGGGCGCTCCGTCATGACCCCGTGGGACATCAGCCATGTTCTCTAACGTCGTCCCAACCATTGCGAAAACCGATCGGCCCGTCTGCGCCCTCGCCGTCGATGCGGAGGAGGATTTTGACTGGGACAAGCCCGTCTCCTCCACCAACTACTCGACCCGATGCATGAAGAACATCCGCGACTTGCAGGAGATCGTCGGCGCCTACGGCGTTGTGCCGACATACCTGCTGACCTATCCGGTGCTGGAGGATGACGAGGTGGTGCAAATCCTGCGCCGTCAGATCAGTCGTGGCCAGTGCGACGTCGGCGTGCAGTTGCATCCCTGGGTCAACCCGCCCTTTGACGGCGTCCCGCTGGACGGTGATCGGTTCGGCACGTCGTTCTCCGGCAATCTCCCGCCAGGGGTGGAGGAGCGGAAGCTGGTTGCCCTTCAACGCCGCTTTGTCGAGCGCTTCGGCGTCGAACCGCGGATCTATCGCGCCGGCCGCTACGGACTTGGCGCCGAGACCGCGTCCATATTGGAAAAGCTTGGCTTCACCATCGACACTAGTTTGGCGCCACGCACGACATCAACCGACGAGGGCGGCCCCAATCATGCCCGTTACGACTACCAGCCGTTCTGGTTCGGCGAGCGACGGCGCATGCTGGAACTGCCGCTGTGCCGCAGCATCGTGGGCTGGGGCGGCCGGGCGGCGCCGCAGATCTATCGCCGCCTGGTGACGCCGGCGTTGAACCGGCTGCGCATCCCAAGCCTTGTCACCCGCCTGCGCCTGGCCGAGCGGATCACCCTCTCGCCCGAGGGCAATGACGTGGACGCCATGCTGCGCTTGGTGCGCCATCTACGCGCCCGTGGACAAACTATATTCGTGTTGAGCTTTCACAGCTCGTCGCTGGCTATCGGGCGCAACCCCTATGTGCAGACCAAGGCGGAGCTGCACGGCTTCTATGATCGCCTCTCGGGCGTGCTGGACGCCATGGCGTCGCGGATGCAGTTCACGTTCGCGAGCTTGGCCGAATTGCCGCACTACCTCCAGGATGCTGGGCCATGACGCGGCCAGCGGGCCGCGTGTTGCTGATAGCCAATAATTTCTCGCCCGTTCGCGGTGGGTCGGCCGTGGTCTATGCCAATCTCGCCCGCTGTGCCCGGGACCGCATAATTGTTGTCGCCCCACGCATCAGCTACGCCGACGGGCTGCCGATCATCGGCTGGCGGGAGTATGACCGCGGCAAGCCGCATCGCGTCATTCGGCTCCCATTGCTGCGCACGAGTATGAACGCCACGCCGAGGCGGGGTCTGAGCAAGCTGTGGTTCCTGGCGGGAGACGCCGCAATCCGGTTGCGCCTGGCTGGCTTGGTGCTCTGGCTGGTGGCCACTCAGAAGGTGCGCACCGTCTGCGTGGGCGAGTTGCTTGCCAGCGGCTGGATCATCCGGCTGCTCCGCTTCGTGCCGGGCGTCCGCACCGTCGTCTATGTGCACGGCGAGGAGATCACGACCGAGGATCTCTACGACAGTGGACATCGCCGCGGCCGTCAGGCGCTTCTGGAGAGCGATCGGATCATCGTGGTCAGCCGCTTTACTCAGCAGGTGGTGGCGAGCCTGTTGGGCACGACTGGGCAAGAGCGCATCAGCCTGATTGAAAACGGGGTAGACGGGGAGCGTTTTCACCCACAGTTGAAATGCCCTGACCTACTCGCATTGTATTATTTGACGGGATGCTTCGTGTTCGTCTCAGTGTGCCGATTGCTGGAGAAGAAAGGCATTGACCATGCCATTAGTGCATTTTCGAAGGTGGTCCAGCAGCATTCCGATAGCCGTTACTTGATTGTTGGCACCGGCCCTTACCGCGAAACGCTTGAAACCCTGGCTGCCGAACTGGGTGTAGCCGACCAAGTGACGTTCGCAGGGCAAGTGGCCGATGCTGAGCTGGCCGAACACTACCGATTGGGTGACGTGTTCGTGATGCCCAATCGCGAATTGGCCAATGGCGACACCGAGGGATTCGGCTTGGTGTTTCTGGAAGCCAATGGCTGCGGCCTCCCGGTGATTGCCGGGCGCGACGGCGGCAGTGCGGACGCCGTGCAGCATGGCGTCAACGGGCTCGTAGTGGATGGCCATTCGGTGAGTGCGATCACGGCCGCGATGCTGCAATTGCGCAACAATGGCGAGCTACGCGAGGGATTGCGGCGGCAAGGCCTTGCGGTGGCGGCAAGCGCCGGTTGGATGGAGAAGACGCGGGCTTTCCTAGCGATCTGCCTCAATTCTTAGCCGCTCACGAGGCGGTGATCGATCAATTTTGTGAGTCTAGGCTTACATCTGCATCCAAACCGCCACTAGCAGCCTCAGGTTGCTCTTGCACAGGGAGAGCGACCCTCCAACACTTAAGACAGGTGATGTTAAAGCAGGATAAAATGACAGCGACGACGACGATCAAAGCACGCGTTTATTGGCAAATTAAAGAAGTCGCTCTTCAACAGAAAAAAGCCCTTGTTCCGCTAACCGACCGACTACCACTTCTTGACTCTGGCTTGGATTCACTTTGCCTTGCGATCCTCGTTGCTTCTTTGGACGACACGCTCGGGCTTGACCCCTTTGGCGGAGCCGCACCGGTCGAATTTCCTGTGACTCTCGGCGATTTTATCAAGCTCTATGAAAATGCGGCAGCCTGACCATTCCAGCCTCTGGAACTTGACGGTCGCTGGTTCAGCGCCAGCACGTTTCGTATCGGATGCAACCGAAAGCGTGGCCGTTGCTGCTTTATTACAAAACAGCCTCAGCGCCCCGGCAGAAACATTCCGGGGCCGCTCGGTCCTGATTTCGTCTGATCGCCAACTACCCGCTGTAAGGGCCTTGCTGCAGTTGGACGGGCTCGCGCGCCGCATGCTGCTTTGCCCACCCGATCTTGCGCCCGCCGACTTGCCGGCCATTCTGGCAGAAGCTGAAATCGATTTGATCGTGAGCGACGGCACTGGCCCAACGGCACAATCATCAGACACGATTGCAAGGTTCGCTTGCCTTGATGCCAGTCCAGCCCAGCCTGTCGATAGCCAGCCAAACCGCGATGTACCAACCGAGTGGGTGCTGTTCACGTCTGGCACGACAGGCCGACCCAAGCTGGTGTCTCATACCTTGGCGAGCCTGACCGGCTCACTGGGCGACGGACCCGTCGGCGCTATGGTCTGGAGCACGTTCTATGACGTTCGTCGCTATGGCGGCTTGCAAATCCTGCTCCGTGCCCTGGTCGGTGGCGGCTCTCTGGTTCTATCGCAAGGTGGCGAACCGGTGGGAGACTTTCTGGATCGCGCTGGGCGGCTTGGCGTGACGCACATCCTGGGAACGCCGACGCATTGGCGCCGCGTGCTCATGAGCCCGGCCTTTGGGGCGCTCTCGCCGCGATACGTGAGGCTTTCCGGAGAGGTCGCCGATCAGGCAATCCTCGACAACCTTGCTCGTGCCTATCCCCAGGCCCGGTTGACCCACGCCTTCGCCTCAACCGAGGCGGGCGTGGGATTTGAGATCAACGATGGGCTGGCTGGATTTCCGGAAACATTGGTCGGCCAGTCCAATAACCGGACCGATCTGCGGATCGTGGACGGATCCTTGCAACTCCGTTCGGCGCGCATCGCGTCGCGCTATCTCGGCGGCGATGCTCTCGCCGATGGCGACGGTTTCGTTGACACCAACGACATGGTTGAACTGCTGGACGGCCGCTACCGGTTTATCGGTCGCCGGGAGGGCGTCATCAACGTGGGCGGCCTGAAGGTCCATCCGGAGGAAGTCGAAGCGGTGATCAATCAGCAGCCAGGCGTGCACATGGCGCGCGTACGGGGGCGGCCCAGCCCGATCACCGGTGCGCTTGTCGTGGCCGACATCGTGGTCAACCCGGCCTCGCCAGTGGCTTTCGAAGTGCTGAGTGAGGCCATCCTCGAGGCATGCCGGCGCAGCTTGCCTGCCTATAAAGTGCCGGCGATGCTGCGGCAGGTGCCGCTGCTCGAAATCTCGGGTTCTGGAAAGCTCGTACGCTCCGGTGCGTAATGTGTTGGTGAGCGGTGGGAGCCGCGGCCTGGGGCTGGGCATCGCGCAGGTGCTTGCAGCCTCGGGGTTTCAGGTCATCGCCGTCGCCCGCAAGGAGAGCGACGCTTTGGCTGCGCTGCAGCGGCAGGTCGCGTTAGACGGTCGGGGCGCTCTGCACTTTCGTGCCTTCGACCTTGCCGATACCGAGGCGATAGCGACCTTCATCAAAGGTTTGCGTCGTGAATTGGGTAATTTCTACGGTCTGGTGAACAATGCGGCAATCGGTACCGGTGGCATACTTGCAACCATGCCAGATCAGGCGATCGACCGGTTGGTGCGCTTGAACGTGATCTCGCCATTGCTGCTCACGAAATACGTCGCACGCTCTATGATGAGCGGCCAGGGGGGACGGATCGTCAATATCGGCTCGGTGGCCAGCACGACCGGCTTTAGCGGCCTGTCAGCCTATAGCGCGACCAAGGCGGCCCTCGAAGGGTTCACCCGGTCGTTGGCGCGGGAACTGGGGCCGCTCTCCATCACCGTCAACGCCGTGGCGCCAGGCGTCGTCGATACTGAGATGACGAGCGAACTGAGTTCGGTGCAGCGCGAGCAGATCGCCCGTCGGAGCGCCCTGCAGCGGCTGCCGGACGTCGCTGACGTGGCCCATGCTGTCGACTTCCTGTTCAGCGAAAAGGCTCGCAACATCACCGGCACCGTCATGACAGTGGATGCGGGCGGCACGGCCTAATCCAGCTTCATAACCGCTGGGCGCCAAGCGAGGCGCGCAGCGCCGCGTCGCACAGAACGAAGCGGCCGGCGAGCCGATCATTGAACCAGACCGGGTCGGCGGCGTCACTGTAACCCGCCTCAACCAGGGTGTTTTTGATGAGCTTGAACGTCCCGGTCGCGTCAAGCGCATCGCAGCGCCGGGCGAACAACGGCTGCGCATAGGCCGGCAGAACGCTTGCGAGATACCGGCTGAGATCCCCAATGTCGAACCGCGCATCGGCCGTAAACGCAACCATGCCCGCCCGGCCCTCGTGCCCTGGAACCAAAACGCCATAGACGACGGCCTGCGTAACGCCTGGATAGCGGTCGATCGCTTCGGTGACTTCAGTGGTGGACACATTTTCGCCTTTCCAACGAAACGTGTCGCCGAGACGGTCAACGAAATAAAAATAGCCGGCTGCATCCCGTCGCATGAGGTCGCCGGTGCGGAACCAGCAATCACCGACGACAAAGACGTCATGGAGCAATTTTCGGGCTGTGGCATCTGGGTCTGTGTAGCCGTCAAACCGACGATCGAGCACCTCCTTGGCGGCAGAAACCGGCCCGATTGCCTCACCGGGCGTGTCTGGAGGGCAAGCAATGCACCGACCGGCCGCATCGCGCGACGGCATCCCGGTCTCTGCGTCACAGCGGATCAGCGCCACCGGGAAGCGATGCGCCAGGAATGGCGGCACCCGCCCGATCGCGCCGGGTTTGCCCTCGCAATTGTACAGCGACACGCTGCCCTCGGTGGCGGCGTAGAATTCCAAGATTTGCGGAATGCCGAAGCGACGCTGCAGCCCTGTCCAGACGCTAGCCTGCAAGCCGTTGCCGCAGGCCAGACGCAAGCGATGCTGGCGTTCCTTCGAGTGGAGCTCGCTCTGGGTCAGATAACGGCAGAGCTCACCGATGTATTGGAATACCGTGCAATCATGATCAACAACGTCGTCCCAAAACCTGCTGGCGGAGAACCGTTCGCGGATCAGCACCGAGCCACCGCGGACCAGCATCGCCCCAATGGCTACGACGCCGCCTACGCTATGATACATCGGCAGGCAATTATACATCCTGTCGCTCGGTCCGGCATTCATCAACCCGGCAAACCAGAGGCTCCATTCCAATATGCGCGCATGGGTGATGTTGGCCGCTTTAGGAAGCCCTGTGGTGCCGGAAGTGTAGATCAAGAGGGCCCGATCGGTGAGCTGCGGCGGCGGGCATTCCGTGGACTGCAGAGCTTGCGCGCCCTGAGACGCCAATTGCGGTTCGATCGCTGGCCAAACACCATCTCCGTCCGCGCCATGGATCCAGACTCGTGTATCCGCAGTGAGGTGCTCCATTATCGAAGCCAAGGCTGTTGTAAGGGCATCGCCCACAATGATGTGCTTGGACCCGGCAGCCCGCACGCTGTGCAGCAGCGCCGTCCCCTGCAAATTGACGTTGATCAGCGCCACGATGCAGCCTGCGCGCGTCAGTCCCAGCCAGAGGGCTATGTAGTCAGGGCGATTGGTCAGGATGAGGCACACCACGTCCCCCCTGCCCAAACCCTGCGCCATGGCCCAGCGCGCGTAGCGGTTGGCTCGCGCGGCCAGATCCCGATAGCTCAGCCATTCGCTTTCACCCAGCAGCGCCGGGCAGTCGCCGTGACGGGCTGCCAGGTCATCCAGCAGGGTGGCGAGCGTGACCGTGGGCGCCTCGTGCATGATCCGGATGGACTCGAGCGCGCGTACCCATGCCTGCAGGGCCAGGCCGCGCGGCGGCTGGGAGGAGACAGGCAGAGCCTCCTGGGTCATGCGGACCTCATGGGCGGAACCATCCAGACCCCATACATGCAAGGCCAGAGCAAATTTTGTCGATCCATGAGGTCATCCGGTGAAAAGACGATCATTCCTGCAGGCAGGCACCGGACTGCTGGCAATGCCGGGCCTGGTCAGAGCGGAGGCGGACCGCGTGTTGCGCTTTATCCCGCAATCCGACCTGACAGTGCTCGATCCCGTGTTCAGCTCCGTCTATGTCACCCGCAATCACGCCTACCTGGTGTTCGATACCTTGTATGGGCAGGACAGCGCGTTTCGCGCGCAGCCGCAAATGGTGGAGGGCGCAACGACGGAGCGGGACGGCCTGACCTGGCGGCTACGGCTGCGGCAGGGCCTGCTGTTCCACGATGGCACGCCGGTGCTGGCGCGGGATTGCGTGGCGAGCATTCGCCGCTGGGCTCGGCGAGACGCCTTTGGTCAGGCTTTGATGCTCAATACGGACGAGGTGACGGCGGCCGACGACGTTACCATACAATTTCGCCTCAAGGCGCCCTTCCCATGGCTGCCTGAGGCGCTCGGCAAGATCGGCATCAACATGCTGCCGATCATGCCCGAACGTCTGGCCAATACCGACCCGTTCAAGCAAGTCACCGAGATGATCGGCAGTGGTCCATTCCGCTTCCTGGCTGATGAGCGCGTCTTCGGCACCCAGGTCGCCTACGCGCGGTTTGATGGATACCAACCCCGCCCGCTGGGCACGCCTGATTGGACGGCTGGACCCAAGGTTGTCCATTTCGACCGGATCGTATGGACCGTGATCCCCGATGGCGCCACAGCGGCCGCGGCCATGCAGCGCAATGAGGCGGATTGGTGGGAGCAACCTCTCTTCGACTTGCTGCCCCTCATGCAGCGTGATGCTTCGCTGGCAACATCGGTTGTGGAGGTGACCGGCAACATCGGCCTGCTGCGCATGAACCAGCTCTATCCACCCTTCGATAACCCGGCGATCCGCCGCGCCGTGCTGGGTGCGGTGAAACAGGCTGATTTCATGCAGGCGGTCGCCGGCGACAACGCCAAGGCCTGGCGCGACAATGTCGGCTTCTTTGCTCCGGACACGCCGATGGCGAGCGATATTGGTTTGGGCGCGCTGAGTGGGTCCCACAGCGCCGCGAACGCCCGCGCAGCCATCTTGCAGGCAGGTTACGCGGGAGAGCCGGTCGTCGTGCTGGCGCCGGGTGATTATCCCCGGATCAACGCCCTGGCCATGGTCGCAGCCGATGTTCTGCAGCGATGTGGGTTGAACGTTGAACTGCAGGAAACCGATTGGGGCACTGTGATCCAGCGGCGGGCAAGCAAGGCGCCGGTGGCGCAAGGCGGCTGGAGTGTTTTCATCACGACCTTTACCGGTGCCGACATGTCCAGCCCGGCCAGCAACCTGGCGCTGCGGGGCAATGGCGCCGGCGGTTGGTTTGGGTGGCCAGCGGCGCCAGAACTGGAGCGGTTACGCAACGCTTGGCTCGCCGCAAGTGACATCAGCATGCAGCGGCAGATCGCGGGCCAGATGCAGCAGCAGGCCTTCATCGACGTGCCCTTTGTGCCGCTGGGTCAGTTTTTCCAGCCGACCACGCAACGCAAATCTTTGGTAGGCGGCTTGAAGGGCATGCCGTTGTTTTGGAGTATCCGACGGATCTGAGGGCAATTATGCGTCGCGGCCTCTGCCGTAAGACAGCATCGGGTCGCCCCTTGCATTGAACGTCGCGCTTGACTTTTTGCCATACAAAGATGATCTAATAAATAAGAAACTTTCTGATTTCACGATGGGCCTTGATCGTCGGGCTCGCTGGCGGGACCTAATCCCCATGTTGGATTTTCTGGTTCCTGAGGCGGCTGGGGTGCGCGCTCTGCCCGCGACCATGCGCCCAATCAGCTTCAACGGCTCTTTCGGTTGGTTGCACGCGCCCCCTGATGGGGTCGGGCTTTCAACCGCCATCGTCTTGTGTTCTGGCTTGAAGACCGATGGGCTGACCGGACATCGGCCGTTGCGTCTGCTGGCCGCCGCATTGGCCGGCGCGGGCTATTGCACGCTCAGATTTGACTATCCAGCCACGGGCGATTCGCAAGATCTCAATGGCGCGGACCATTGGTCGTCTTGGTTGGACAGCATCCATAGGGCTGTTGATTGGTTGCGCGACCAAAGTGGCGCCCGCAACATCGTGCTGGGCGGATTTCGTTTTGGTGCAACCCTCGCAGCCACTGTTGCGGCGGAGCGGTCGGACATTGGAGGGCTGATGTTGTTTGCACCGGTCCTGCTTGGGCGAAGCTTCATTCGCCAATTAACTCTGGAGGGAAATTTACGGCCCACGCCATCATCGACTGAGCAGGGACTCGATGTGCACGAGTTTCAGTTTTCGGTAGGCACGGTGCGCCATATCAATCAGGCGGATTTGCGTCGGGTGGCGTTCAAGCCGGGCTGCCAGGTGGCGGTATTTGTCGGGGAACAAGCCCCTGTACTCAGCGAATGCATTCAGGTCTGGCGGGCTAAAGGCGCCACAGTGACCCAGCATGGCTTTGCAGGCTTGGAAGCAATGCAGCGTCCCAGCTTCATGAGCTACCAAGCGACAGTGGACGGGACGGGCGTATTGGCCTGGCTACGATCTTGGGCGCCGACGGACCCAGCATCGCCGCAGCGGCGGCTGCCCGTTGTAGAGCTGCGGCACCCAGGATGTGTCGAGACACCGCTGCAGTTTGGAGAGGAAGGCGCCCTGTTCGGCATGCTTTGCCGTCCGACGGGCAGGGAGAGTGATCTTGTTGTAATCATCGGCAGCAGCAGCGGCGACCCGCATCACGGGCGTGCCCGGGTCAATGTGGATCTGGCGCGCCAACTTGCCCGCGAAGGCATTGCGTCATTGCGGATGGACTTCGCAGGCCTGGGGGACAGCATCGCGCCGGGCGATGCTGCAACCCATGTGTTCGAAACTGACCGGCATCCGGACATCTCGGCGGCCATTGATGCCCTGGCGGCGCTGGGCTTCCGGCGATTTGCCATGGAGGGACTTTGCTCAGGCGCCTTCCACGCGTTCCACACCGCGATGACCGAGCCGCGGCTAAGCGTGTTGCTACTGGTTAATTTGCCGTTGTTCGAGTGGCGCACTGGAGATTCGATCGAGCTATTAAGTCATACCATCCAGAGTCCGACGCATTTCCTGAAGAAGCTGGTCCTCAAAGATATTTGGCAGCGCTTTTTTCAAGGACGACTCGATGTAATGGATCGGATTGGTTTGCAAGTCGATTGGCTCTTCAGCAAAATTAAGGGACTTCGTCGGCGTCTATGGGCTGTGATGGGTATCCGTATCCCGCCGAGCTTTGTACAGGATTGCGTGCAGCGTCTGTCACAGCGGACAAGTATTCTATTCTTGTACTCCGATAATGATGCGGGATTGCCCGTGCTTATGCGAGAATTTCACCCGAACCGGTTACCCTTTGGGTCCACGGTGAAAATCGTCCCTGGACTCGATCATTCACTCACGGGGAGCGTCATGCGCCAAGTCGCCGCCAAACACATGATCGCGTTCCTGCACAGCCACGTGATGTTCCCTTCTGCGCTCCCGGATGCCTCGCCCTAGTTACAGCGGCTCCGCAGCGGTCGCTATCCTGAGCATGACCGCAGCCGGCTGCCACCGAGCGCCCGGTAGATCGTGTTGCGCGACACGCCCAACCGACGCGCGGTCTCGCTCAAATTGCCGCCGGCATCTCGATGCGCCGCGATGATGCGTTGCCGTGTGGTCTCCCGCAGGCTGGCTGGTGCGGGCTCCGCTGCGAATGACGTCCCGGTCAGGGCGTCGAGTGACCCGGCGTCGATGCAGCGATCTGGTTCAGCCAAAGTCAGGCGCACCAGCACGTTGCGCAGCTCGCGAATATTGCCGGGCCAGCTCAGCCGCGCTAACCGTTCGATCGCCCCTTCGGTGAGGGTGCAAGCCAGGGCTAAGTCGGACAGCAGGCGGCGGGCGATGGCGGCGAAATCCTGCCGGTCCCGCAAAGCGGGCAGCAGAACGCTCACGGTATCCAAGCGATAATAGAGGTCGGCGCGAAATTGGCCGACCTTCACCTGCTGGTCCAGCGCCGCGTTGGTTGCCGCGACTAGCAGGACATTGACCCGCCGTGCGCGTCCACCGCCCACCGGACGCACCACCCAGTCGTCGAGCAGACGCAGCAGCACCGCCTGCAGGGCAATCGGCATATCGCCGATCTCATCCAGGAACAGCGTGCCGCCATCGGCCTCGCACACCAGGCCAGGCGCACCGCCACGCCGGGCGCCGGTGAACGCGCCCTCTGAGTGGCCGAACAGCTCCGCCTCGATCAGCGTATCGGACAGGGCGGCGCAGTTCACCGCGACAAAGGCGCCTCGCCGACCACTCGCCTTGTGGGCATAGCGTGCAAGCTGCTCCTTACCCGTCCCCGTTTCGCCGCGGATCAGAATGGGCAGTCCGCGCAATGCCCCGACCGCGACCTGGCGGAGAGCGGCCAGAACCGCCGGGTCATCTGCAACGAATGCAGGGGTGGGACTGGGTGTGGAAGATGGCCGAACGACTGAAATAGCGCGCACGACGGCAGGGCGATTTTCAATCGTGGCGATAAACGAGCTTCCGACCCGGTCCTCCAAATGCAAGTGCTCGTGGCTGCGGCCGCAATCCATCAAGGTGACGAAACGGACACGGAACAGATCGTCGAAATGCCGTCCAGGCAGGGCTGGCAGGCCCTGCAGCAGGAAACGCGCCTGCGGATTGACCCCCAGCACGGTGCCGTCCGGGCTCAACGCCAGCAGCCCAGCACTCAGCGTATGCAGGTATTCGCCGCGGTTGTGGAAGGCCACGACCATGTGGGCGGCGTGGTGCTGGCGAAACAGGCCGTTCTCGATCTGGGTGGCCGCCATGCCGACCAGCGCCCGCGTGTGCTGTTGGCGCGATCCACATTGCGACGAGGCGTCAAGCACCCCCGCCAGCTTGCCATCGGGGCCGAAGATCGGCGCCGCCGTGCAGGTCAGGGCACCATGGCGGGCAAAGAAATGCTCGCCACCATGCACCGTCAAGGGCTGTCCGGTCGCGGCCACCGTACCGAGGGCGTTGGTGCCGCATCGCTGTTCAGTCCAGCGAGTTCCTGGTCGGATATTGGCTGTCCGGGCTGCCGCGCGGAAGCTTTGATCGGCGATGGTATCCAGTAAAACACCATCCTGGTCGGCAAAGGCGATCAGGAAATTCGACCCGGCGATCTGGCTATACAGCGCCTGCATCTCCGTCAGCGCCAGGCGGCGGGCCAGGTCTGCCCGGTCCCGTGCGGCGGTCAGGCTGGCCGCGTCGATCATCTCCAGCGGGGCGGGCCGGTGCGGGTCCAGGCCGGTCTCCAGGCAGCGCTGCCAACTAGCGGAAATCTCGGGCGGCAGCAGATCGACCTGCGCCACGCCGGTCCGTTCCAACAGGCTGCGCGCACGGCTTAGGCGTTCGTCGGCCGCATTTAGCATCGCTCCTCCGTGGGCCGCTTGGCGGCCTCCTTTGGACAGCGCGTCGAGGCGCTGCCTGATCGGAGAACTTAGGACGATCGCGCGCGGTTTCCCAAGCCCTTATGACTGGCCGTGGGTCCTCGCGGCAGCGAAAGGAGATGGCGCAGCGTGACCTTGTCATGCGCACCCGGCATGCGCACATTGGTAGGTATGTCTCATTCGAGGTGGCTTTGATGACCCGCCCCGCTCCACGCCCGCTGTGCGCCTCGCCCCGACGCGCCACGAATGTGACCCTACCTGAGACATTGCTGCAGGACGCTAGGGATATGGGGATCAACCTGTCCCAGGCCTGCGAACGCGGCCTGGCCGCCGAGGTCGCAAAGCGGCGCCGTCAGCGCTGGCTCGAAGAAAACCGAGAAGCCATGGAAGCTTGGAACGAGCACGTCGCCGAGCACGGCTTGCCGCTCGCGGCCTTTCGCCAGTTCTGATGGCACGCCTTGATCTGCACCCGATGCCTGGCAAAGGCCGGGGCTACGTCGTCGATGTTCAGGCCGACCTTCTATTCCACCTCTCGACCCGCACCGTGGTGCCATTGTTGCCGGAGGACGCAGCGCCAAAACCCATCAACGAGCTCAACCCAGTCTTTGACATCGAAGGCCAACGCCACGTTCTGGCCCCCCAGGCAATTGCCAGTATCCCGGGGCGGGAACTCAAGCGCGCCGTCGGCTCGCTGATCGAGCACCACGATCGCATTACCCGTGCATTGGATATCTTGCTCATCGGTTTCTAGTGACTGGCATTAGATCTCGCAGTGTTCTGATCTGGAACAGCCTACGCGGCTCAAGCCTGTTCCGTCCCGGAACATCCTGGCCGCCGCCACAGCGAAAACCTTAACCAACCAGCCGTTTTTTCGGCTGGCACATCCATTGCGACCCACGCCCTCAACGGCCGCACGACAGGTCGATCGATGAGGAGAGCACCCATGAAAGCCGCCATACTCGAAAAGTATGACGAAGCGCTCACCGCGGAGCAGTTCGTCCACTACAAGGACGTCGACGACCCGAAGATCGTGGGTGCCACCGACGTCATCGTCCGCGTTGGCGGCGCCGGCGTTTGCCGCACGGACCTGCATGTCATCGAAGGCATCTGGCGCAACCAGGTCGAGGTCGCGCTGCCCTATATCATGGGACACGAGAACGCCGGCTGGGTCGAGGCGGTCGGCCGCGGCGTCGAAAGCGTCAAGGTTGGTGACGCGGTGATCTGCCACCCGCTGGTAACCAGCGGGTATTGCCTGGCCTGCCGCCGCGGCGACGACATGCATGCCACCGACAGCCGCTTCCCCGGCATCAACGCCAACGGCGGCTACGCCGAATATCTGCTGACCGGCGAGCGGTCGCTGATCAAGCTGCCCAAGTCGCTCGCACCCAAGGACGTCGCCCCCTACACCGACGCGGGGCTGACCGCATACCGGGCGGCCAAGAAGGCCTCGCGCCACCTATTGCCGGGCCAGTATGCCGTCGTCATCGGCGCCGGTGGGCTGGGCCATATCGGCATCCAGGTCTTGGCCGCGCTGTGCGCCGCAGAGATCATCGTCGTCGACCGCTCTGACATGGCGCTGCAGCTCGCGAAGGAGTGCGGCGCTCACCACCAGGTCAAGGGTGATGGCGATGAGGTCGCGGCGGTGATGGAGCTGACCGGCGGCCACGGCGCCGAGGCGGTGATCGATTTCGTGGGCGAAGGCAGCGCAGTCGCCGACGGGCTGAAGATGACCCGCAACGGCGGCGTCTATTACATCGTCGGCTATGGCGGAAAAATCGAGCTGCCCACCATCGACATGATCACCTCCGAGAAGACCATCGTCGGGAACCTGGTCGGCACCTATCCGGAACTGGTCGAACTGATGGCGCTGGCCGACCGCGGCCTCGTGAACCTGGCGACCCGTGAATACAAACTCTCGCAGGCGAACCAGGCGCTGAAAGACCTGCACCACGGCAAGATCAAGGGCCGGGCGGTGCTAATCCCATGAGTCAATCCCCGTGAGCGAGGTCACGGATCGCCGGGTTCCGGTGACGGTGCTCACCGGCTTTCTCGGCGCCGGCAAGACAACATTGCTCAACCGCATCCTCTCGGAGGCGCACGGCAAGCGCTACGCCGTCATCGTCAACGAGTATGGCGAATTGGGAATCGATGGCGGCCTTGTTGTCGGCGCCGAGGAGGAGGTGTTCGAACTCAACAATGGCTGCGTCTGTTGCAAGGTCCGCGGCGACCTGCTGCGGGTGCTGGGCGGCCTGGTCAAACGCCCCGGTCGGTTCGACGGCTTTCTGATCGAGACCTCCGGCCTCGCTGACCCGGCGCCGGTCGCCCAGACCTTCTTTGCCGACGATGTCATCCGCCAGCACACTCGGCTCGATAGTATTGTTTGTGTGGTCGATGCCCGGCACATCCGAGCCAGTCTGGCCGAAAGCCGCGAGGCGGCCGAGCAGGTGGCGTTGGCCGATACGATCCTGCTGAACAAGACCGATCTGGTTGATGCGATTGGTCTCGCTGCGGCGGAGGATGTGCTCCGCCAGGCCAATCCTTCGGCGCGGCTCCTGCGCGGCCTGCGCGCCGCGGTGGCGCTGGACTTGATTATGGACCGGGGTGCGTTCGATGCCAGTCGACTCGACCTCGCCGCCACGGCCGAGGCTCACGGCCACGGGCGTCACGGCAACGACGTCGATTGCATTTGTATACAGCTTTCCACGCCGTTGGATCGCAGCCGCTTCATGGCTTGGCTGCAGCGCTTGGTCGTCGAGCAGGGCCAGGACCTATTGCGCGCCAAGGGGATCGTCGACCTGGCCGGGTCCGATCGCCGGTTCGTCTTTCAGGGCATCCACATGATGATGGACACCGAGCTGACCCGGCCTTGGGAAGACGACGAGGCGCGGAACAGCCGCCTCGTCTTTATCGGCCGCCGCCTGGACCGCGATGATCTGCTGCAGGGCCTGCGGCACTGCGTGACCGAACCATGAGGCGGCCGCCAGCCGCACCGCCGCCACCGCTGTTGGACGTGCTGGGTCCCAACTGGAAGCTCGATGCGCCGGTGACCGGCGTGGCATGGGATGGCGCGCTCGCCGGCTTCGCGCTCGGTGACGGCTCGCTCGCCATGGGCCGGGCCGAGTGGGACGGCGGGCCGCAGCTCAGTCGTGGCGAGGGTGGGACGCAGCTAACCCCGGGCACTACGCCGCCGCCGCCGGTGGCGCGTCAGCGGTTGCATGACGGAGCTTGCCTGTCCGTGGCGGCGTTGCCTGGCGGCGGATTCCTGACTGGAGGCGATGACGGCGCCGTGGTCCGCACCACCGCGGACGGTGTCGCAACCGGGCTGGCGAGCTACCCCGGCCACTGGGTTGATCTGGTGGCGACGGGCGCGACCGGTTGGCAGGCAGCCGCGGTCGGACGCCGGGTGCACGTGACGACGCCGGACGGTCAGGACACGCAGAGTCTGGACCTTCCGGCTTCGGTCACCGCTCTGGCCTTTGACGTGGCCGGGACGCGCTTGGCGATGGCGCACTATCATGGGGTCACCCTATGGACGCCGGGTGAGGCGTTGCGGGTGCTGCAGACGCCAGGCTGCCCGCTGTCGATCGCCTGGAGTCCCGACGGCGCTTACGTGATCTGCGGCCTGCAGGAGAATGCCCTGCACGGCTGGCGCCTGTCAGACGGCGGCGATATCGAGATGGGGGGCTACCCAGGACAGCCGCGTTCGCTGGATTTCTCCGGCGACGGTCGCTACTTGGCAAGCAGCGGCAGCCCGCGTGTAGTGTGCTGGCGATTCGACCCGCCGGGTGCCGGCAGCCAACCAATCGAATGCGGCCTTCCCAGCAGCCGCTTGCCGGTCTGCCAAGTCGCCTGCCACCCTCATTTCCCGCTGATCGCAGCCGGCTACCACAATGGCGCGGTTCTGCTTTGCCAGCCTGGCAGCGACGACGTTCTGTTCGTCAAAGGCTCCGCTGGAGGGTCGGTCAGCGCTCTGGCCTGGTCGGCGGACGGCACCCGCCTGGCAATGGGCACGCAGGGCGGTGAAGCCGGCTTGGTCAACCTGCCAGGCCTGCTGTTCAATTTCGCCGCTCAGCCCAGGGGGGCGGCTAGCCTCAACCCTGAATTGCGGAGCGCCATGCAATGAACGACGAAGCCTTGTCCAAAGACCGCTTTTTCGCCCGGCTTGGATCGCTTGCCGAAGAAATGACCGCGGCACACGGCAAGGACTTCACCATGGGCGCTTTGGTGCTGGCCGCGCGGTTCATCGCCGAAGGTAAGCCTGTGGGACAGCGCCAAAACGGGGAGACGACACAGTGAGCTGACAAGTAGTTTGCGCCCACGCGAGGCGCACCCCAACCATTCGTCCCAATCTGGGACAGCATGGAACACTGCCTATAACAGAATGCACCATGTTGCACTGCAATATTGTCTCTTAAGAACCCAAAGACTAACAAGATCGGCCGATTCTTTAGCTATTCACTTCTGGCATAGGCGTTGCATAATTCGAAATGGCGTGGTCGAATGCCCTGCAACGGCCCGGTTAAGCCACTCTGACTTGTGCGGCGCAGCATAGTGACTCGCCTCCGAGCTCAGCTTGACTAGCCTGGCGTATGTTCTGTCGATGCGAACGCCACTCAACGCGTAGAAGCAATCCCAGAGGAGCTCCAAGATGCCGGATAGCCTGTCACTGTCGAAGATCACCAGCCAGAAAGGAATGAGCATCGCCGAGGCGGCCCGCCGCACCGCCGATCTCGGCTGGACGCCGAGCTACGTCCAGGAAGCAATGACCTTCCCGACCGATTACAAGATCAAGAAGGCGCCGCGCGACCCGATGAAGCAGGTCCTGCGCTCCTACTTCCCAATGCAGGAAGAGAAAGACAACCGCGTCTATGGCGCGCTGGACGCAGCCCTTCGCGGCGACATGTTCCGCAACGTCGAGCCGCGTTGGGTCGAGTGGATGAAGCTGTTCCTGGCGATCATCCCATTCCCGGAGATCTCGGCTTCGCGTTCGATGGCCATGGTTGCCCGGCTGGCGCCCGGCGAGGAGTTGCGCACAGGGTTCACGATGCAGATGGTGGACGAGTTCCGCCATTCGACCATCCAGATGAACCTCAAGAAGTGGTACATGGAGAACTACATCGATCCAGCGGGCTTCGACATCACTGAAGCTGCGTTCGGCAAGTGCTACGCCACCACCATTGGTCGTCAGTTCGCTGAGGGCTTCGTGACCGGCGATGCGATCACCGCGGCTAACATCTATCTGACCGTGGTCGCCGAGACCGCCTTCACCAACACGCTGTTCGTGGCGATGCCGTCCGAAGCGGCGCGTAACGGCGACTACGCCCTGCCGACGGTGTTCCTCTCGGTGCAGTCCGACGAGAGCCGCCACATCGGCAACGGTCACTCGATGCTGATGTCGATCCTCAACGACCCTGACAACCACCAGCTCATCGAGCGGGACCTGAAATACGCGTTCTGGCAGAACCACGCCATCGTGGACGCGGCCGTCGGCACGATCGTCGAATACGGCACCACCAACCGCGACAAGAACAAGGAGTCCTACGCGGAACTGTGGCATCGCTGGATCTACGAGGACTACTATCGCACCTACATGCTGCCGCTCGAGAAGTACGGCATCAAGATCCACCACGACGACGTCAACTTGGCGTGGGACCGGATGGTCAAGAAGAACTACGTCCACAAGACGGCTCAGTTCTTCTCCGTGGGCTGGCCGGTCGCGTTCTGGCGCCAAGAGGCCCAGACCGAGAAGGACTTCGAGTGGTTCGAGCACAAATACCCGGGCTGGTATGCCGAGTTCGGCAATTACTGGAAGTGGTATGCCAAGCTGAGCGTGCCGGGCGAGAAGAACGTTCTGTTCAATGCGGACGTCGGCTACGTCTACCCGCACCGCTGCTGGTCCTGCATGGTCCCCTGCCTCATCCGCGAGGACATCAAGACCGACGAAGTTGACGGCAAGCTCTACACCTACTGCTCGGAAATCTGCCGTTGGACGCACAAGACCGCGTTCTCGGCCGAGTATGAGGGCCGCCCGACCCCCGCGATGGGCCGCTTCAGCGGACGCCGCGAGTGGGAAGACTGCTACCATGGCTGGGACCTGGCGGACGCGATCCAGGACCTCGGCTTCGTCCGCAACGACGGCAAGACGCTGGTCCCGCAGCCGCATCTGCACTTTGACAACAGCAAGATGTGGACGCTCGACCACGTGCGCGGCAACACCCTGGCCAGTCCGCTGCGGACGATCCGGGAAATGACGCCGGAAGCTCGCGAGAAGCATCTGGCGGAATACCGCGCTGGCTTCACCGTCACCGACTGCAACTAACCGCCAAAGGAGGGGAGGCTGGCGCAAGCCAACTTCCCCGACTGCGGGACTCACGAGGTGTCTTTATGGCCGATGCCGTTTTCAACGTCCGCTTTGAGCCTGTCGGCGTCGAAATGGATGTGCACGAAGGCGAGACCGTACTCGATGCGGCGTTCCGCCAAGGCATTTCGGTCATGCACGGCTGCAAGGAAGGTCAATGCGCCAGTTGCAAGTCGCTGCTGGTCGACGGCGACGCCGAAATGCTGAAATACTCGACTTTCGCATTGTCCGACGCTGACCGCGAAACGGGCCATGTCCTGCTCTGCCGCACCCTCGCCTATAGCGACATCACGGTCGAGCTGCTGAACTACGACGAAGATCTGATGAGCCGCTCGATCGCGGTCAAGGACTATCCTGGCACCGTTGTTTCGGTCGAGGCGCTGACCCACGACATCCGCCTGCTGACGATCGAGCTGGCTGCCCCGCTACGGTTCTGGGCCGGCCAGTATGTGGACCTGACGATCCCCGGTCATGGGGTCACCCGAGCCTATTCGATGGCCAACCCGCCAAGCGGCGGCACTCGGCTCGAATTCATCATCAAGCTCTATCAGAACGGTGCTTTCTCGGCCCTGCTCGACGGCGCATTGGCGCCGGGCGACAAGGTCAACGCCAAGGGGCCATACGGCACCTGTTTCCGCAGGGAGGCGCGGAATGGGCCGCTGGTGCTGATCGGCGGCGGATCGGGCATGTCCCCTCTTTGGTCGATCCTGCGCGACCACGTCGCGAGTCGCGAGCAGCGCCCAGTGCGGTTCTTCTATGGCGCCCGGACGCAGGTCGATTTGTTCTTCCAAGACAAGTTTGCCGCCATGGCCGCAAGCCTGCCTGATTTCCGCTTCATCCCCGCTTTATCGCACGTCGCTGATGACGCGAGCTGGGCTGGCGAGCGCGGCTTCATCCACGAGGTGGTGGCGCGCACCTTGCGGGAGGACCGCTTCGATGGCGACATCGATGCGTATTCGTGCGGGCCGCCGCCGATGATCGATGCCGTGCTGCCAGTGCTGCAGATGGCCGGCGTGGAGCCCGACCGGATTTACTTCGACAAGTTCACGCCAGCGACACGATGATCGCGGGCCGTTGATAAACAAGAACGAGGGGACGACAATGAGCGTAACACAAGAGAATACGCCAGCCGCCAAGTCGGGCGCCGCTGGAGCGGCAACCTTCGCCGGGTCCGATAGTCGCAAGTTCAACTACTTCGAACCCAAGGGCCGCAAGGCGTCGCACTACGAAGACATGACGCTCGACGTCCAGCCAGATCCGAAGCGCTATTTGCTGCAGGACTGGATCATCTCGTTCGCTGACGGCACGCCGACCTATTCTGAAAGCTGGACTGCGGGTAAGAGTTCCGACTGGCACAAGTTTCGCGCTGTCGATCAGGAATGGGAGCGCACGCACTATCAGCGCCAGTCCACCATCGTCGGCATGATCGCCAGCGTCGTTGAAAACGGCCGTCGCTCCGGAGCCGTGAAACGCTTCGACAAGGCCTGGGTCAAGATCCTGCAGGACCATCTCGGCGCGTACAAACACGCCGAATTCGGCCTTGGCATGGCGACCATGCAGGCGCAGCGCTACGGCTACACGCAGATGATCAACAACGCGATCCTGACCAATTCGTCCTACAAGCTCCGCTTCGCTCAGGACCTCACACTTTATATCGGCGAAATCGGCCTCGACCTTGACGGCCTCGATCAGGATGCCGGCAAGGCGCATTGGCTCGAGGACCCGGTGTGGCAGGGCGTGCGCCGGGCGATTGAGACGATCGGCGGCAGTTCTGACTACCTAGAGCAGTATTTCGCCGTCAACGTCGTCTTCGAACCATTGCTGGGCGAGCTGTTCCGCAGCGGCTTCATTATGCAGGTGGCAGCCTCACAGAACGACTTCATGACCCCAGCCATTGTCTCCGCTGGCGAGGGCGATTACGAGCGCAACTTGGCCAATACGATCGAGTTGTTCCGGATGCTGATCCTGGACGAGCAGCATTCGCAGGCCAACCGCGCCCTGTTCGAAGGTTGGTTGGCCAAGCACGGCGCCATCGCCGTCGAGGCTGCCTACCAGTTGCAGCCGATCTGGTCGCAGCCGCGGGTAAAGATTGCGCAGTTCACCGATGCGCTCGAGATGTCTCACCATCGCCTGCGGACAATCGGATCTGAGATCGGTCTCGATGTCCGTTCGGTCATCGGCGGCTGAGTTAAACCCACCAAGGAGCGGTTCGATGTCCCATACCGACAATATCTTCAAGACGATGAAAGACGTGACGTTCGAGACGACCATTTCGCACCAATGCGGCGTGACGATGAACGATTCCGTGGAAGCCCGCGCGATCGCCGAGGTAATGGGCGAGAAGGAGGGAATCACGGTGACATACATGCCGGCGATGATCCGCATCGACGGTGACGGCAAGATAGAATTCAAGATGGACGAGATCAGCGAGCGCCTTGGCCGCGAGATCACGCCGCATCTGTTCGAAATCTCGACGTCCACGCATTACGGCCGGATGGTGCTGATCGACGACAACACCGTCACGCTTTTCGGCAACATGGACGACGTCAAAGAATTCATCTGACAACGGGCCGAAAACAAGGCTGAGGACAAGGGGATAAGGGATGTACCGGACCAAAGAGGGCGACGACGTTTTCATCATTGATGGGCATGTGCATTTTTGGGACGCCAGCAAGGCCAATCAAAAGAACGTCCATGGCACCCAGTTTATCGACTGCTTTTATGCTTATCACTCGAACCTGAGCCCGAAGGAGGAGGTCTGGCCAAAGGAGAAATTCGAGAAGTACAGCGCCGAGACGATGTACAACGACCTGTTCGTCGATGGGCCAGATGACATGGCGATCTGTCAGCCAACCTACCTCTACGATTTTTACACCAACGGATTCAATACCACCGAGCGCAACTCGGCGATGGCGAAGAAACATCCGGACCGCTTTATCCTCAACGGTGCGTTTGATCCGCGTGATGGCGAGCAAGGCCTCGAGGCCCTGCACGAACTGGCGGAGAAATACAACCTTAAGGGCGTCAAGCTCTACACCGCCGAGTGGAAAGGCGATTCAAAGGGCTATAAGCTCACCGACAAGGAAACCTACCGCTACCTGGAGGCTTGCCAGAAGCTCGGCATCAAGAACATTCACGTTCACAAGGGCCCGACCATTCTGCCGCTCAATCGGGACGCGTTTGACGTCGCCGACGTTGATGATGCAGCCTCAGCCTTTCAGGACCTGAACTTCATCGTCGAGCATTGCGGGCTGCCCCGGCTAGACGATTTCTGCTGGATCGCGACGCAGGAGACCAACGTCTTCGCCGGTCTTGCCGTCGCCTTGCCGTTCATCCACAGCCGCCCCGGCTATTTCGCGCACATCATCTCCGAGTTGCTGTTCTGGGTTGGCGAGGACAAGATCCTCTACGGCAGCGATTATGGCATTTGGACGCCGAAATGGCTGGTCAACAAGTTCATGGATTTTGAGCTGCCCGAGGACGTCGCCAAAGAGACCGGTGTTGCACTAACGGCGACTGCGAAGAAGAAAATCCTCGGCCTGAACGCCGCTCGGATTTACGACATCGACATCGAAGCGCAGAAGCAGAAGCTTGGCTACGCGCAGCGCGTAGCCGCTGAGTGAGCAGACGCGTGGGTGAATTAACAAGCGACCGGGTCAGCGAGGTGCTGGCCCGGCTCGCGCGCGTCACCGACCCCGAACTCGACGAGCCGGTGACTGAACTGGGATTCGTCACCGGTGCCACCGTTGACGATGCGGGCCGAGTGGCGGTCGGGTTCCGGCTGCCGACCTACTGGTGCGCGGCGAACTTCGCCTTCTTGATGGCCGACGACATGCGGCGAGAGGTCACGGCGTTGCCGTGGGTCAGCGGCGTCATGGTCGAACTCGGAGAGCATATGTACGCCGAGACGATCAATCGGGCCATGAGCGCCGGGCTGTCGTTTCAGGATGCCTTCGCGGAGGAAGCAGATGGCGACCTCGATGATGTACGCCGCATCTTTGCTCTCAAGGCGTTCCAGCGTCGACAGCTTGCCCTACTTGACCACCTGGTCAGCCTCGGTTTGGCGGTGCCAGCGCTGCTGACGCTGACGATTGGCGAACTCGTGGCGCTCGACATTGATGCGTCTGGCAAGGCGCTCGTCGAGCGGTACCTGCAACGCCGCGATGTCCCAGCTCCGGCTGGCCCAACTCAGTTGGCCTTTGTCGATGAGGCTGGGCAGGCCGTCGAATTCGCCGGTTACAACGCCCACCGGCGGGCATTGCGACGCGTTGCGGTCAGCGTTGAGTTTAACGGGGCACTCTGCCGTGGGTTGTTGGCCGCCCGCTTTGGTGAAGCCGACCCGACGGCTACCAGCGAGCCGACACTGCTGGACTTCATTCATGGCCGCCAGCCGGAGCCCGCCACCCGAACCTGACCACCCCCTACGCGACAATCGCCAGTAAGAGCACCCGGGAGAAGAGATATGGCCAAGATGATGCTGCATGACGAGGCGGCCCGGATGGCGCTGGGCCGTGGCGTGGCCAAGCTCGCCAAGGCTGTGCGCGGCACGCTCGGGCCCAAGGGCATGAATGCCATCATCGACCGTCCCGTGGGCACGCCGATGGTCTCCCGCGACGGCGTCAGCATCGCCCACGAGATCGAGCTGGAATGCCCGTTTGAGAACATGGGCGCGCAGGTGGTGCGAGAGGTCTCCAAACAGACTAACGAGGTTGCAGGCGACGGGACTACCACCGCGACCGTGCTGGCTGACGCCATGGTGCAGCAGGGCCTGGCCTGCCTGGCCCGTGGCGCCAACCCGGTCGAATTGGTGCACGGGTTGGAGCAAGCCGTCACAGAAGCTGTGGCCGCGCTGAAGCGCATCGCTCGCCCGGTGACCGGCGTCAGCGAGACGCGCGCGGTCGCCGTGATCGCCGCCAACGACGAGGCCACTGGCCGCATGGTCGCCGACGCGCTCGCCCGGGTGGGGGACGAGGGCATCGTGAGCGTCGAGTTCGGCAGCACGGTGGAGACCGTACTCGAAGTCGTCGACGGCATGGCGTTCGATCGTGGCTACCTGTCGCACCACATGGTCACCGACGTCGAGCGGATGCAGGTGGTGCTGGATAATCCGCTGATCCTGATGACCGACCTCAAGCTGACCGGCCCGGACGATGTGGCCGCAATCGATGCCCTGTTGGCGGGCAGCAAGCGCCCGTTGCTGATCATGGCCGAGGAGGTGGCGCCGGCTTGCGTCGTCGCATTGCTGGGTCGACGGGACCGCGACCAGGCGCCTGTCGCGGCAATCCATCCCCCGGAGTACGGGCATTGGCGCAAGGCGATGCTTGAGGACATCGCCATCGTCACTGGCGGCCGGGTGATCGCGCGTGACTTGGGCGGCCGCATCGCCGACGTCCAAATGCGCGACCTCGGAACCGCGCGCCAGATCAAGGTGTCGGCCAACCAGACCGTGATCACCGCCGGCGGCGGCGACGCTGCCGCCATCACGGCGCGGCGGCATCAGGTCGCCCGGCAATACGAGGCCGCTCCGCCCAACATCGAGCGCGACAAATATCAGGAGCGCCTGGCCAAGCTGTCGGGCGGCTCCGCCACGATCTTGGCCGGGGGCGCCACCCCGGTGGAGCAGAAGCGCCGCGTGCAGCTCATCGAGGATGCGATCAACGCTACCCGGGCAGCCGTGGAGGAGGGTATCGTGCCCGGCGGCGGCACCGCGATGCTGCAGATCGTGCCGGAGCTGGCCGACTTGGTGGAGCGGTTGTCCGGCAGCGCCCGCCAAGGCGCCAGCCTGCTGCAGGGCGCCCTGGCCGAGCCGCTCACCTGCATCGCCAGCAATTGCGGCCTGTCGCCGCACGAGATCGTCGCTCGGGTGGTGCAATCGTCCCGCGGGATTGGGTTTGACGCCCGCACGAACAGCTTCACCGACCTGGTGGAGGCCGGCGTGATCGACCCAGTGCGGGTCAGTGCAACGGCAATCCGCAACGCGGCCTCGGTCGCCGGACTGATCCTGACCACTCAAACCCTGATCGCCTCCAAGCCTGATGGTATGGATCCGACCGCCGGTGTGGCTCGGGGCGGCGGAGCGGAGCTGCTCTAACCCAAAAGGATGGTGTTTTAGCGCCACACCGCGCAAGCTTGTGCGCAATATGTGCGCCAGACACATTGACACCGGACGAGAGGCATCCATGCCGGGTAATCGCATCACGTCGGGTCGGTCCGTCGCGGTCGAGCGGCGGTCAGCACCGCCAATGGCCTTGGCGACGCCGGCCATTGCGCATCAAAGCGAACGTAGTGACACCATGGAGGCGTGGGAACGGTTTCTTACCGGCGGCGCAGGTGCGCTGGTGCCGTCCCGCAACTTCGTGGTGGCGTCTTGGCTGCGGAGCCAACAGCTTGGCATAAACCCGACCAGCCGCTCGGCGCCGATCGTGGCGACCGGCACGGCTATGCAGGCGCTACGGCACCGCAACGCGGATTTGCTGGCCGCGGCGGCCAACGTGTTTGCTCAGATGGGTGAGACGTTCAGCGGGTCGCGTTCGATGATGCTCCTGACCGATCCTGATGGCGTGATCCTGGACGTGGTTGGCGACCGGCAAACGCTGGAGCAAGGGGAGGACATCCACCTGACGCCAGGCGGCGATTGGCGGGAAGGGACGGTCGGCACCAACGGAATCGGCACCGCTCTGGCGACGGGCCGGCCGGCGCAGGTCCACGCCGCCGAGCATTTCTGCGAGGGGATCAAGGCCTGGACTTGCGCCGCCTCACCGGTGTTCGAGCCGGGCACTGGGGTGCTGCTGGGTGTGGTCGACATCTCCGGACCACCCTCGACCTATCAACGCAACAACCTCTCGCTCGCCGTGTCTGCGGCCCAGCAGATCGAGATGGCGCTGGCAGCCCGGGCGGCAAACGAGCGTTTGCGGCTGCTGGAGGCTTGCCTCGATCGAGTCTCGCACGCCGATGTGGCCGGCATGGTCGCAATCGACCGCAGCGGCCGTCTCGTTCACCGGACGGGGCGGGTGCCGTCTCTGCTGGAGGTCGGGCAGCGGCTGCCGGGCATGGACAGTGGATCGGCCGTGGAAGGATGGGCGGACCGGCTGCCAGAAGCGCTGCGGGCGGAATGGTTCAGTCCCATTACCGTGGACGGCCAGGCGATCGGGGCCATGCTGGTGGTGCCGGGCAAGCCACAGCGCCCCGCACCGGTCCTGGAGGCGGCTCCGGCCGGCGCATTCGAGCAGATCATTGGCGCGAGTGCGGCCATGGCTGAGACGGTCGCGCGCGCGCGCCGGCTCGTGGGCAAGCAGGTGCCAGTCCTGATTCATGGCGAGACCGGGGTCGGCAAGGAACTATTCGCCCGCGCGATTCACGGCGAGCCCAATCCACGCCGACCGTTCATCGTGTTCAACTGCGGTGCCGTGGCCAAGGACCTGCTGGGCGCCGAGCTGTTCGGCCATGTGCGCGGCGCCTTCACCGGCGCCACCGGCGAGGGCCGTCCGGGGCGGTTCGAGTTGGCGCACCAGGGCACGCTGTGCCTGGACGAGATCGGCGAGTTGCCGCTCGACCTGCAGCCGGTGCTGCTGCGCGTGCTCGAGGAGGGGGTGGTGTATCGCCTGGGCGACACGCAGCCGCGGCACGTGGACGTGCGCCTGATCGCGATCACCAACCGCGACCTGCGCCACGAGGTCGCCGCCGGGCGGTTCCGGCGCGACCTGTTCTATCGCATCAACGTGGCCAGCCTGGTCGTGCCGCCACTGCGCGACCGGGGCCACGACGTCGACCTGCTGGTGTCCCATTTCAACGAGCAGCTCGCCTGCCGGCACGGGATGCCCAAGCGGGTGTTCGGCCCGGACGTCATGGCCGCACTTCGCGCTATGGCTTGGGAGGGCAACGTGCGCGAGTTGCGCAACGTCGTCGAGGCGCTGCTGCTGACCGACGGCGATCCTGTCGTCGAGCTGCGGGAGC
>CAXTRX010000022.1:23645-28708 GCA_964246785.1 uncultured Acetobacteraceae bacterium | reverse complement strand
GCTCGACATCCCGATCGGACGCCATTGGGTGCTGTCCCCCAACGAAGGTGTTGGCGCCTACGGGCAGGGCAATGGCAAGGTGCTGGGCTCGGTGGTCGAGTTCCGCAGCGCGTTCGAAGCAGGTTACGTGTTCGATAACGGCAGCCGACTGGTGGCCGATTTCAGCCATACTTCCAACGCGGGCATCACCCGGCATAATCCCGGCACCGAAGCCGCGACAATCTCTTACCAAATTCCACTTAGCCTCTTGATGGGGCGGTAGGCGATGCTGCAACCGGCCCCCGCAGTGCCGGGCATGATGCGTGACCAAGTCGACACGCCGGCTCTCGTGGTGGACCTTGACGCGCTCGAGGCCAATCTAGACCGCATGGCAGCGTGCCTGGACGGCACCCGCACTGGCCTTCGCGCCCATGCCAAGACCCATAAATCCCCAGTGATCGCGCATTGGCAGATGGCGCGCGGCGCGGTGGGCCAATGCGTGCAGAAGGTGGGCGAGGCCGAAGTGCTGGCGTGGGGTGGCGTGGCCGACATCCTGGTTACCAATCAGGTGGTCGGGCCGGCCAAGCTTGCCCGCCTCGCCGCACTGACCCGGCTGTGCCGGATCGCTGTTTGTGCCGACGACCCGCGCCAGGTGGCGGCGCTTGAGGACGCGGCGGAGCGGGCGGGGGTGCGGCTCGCCGTCCTGGTGGAGATCGATGTCGGCATGGGGCGGTGTGGCGTGGCACCCGGGCCGGACGCGGTGGCCCTGGCCGGGCAGATTGCCGGCTCGCGCCACCTGCGCTTTGGCGGGTTGCAGGCCTATCACGGCGCTGCCCAGCATATGCGCGACCCAGAGGCACGCTACTCCGCCATCGCCCAAGCAGCCGACGCGACCCGGCGCACCGTCGAGCAGTTGCAGCAACGCGGCCTCGAATGCGGCGTCGTTGGCGGCGCCGGCACTGGCACGTTCCAGCTCGAGTTGGCGTCCGGCGTCTACACGGAGCTGCAATGTGGCTCCTACTGTTTCATGGACGCTGACTATAGCCGCAACGCCGATGCTCCAGGGTTTTCCCAGGCGCTGTTCGTG
This sequence comes from uncultured Acetobacteraceae bacterium, assembly GCA_964246785.1. Taxonomy (GTDB): domain Bacteria; phylum Pseudomonadota; class Alphaproteobacteria; order Acetobacterales; family Acetobacteraceae; genus LMUY01. Next base: position 27,642 of record CAXTRX010000022.1, on the reverse strand, counting down.
CTTGCGACCGTGATGAGCGTGGCGCAGCCAGGGGTCGCGGTGTTGGACGCCGGCCTCAAGGCGCTTGCCGTTGATAGCGGCTTGCCCCTGGTCTGGCAGCGGCCCGGCCTCGACTACGTCGGCGCCTCTGACGAGCACGGCAAGCTGCGCTGCGAACACGGCGCCAAGCCTTCGCTTGGCGAGAAGCTGCTGCTGGTGCCGGGCCATTGTGACCCGACGGTTGACCGGTACGATTGGTATGTCGGCCTGCGCGGCGCCCGAGTTGAATGCGTATGGCCCGTCGCCGCGCGCGGGGCGATGAGCTAACTCAGCGAGTTTGCCGAGACTGGCATGTTCCTTGCCACACCAGGGCGATAGCTCGGAGCTTGGCGATGGACATCGGCATATTCATTCCCATCAACAACAATGGCTGGCTGATCTCCACGACCTCGCCGCAATACCACCCAAGCTTCGACCTCAATCGGCGCATCGTGCAGCGCGCAGAAGCATTTGGCTTGGACTTCGCGCTTTCCATGATCAAGCTGCACGGGTTTGGCGGCCCCTCGGAATTTTGGGACCATGGGCTCGAAAGCTTCACCCTCATGGCGGGCCTCGCCGCCGTAACCTCGCGCATCCATCTCTATGCGTCGGTGGCCGTACTCACAATACCGCCGGCCATCGTGGCGCGCATGACCAGCACGATCTCCGATATTTCGGGTGGGCGCTTCGGCGTCAACATCGTGTCTGGCTGGCATAAGATCGAGTATAGTCAAATGGGGCTCTGGCCCGGCGACCAGCATTTCGCCCATCGCTACGATTACAGCACTGAGTACGTCCAGGTTTTGCGGGACCTCTGGCAAACCGGCCATTCGGATTTCCAGGGTGAATACTTCCAAATGGAAGCGTGCAAGTTGAGCCCACGACCCGCTATGCCCGTCAAGCTGGTATCGGCCGGCCAAAGTGATCGCGGGATGCGGTTTGCAGCGCAATTTTGCGACGTGAACTTCGCACTTGGCGAAGGGGTCAATCAGCCGACGCTTGCCGCCGCTATCCCCGCGCGAATGTTGGAGCATGGCCGAACGACCGGGCGCGATGTGGGCAGCTACATGTTGTTCATGATTATTGCGGACGCGACCGATGAGGCCGCGATGGCCAAGTGGGACCGCTATAACGAGGGCGCTGACCGAGAAGCACTTGCCCACCTGCTTGGTAAGGCGGGGGAAGACCCGGCCCCGGCTGCGACATCGATGGCCGCAGCGGTGTTGCGCTCAGCCTCACCCATCAATTTCAACATGGGCACTTTGGTTGGCTCCTACGAGCGTGTCGCCGCCATGCTGGACGAGGCGGCGGCCATGCCGGGCGTGAAGGGCATCATGCTGACCTTTGACGATTTCGTGGTCGGCATCGAGGCGTTCGGTGCGTGTATTCAGCCGTTGCTCGAGTGCCGAGCCGGCCGCGAAGCTGCTGCCTCACGGGCGGGGCGAGCTGCGTAGGTCGGAAACGATGTGCTTTATGCGTCGGACCCGATGACTTACGCCGTGACCAGGTTCGGTTGGTAGACCGAATGGATGCCAAAATGCGGCGGCAGCATGTCCGAGATTTCGCCGGAGGTTTCTGCCAGGCCAAGATACAGCAGCCCATCGGGCGCAAGCTGTCGCAATAGCATCGCCAACACGCGTTTGCGCGTTGGTTCATCGAGATACATCAGGACGTTGCGGCAGAAGATGACGTCGAAACGACTTAGCGGCGATGGATCATCTAACAGGTTCCAGCGCCGAAACTCGCACATCGACCGCAATATCGGCCGCACGCGCCAGCCCTCCGGCTCCTGGGAGAAGTGACGCAGCAGGCGCCGGATTGATAGCCCGCGTTGCACTTCATATTGCGAGTAAAGCCCTTGCTTCGCCCGCTCAATCGGTGCTTGCGCGAGATCGGTCCCGAGGATGCTCACCCGGTTACTATCCTCAAGCCCGCTCTCGAGTGCGGTCATCGAGATGGAGTAGGCCTCTTGCCCGGTTGCAGTTGCCGCCGACCAAATGCGGATCGTGGCATTCGATGGCCGCGCAGCCAGCAGCATCGGCAGCCCTGTCGATTGCAGATGCTCGAACGGCTTACCGTCACGAAAGAATAACGTCTCGTGTGTGGCCATGGCCTCGACAAAGGCTTGCTCGAGCTTGCTGCTGGGCGTTACTGCCAACTGGTCGGCCAGCGCATCCAGGGTTGGCAGGCCGGCCTGGCGGAGCAACGGCGCCAACCGGGTTTCGAGCAAATAGATCTTCTCTTCGCCAATCACCAAGCCGGAGCGTTTACGGAGCAGATCAGCCAGGAAAGCGAACTGCCTCATCGCGACTGACACTTGAACAAACGACGCTGCGGGAGTGACGACGTTGAATGAGATAGGGTCATGCTTGGCGGTTTACAGCAAACCAAGTTGTGCGAACTTACTCGTGAGGATATCAGCGTCGAAAGGCTTCATGATGTACTCCTGGGCGCCATATTCAAGCGCAGACAGCATCCGGTCGACCTCATTCTCCGTGGTGCAGAATACGACTGGAGGGTTGTCGGGGCCAAACTCTTCCCGGAGCGACTTTAGAAACGTTAGGCCGTTCATCACAGGCATGTTCCAGTCTAGGAGGATGCAATCCGGCAGCTTGGATCGACACTGATCCAGGGCATCCTCGCCATTGACCGCCTCGGCTATCATGAAGCCGTGCGCCTCCAATATGCGCCGCGCGACCTTGCGCACGATACGACTATCATCGACCACAAGGCATACTTGCTCATTGGTGGTCATGCCATGTCAGCCGACAGTGAAATCAGACGTTTGACATCCAAGACGATCATCAAGGCATCTTCCAGCCGGTACAAACCGGCACTATAGCGGCCCCATATTTGCGGAAGTGTGGCTAGGGTGGACTCGAACATGCGTGGGTTCGGCCAGATGACCTCGCAGACCTGGTCGACCAGCAAGGCGTAAAGCTCGCCCGCTTGCTCGGTAACGACTGCCATCGGGCGTATACCGGCGGTCGACGGCGCAAGCTGCAGTCGCCGCCGCACATCGATCGCAGTTACGATGCGGCCGCGTAGATTGAGGCTTCCAGCAATGTCCGGCGGTGCAAGCGGAACGCGTGCAATAGGCTGCTCACGAAGGATATCGCGCACCTCTGCTACAGATACGCCGCAAAGCTGGCCTGCCAGGATCAGTGTTACGAACCCTGCCGATTGGCTTTGTTCGTCAACTCTAGATATTTTCTCACTTGTGGTCATGCTGCAATCTGCCTTCTCAGTTCAAGCTGGCGTTGCAGCGCTGCCATCAGGCCCTCACGGTCGAACTTGCCGACATACTCGTCAAATCCTGCCAATTGGCCGCGTTCGACGTCATGCGAGTCGAACCGGCCACTCAACGCAATCAGCGGGATGCGCGCCCATCGCCCCCCCGCCCGGACGCTTCTGGCAAACGAAAGCCCGTCCATGTCGGGCATCTCGACATCTGAGATGATCGCGTCAAACAGGGGTGCTTTTGCGCGATCACGAAGCGAAAGCGCCATAATCGCGCTCTCAACGGCGGTCACCTGGTAGCCGGCCGCCGACAAAGTTGGCAGCAGGAGTTGCCGAAAGAAGGCATTGTCCTCAACGACCAACAAGCGGTTGTGGGCCTCGCCGCTGCCCGATCGACCAGGGTCCCTGAACCAATCTTGCCAGCCTTGCATGAGCCAGTGCCCAGCGTCCATCACGTCCGTGACTTGGCCGCCGATCAGCGCGGTTCCGAGCACGCCGGGGCGGCCGCCGGCCAACTCGATCACCAACTCCTCCTCGACCACGTCCACAATGTCATCCACCACCAAGCCCATCGAGCGGCCATGATCGGTGAAGACCAGCACCTGCGCATGGGTCTGCCCCGGCTTACTGGCCCCGCATAGCTCTACAAGCGGCATAAACTTGTCTCGGTAGCATGTCACTGAGCGGCCTGAAGACCGCTCGATCGACTCCAGGGCCACGCTTTCGATACGGGCAACCA
>CAXTRX010000022.1:0-23635 GCA_964246785.1 uncultured Acetobacteraceae bacterium | reverse complement strand
CAGCCCCAGCGGCACGGCGACCGGGCTGGTCTGCTGCGCGACGCGCACCAGCAGCATGGATCGGCGATCACCAGTGCGCTCGAAATTCTCGAGCGTGGCCTCCTCGAGCTTGCACTCTTCATTGTTGGAAGCAGTGCCGATTGAACAGACAAGCCCATTCGGATCTAAAATCATGATGACGGTGCCATCTCCCAGGATGGTGTTACCGCTGAACATCGGGATATGGCGGAGCAGGGGAGAGACCGGTTTGACGACGATCTCTTCGGTATCGAAAACCTGGTTGACGATCAGGCCGAGTACGCTGCGGCCGACATTGATCACGACGATGGTGACCGCATCGTCCTCACCCCCAATCGAGTCTTCGGGCAAGCGAAGCACGTCCTTCAAGTGGATTAACGGCAGGAGTTGGTTTCGCAGCCGCAGCACGGGTGTTCCATCGATGCGCTCAATCACCAGCCCGCTCGAGCCTACCTCGCCGGTCGTCTCGGCGCGTACCAATTCCGATACGCAAAGCTGCGGCAGCGCGAAGCGTTCTCCCTGAGCTTCGACGATCAAGGCCGAGATGATCGCCAAAGTCAGTGGAATCTTGATGGTGAACACCGTGCCCTGGCCCGCCACGCTGCGCACGTCGATTGTGCCACCAACTCGCTCAATGTTGCTTTTCACTACGTCCATGCCAACACCGCGGCCAGACACCGCCGTGACGGACGCCGCCGTGGACAGACCCGGATGGAAGATGAAGCGTTCGACCTGCTGGTCGCTCATCGCCAGCAGTTCAGCCGAGGTCGCCAGTCCCTGAGACACCACCCGCTCTGCAATCCGCTTGACCGGCAGCCCTGCCCCGTCATCGGACACTTCCACAATAATGTGGCCACCTTCGTGGTAGCTGTTCAGCGTGATCGTGCCGGTGGCAGGTTTGCCAGCGGCCGCCCGCACTTCCGGCAGCTCCAAGCCGTGATCGGCGCTGTTGCGCACCATATGGGTGAGTGGATCACGGATCAGCTCAACCAATTGACGGTCCAGCTCGGTATCTTGCCCAAGCATCACCAAGGCGATCGGTTTGCCCAAATCGGCCGATAGCTCTCGTACCATGCGCGGCAGCCGGCTCCAGGCGTGGCGAATGGCCTGCATGCGCGTCTTCATCACGCCCTCTTGCAGATCGGACACGATGTGGGACAGGCGCTGCAAAGGTGCAGTGAACCGGCTGTCGTCCTCGTTGCGGGAGATTTGCATAAGCTGGTTGCGGGTCAGCACGAGCTCACTCACCAGCGTCATCAGGCTTTCTAGGATCCTGACATCGACGCGGATGCCGTCCGGCGCGGGGGCGCGTACGTCCGGCCGCACCGTGGTTTGGGCGGCTGCCGGGGGGGTTGCCGGCGCCTCAGCGGCACCTGGCGCCAGGGAAGCTGGCTCTGGCGCCGGCTTGGGTTGAGGGCTTTTGGGCTTGCCACCTGCTGGAATAGCCGCGGCCGGGACGGTTGGGTTTTCCTCTGGCTCGAGCCCTGTTTCACGCAGCACGGCCACGATGTGTTTGATCTTGTCCAGATCTGCCAGCACGGTGGTGATCAGCTCGGACGTGGCAGCACGCTTGCCGTCCCGCACCTCACCCAGCAGCTCCTCCGCCCCATGCGCCACCCGTTCGAGCCGTGGCAGAGAGAGGAAGCCGCAGGTGCCCTTGATGGTATGAACCAGGCGAAAGACGACCGCCATTGTGCTGGCATCGCCTGGCTCGCGCTCCAGCTTGAGCAAAGCTGCGTCCAGGGCGGATAGGCTTTCCGCCGTCTCAGTCAGGAACTCGGCCAGTAATTCGTCCATTCATCCGCTCCGGTGCTAGCGGATGATGGCAGAAGAAGCCGAAGAGAAGGTTAAAGCGGAGCCAGCAAGATGGGCGGCACGCCATCCAACATCGGGCCGGGCGCGAGCAGCAAGGATAGCCGCAGCCCCAATGCAGCGGCCAGCAGCACGGCGAACGGCGACGTGACCGTGCTCGGGTCGGTTATGGTGACACCTCCTGGGCCGGCGATAGCGGTCATAAGCGCCTCGGGCCAGGCTGCACCGGGGCCTTCGACGGCTAGGATAATGTCGCGATTTCCAATCAGCCGCATCAAGCCGCCTCGGGGCAGCCCGTCCGCCCCCAGCAGCATGAGGTTGACCAGCATACGGGAGACCGCCTCGCTGAAGGGACCCTCGCCAAGCTGGCTGGCGTCAACCTTGACCCGGGACGGCAAGCCAGCCGCCAATGCCAACACTTCCTGGTTGCTGAGACGGCCGCAATTTCCGCCCCAGGCTGCGCGCAGCAGCCGGATCTGCCGTACCATATAATGCCCGCTTTCGCCGGCCAGCGATAAGGCTTCGGGCAAATAGGCGGCATCCTCCGATGCCAAGTCCAGCGCGTTAATCAGGGTGCCGAGCGGGCTGCTTAGGTCGTGGCATAACCGGGCGCAGAGCGCGTCCGCTAGCTGCAGTTGATCCACCTGTTGCCTCGCGCTTGCCTGGTCCATGACCATCCGTCCGCCGCCCTTGCCAACGCTATCATGACAACGGCTGCGATCTACGAACCAATAAGAAGCAGGCGAGAGGTTTTGCCGCACGCAACCCAGAGCGCTGTCGGATATTGCACCCGCATGGACTCCTTCTCGCCCATCGAACCTGGCCAGCGCGTGCGTCATCCGGCTCGGCCGGACTGGGGCATCGGCCAAGTCCAATCCGTGATCGGCGGCAGGGTGACGGTCAACTTTGCCCATGCCGGCAAGGTTCTCATCAATGCCGAGGTCATTGCGCTAGAGATTGTCGAGGCGGCGACAAGGTTCGACGGCGAGTGACTGGGACGGACCCGGGACCGCCCCGGGAGTGATCGGCGGGTGATCGGCCTTGGGGGGTTGAAGCGAGGCCTGGAGCAGCCGACACTACAGCGATGCCCACACCTGTTCCCGCCCCGGTCGTCGACCCGTTTGGTCGAGGCATCAGCTATCTCCGCGTTTCGGTGACCGATCGCTGCGACCTACGCTGCGTCTATTGCATGACGGAGGACATGGAGTTTCTGCCACGTGCTGACGTGCTCAGCCTTGAGGAGCTTGACCGCGTATGCGGCGCCTTCATCGCGCTGGGTGTGCGTAAGCTGCGCATCACCGGTGGCGAGCCGTTGGTCCGGCGCGACGTCATGCACCTGTTTCGCGCCTTGGGCGCCCGGCTTGGCCACGGCCTTGAGGAAGTTACCCTCACCACCAATGGCACTCAACTGCCACGCCTGGCCGAGCCGCTTCATGCCGCGGGAGTGCGCCGGGTCAATGTCAGCTTGGATACCTTGGTCCCGGAGACGTTCGCCCGGATCACGCGCTGGGGCCGGATCGACAAGACTTTGGCGGGGATCCGTGCGGCAAAAGCGGCTGGTTTGGCAGTCAAGGTGAATGCTGTGGCGCTCAAGGGCGTCAACGAAGATGAGTTCGACAGCATGCTCGAATGGAGCGGCCGCGAAGGGTTGGATCTCACCTTAATCGAGACCATGCCGATGGGAGACGTGACTGATCGCGCAGACCAATATCTGCCGCTATCCCTGGTGCGCGCCCGTTTACGCCGTCGCTGGACTTTGGTTGAATCCGCCTATCGCAGCGGCGGGCCAGCGCGCTATTTCGAGGTGGCGGAAACGGGCCGCCGGATCGGCTTCATCACGCCGATGACGCACAACTTCTGCGAGAGCTGCAATCGTGTGCGGTTAACCTGCACTGGGACGTTGTTCATGTGCCTGGGGCAGGACGACGCGGCGGACCTGAGGGCGGTCGTGCGCAGTGGCGCCGATGACGCAGCTTTGGCGGCCGCCATCCGCGAGGCGATTGCGCGCAAGCCGAAGGGACATGACTTCCTCATCGACCGGCGCCGCCCGGCAGCCTCGGTCGGGCGCACCATGAGCCTCACTGGCGGCTGACTCCCGGTGGCGACAGGGCAAAGAAAAAGGGCTGCTGCCAACAGCACCAGCCCCCTTCCTCACCCGTGGTGTATGACCGGCCTTAGTTGGCGGCGGTAGACTGCCGGGCCTGAGCATAGTGCTGCGAGGCCGCCTGCTGGGCGAACCAGCGGTTGGCGGCGTCCGCGCGACGCTGCTGGGTGGTGCCGGCATAGAAGCCTGGTGGCAGCGAGTTCGGGGACTCGACGGCGCCATTCTGGCCATTCTCGGGCAGGGTGGTGTTATCAAAGCCGGTTGAGTAAGGCGCGGCAAATGCCGTCGTCGCCAGACTTAGCGCTGCAACCGTTGCAGCAACAAGCAATTTGGAAGCCATAATCTAGGTCCTCTAAAAGCGGCCCGTTCCAAATGAGCGGGCCGTTCGTTCGGGCGCGAAGTGTTTGCCCGGTTCGACAACCGGAAGATATTCATGCCGCCAGCCAGGCGCATCACCCTGCAAATGGTATCAGCTATACATCCTGGTATGGAGCTACTTGCTCAGGACTTGCGCGAGGCTCACTGTCCCACTGCCGCGCGGCGCTGGTGTTGGTTGCCCAGGTCCAGGCGCCCAGCCGGTCAGCATAGCAAGCTGCAAGGTGGCAACGGTGCGTCCGTCGCGCTGCGGCACATTGCTGAGGGCTTCGGCAAACAACGCTGGCGGGGGTATGCGACGATCTCGCAGCGTGACGGCATTGGTCTCCCCTGCTGCCCTTAAGTCGCGCAGCAGGGCGAGCGGATCGGCATACAGCAACGTCACCGTGTCAGCGTCGGCGACCGGCAGCGCAAAGCCGGCGCGTTGCAGCAACCCGGCGCAGTCGGGCAAGCCTGCGAACGGCGCCACCCGGGGGCTGACTCCGCCGGTGAGGTCCGCCTCGGCCTGAGTCAGTGCGCTGCGAAGTTCTGCCAGCGTTCCCAGGGCCGGCAGGCTGGCCAAAAACAACCCATCAGGCTGGAGCGCAGAGCGGAGCTGCACCAAGGCGCCAGGCAGGTCGTTGGCCATATGCAGGGACAGGTTGGCGACCACCAGGTCAAAGCTTGCCGGCGCAAACGGCAGCCATTCCGGGTCGCCCACCACCGCGCCATCCAGCCGCGCCATGGCTGGAGACAATTCACAGCTCGTTACCGCAAGCCCACGCGCCCGCAGCATGGGCGCCACAACGCCCCGCCCGCCAATGTCGAGCGCATGGGAGAAACGGCGGGTGGTGTCGTCCAGCCGATCAAGCAGCCGTTCCGCCACGTCCTGCAGGATGGGCTGCACCTGGCTCACCGACTGCGCTGCACGATCCCGGTGCAGGCGAACGGCGCGGCGATCGAACACGCTTTCTGTCATAGCCCGCGATGTGCGGTGTTTAAGTCTGAAACCAAGGGTGGAGCATGGACGCAGTGCCACCCGAACAGATACACTCACGCCTATGTATGGACTGCCACTCGACCGGCAAAGGTTCAACACAGCGGGCCGTTTGGTGCTCACCATGACGCTCGGCCTTGTGCTTCCGGCGCGATGCCTCACCTGCGACGCCGGGGTGGAAGCGCCGGGCCGCCTTTGCGCCGACTGCTTCCGCGTCACCGCCTTTGTGACCGACCCTTGCTGCCATCGCTGTGGCCGCCCGTTCGGCCACGCCGGGGAGGGCGGGCTCGCGATGGAATGTGGCCAATGTGCCGCCTGGCCGGCACCCTGGCGTGAAGCGCGGGCCGCGTTGCGCTACGACGAGCAAGCCAAACGCCTCATCCTGCCGTTGAAATACGGCGACCGGGTGGAAGTGGCAGCAGCGCTGGCGGGGCATATGGCGCGAGCGGGCGCGCCACTGCTGCGGGACGCCGACGTGCTGGTGCCGGTGCCGCTGCATCGCCGCCGTCTGCTGAGCCGGCGCTACAACCAGTCCGCTCTGCTCGCCCGGGCCATTGGGCGGGCTGCTGGAGTTCCGGTGCTGCCCGACGCACTCCGCCGCGTCCGCGCGACCGAGTCGCTGGCTGGCAAGACGCGCCAGGAGCGTGCGGCAACCGTGACGGGAGCCTTCGAGCTGCGTCCGAGCCGCGCCCATGCCATTGCCGGGCGGGGTGTCGTGCTGGTGGATGACGTGCTGACCACGGGTGCGACCGCCGCCGCTTGCACGGCCGCGCTGATGGCAGGCGGCGCCGCCCACGTGGACGTGCTGGTGGGCGCGCGGGTGGATTATGCGCCACCCGACATAGGCTTGGCGTAGCCGAAGATTGGCCGCCGGTTGACCCGAAAGCCGCGGCCGGCCTTGTCTTACGCGGCCAGCGTCGCCATTGAGTGGACGCGTCCGTTGCGATGGGATGGCGTGTCAGGAGACGAGTAGGTGCCGCGTGTTGAAGTCTATACCCAGCCTTGGTGCCCATTTTGCGCGCGGGCGGTCAACCTGCTAAAACGCAAGGGCGTGGCGTTTGAAGAGATCAATGCGCCGCACGGCACCCCAGAGCGCGCCCAGTCCATCGAGCGGTCCGGCGGTGCTCGCTCCGTGCCGCAGATTTTCGTCGGGGGGCATCATGTCGGCGGGAGCGACCAGTTGGTCGCGCTGGAGCGTGCTGGCAAGCTGGACGCGATGCTGGCTGGCGAATGACGCAATAGATGATCCACTACCAGCTTCGCTGCCAAGCCGAGCACGCGTTTGACGGTTGGTTTCGCGACAGTGCTGCATTCGACGTGCAGGCGGCCGCCGGCTTGTTGTCTTGCCCGGTTTGCGGCGTGGTGAAGGTCAGGCGCGCGCTGATGGCGCCAGCCGTGGCCAAGAGACAGCTCAGAGTACGACAACCGTCTGCCCAGGAGCTGGAGCCGAGCCAGGTCGAGGCGCCAGCCACTGCCGTGGCGATCCCTGTCGCGCCGGTTCAGCCAGCCGCACCACTGGCTGGTGGCGCAATGCCGGACGCGCTGCGGGCACTGTTGCAGCGTATGCGGATGGAAGTTGAGAAGCGCTGCGAGTATGTCGGGAATACGTTTGCTCTCGAGGCCCGGCGCATCCACAATGGTGAGGCCGCAGCGCGCGGGATCTACGGCGATGCCACGCCCGAGGAGGCCGAGCGCTTGGCCGAAGACGGGATTGAAATCGCCAGCGTTCCTTGGGTGCCGCGCGCTGACGGATGACCGCGGCGGTCGCGCCGTCCGGCAACGGTAAATCAATGGCCAGCTTTATCTAAGTAACAAGAGCGGTTGCTTCCAGATTTGACGGTTGTCGCAAAATGGAATCCTAACAAAAGTAAGCTCGCCTGCGATGAAAATGCCGCGCTTATTGTTACACAAGGGTGAGTATTGTCTTGGCGCAGCCAGCGATGGATCTCGCTGACGAATTAACGACGTCTTAACGCGGTCTTATCTGGCCTCCCAACCGATCCAGGTTACTTATTCCCGTCATATACAAGAGTATGAACGGGGTGTGGCCGATGTCCGTATCGCATGCGCAGCAGCGTCAGAATACGCTTGATCCTCAAGCCTGCCTTGCCGACCTCGCGGAGCTTGCGGTGAAAGCAACGGACTGCGAGAGCGTGCTTTACGAAGCCTGCCGGGTAACCGCAGAGGCAGTCGACGCGGATTTGGCCGGACTCTGGGAGTTGCAGCCTGAAACGCTCACCGGTGCGATCCGCGCCGGTTACGGCTGGCTCCCAGGCGTCGTGGGCGACGCCGCGCAGCCGTTGCCTGTGGGCACGCTCGCCGAGCACGTGCTGCAAGCTGGGCAACCAGGCACCTCCCAGGCCATGGGTGGGCAAGCGCAGTTCGCTCAACCCCACTACTTGGCCAGCCATGGCGTGCAAGCCAGCGCCGCGGTGCCGCTGCGGCCGGGCTTTGCAGGCACCTCCCAAACCGTTCTGCAGGTGGACCGCCGCGCCGCACGCGCGTGGACCGAGCAAGACATGGCCACGCTGGAGGCTTGCGGGCGCCTGATCGCTGCCGTGCTGCACCGGATGCGCGCTGCCGCCAATGCGCAGGAGGAGGTCAAGCGGTTGCGTCTGGCGCTTGAGGCAAGCGAGGCGGAAAGTTCTCAGCGCGACCATGAATTGGCTGCCGCCAACGCCCGCCTGCATGCCGAGGCGGAACAACGGCGCCAGGTAGAGGATATGCTGCGCCAGGCGCACAAAATGGAAGCGATCGGCAAGCTCACGGGCGGCGTCGCGCATGATTTCAACAACCTGCTGCAAGGCATCTGCGGCAGCCTGGAGCTGATGCAGGTGCGGGTTTCGCAGGGCCGCGTCGCCGAGATCAGCAACTACATCGAGACCGCACTCGCCTCCGCCAGCCGCGCTGCTCTGCTCGCGGGCCGTTTGTTGACCTTTTCTCAGCGCCGCCCGTCCGAGCCGCGGCCAAGCCGGGTCAGCAACCTCGTGGCGGGCATGGAAGACATCTTCCGCCGCACCGTGGGCCCGATGATCCGCATCGAAACGCGGCACGCCAATGAGTTGTGGCCTAGTCTATGTGACCCAAACCAAATCGAAAGCGCCCTGCTCGACCTGGTCATCAACGCCCGCGACGCCATGCAGGACGGCGGCACTATCCTCCTCGAGACGGCGAACGTTTTCCTGTCCCAACCGGCCGAGGCCCTTGGCGACATACCGCCAGGCGAGTACGCTGTGCTCTCCGTCACCGATACGGGAACGGGCATGCCGTCCAGCGTCCGGGCGCAGGCATTCGACCCATTCTTCACCACCAAGCCTGCTGCGCAGGGCGCCGGGCTGGGTCTTGCGATGGTGCAGAGCCTGGTGCAGGAGTTCGGCGGCCACGTGCGGCTGCGCAGCGAGGTCGGGGAAGGCACGATGGTCAACATCTATCTTCCGCGCTATCTCGGGCTCGTGGACGAACGCGAGTTGGCCAACGGCGTGGGCAAGAAGGTCACCCGCAGCTCCGTGCTCGTGGTGGATGACGAGCCGGCGGCCCGCATGTTCCTGACCGATGTGCTGTCGGACGCTGGCTACACCGTGGTCGAGGCGCATGACAGCCGTTCGGGCTTGCACGCGCTGGAATCGGAGATCCGGATCGACCTTATGGTGACCGATGTCGGCTTGCCCGGCGGGATGAACGGCCGGCAATTGGCGGATGTCGCACGCCAGCGCCGCCCGGGCCTGAAGGTGCTGTTCGTGACCGGCTATGAGGAAGACGCCGCCGCGCGCAGCAACCTTTTGGATGAGGGCGTGCTGGTGATGACCAAACCGTTCGGCATGGACGCGCTGAAGGCGACGGTCGAGGGCATTATCGGGCGGTAGCGGCTCCCGTCCCCGGTTCTTCGCCGGAGCAGGGAGGCCCGGTCACATGCGGCCGGCGATCAGGCGCGCCAATCGGTCGAACTCGGCAATGCAGAGCGTTTCGGCCCGGCGCGCCGGGTCGATCCTGGCTTCGTCCAGCAACGCCTCGCCGCCCAGGGGCCGCAATGAGCCACGCAACATCTTACGGCGCTGGCCAAACGCGGCGGCGGTCAGGCGTTCCATCGCGGCAAACAACGCCGGGTCTGGTTGCTCGGCATGCGGCCGGAAGCCGATGACCGCAGAGACCACCTTCGGCGGCGGCCAAAATGCCGCGGCCGGAATACGGGCGAGGAGCTGCGGCGTTCCCGTCCATTGTGCCAGAACGGCCAGGCGGCCATAGGCCCCGCTTCCCGGCGGGGCGCAAATCCGCGCCGCCACTTCAAGTTGGAACATGAGCGTCAGCCGCTCCCAGGCACCCGCCTCCCGCAACCAGCGCACCAGCAGAGGCGTGCCGACATTGTAGGGCAGGTTGGCCACCACGACGCGTGGCGTGGGCGCCAGGCTCACCAGGTCGAGTGCGAGTGCATCGCCGGCCACCACCCGCAGCCTGGATTGGCCTTGGGCAAGTTCTTCCATGGCGGCGACCGCCCGCGGATCGATCTCCACCGCGATGACGGAGGCCGCCCCGCTCGCGAGCAGGGCGCGGGTGAGCCCACCAGGACCGGGACCCACCTCCACCACATGACGCCCATCGAGGTCGCCGGCCAGGCCCGCTATCCGCGCCACCAATTGCAAATCGAGCAGGAAATGCTGCCCGAGCGAGCGCCGCGCATCCAGCCCGTGCCGGGCAATGACCTCCCGTAGCGGACCGTCAGCTCCGCTGGTCGATATAGGCCCGGCGCCGCAAGTCCCGCACCACTTGGCGGGAGACGAGCTCAACCCGCTGGTTGAGCAGCTGGTTGGAGATTTCCTCCTTGCTGGCGTCCGCAATGTTCTTTTGCTCGCGCGAGCAGACAACCACCACGCCGATGCCATCGGTCGAGATTAATGGCCGGCTGGCCTGCCCGGGCTGCATCGGCGTTAACAATGCTCGCATTGGGCCGGACAAGCCCTCCAGCCGAACCTCGCCCGGATCGGGCGGACGGGGGCTGTTGTTGGACTTGGCCACTGCTTCCATCGCGTCGCAGCTATGGACGGTCTTGGCGATGGTTTCGGCGGCAAGAAGTAGTTTTCTCTGCTGCTCTGTCGGGTCTTGCGGGTTCAGCGGCGTGGCGAACGGCAGGAACACCTGGCGCAGCGAGATCACGGTGGCGATGTCGCGCCCGACTTCGCGTTTGTCATGCAGGGTGACGATGATGATGCCGCCGGGCACCACGATTGGGTTGCTCACGGCACCAACCGGCATTTCGCTCAGCACTTTGACCACTTGCGGGTCGAGCGTTGAAGCGCGGACCCAACCGAGGTCACCGCCCTGAAGCGCCGTCTGGCTCTGGCTGAACTGCGCCGCCACAACCGGGAAGGGAGCGCCGGTACGAAGCTGCCCGATCACGGTGTCGGCGAAGCGTTGCGTGTCCGCGGTTTTGGTCGGGTCCTCGATCGGCAGGAAGATCTCTGCCACCCGGTATTCTGGCTGCCCGGTCTCGGCCTTTATTACGGCTTGCTGGGCCGCTATGTCCGCATCGGTGATTTCAGCACGCGGGCCTAGTTCCTCCCGCAGCACCCGGGTCCAGCCGATCTGCACCCGCGTCTGGTCCACCAAGGTGCGCAGCGCCACGCCCTGGGCGCCGAGCTTCTGCCGCAATGCTCCCGGCTGCATACCGTTGCGCTGCTCGATGCTGCTGATGGCATCGGCGATTTCCTTGTCCGTGACCACGATCTTGCGGCGCTGTGCCTCCTGCAGCCGCAAGCGCTCATCGATCAACTGGCGCTTGATCTGCGGTTCCAGCCGGTTCAGCACATCCGGGCTCATCGGCAGCCCGGTGGACAGCGCAAACAGCCTTGCCCGCGCTTGCACATCGCCCTGGCTGATCACGTCGCCATTGACTACGGCCACGATGCTCTCCATGGAAGCCGCAGGGTCGGCCGGGTTTGGCACGGTGGCGCTGATCGGCTGCACGCTCGGCCTGCCAACCGGTGGCGGCCCGGCGGCGGCGAGCAGCGCCGTTGTCATGAGGAGAGCGGAAGTGAAGCCTGGACGCATTCTTTAATCCCTATCGCTACCCGTGGAAGCCGAACTGCCCGACCGTTTTCAGCGTTATCTGGAACAAAATCGTGGTCCCGCCGCTGTCGCCGTTGATCGACGTATAGCGCCGGATGTAGTTAACGTCGAAGATAAAACACTCGTCTTCATAGGTGCCACGCACTCCCATCGTGTCTAGGCTGTCGGTTTGCACGTCGTAGCGGGCATTACCGGCGAGCTTATAGCGGCCATACTGAGTGCTGACCGAAGTTTCGACTTCGTTGCGAGGCGTGAAGTAGCTTGCCGGATAGCCGGTGGGCGGATTTGACGAGGGCGGCGTGGTGAACAGGAAATATGGATTGATGTCGGAGTACAAATAGCCGACGCCCACACGCAGCGTCGGCTTGCCGAACGATGCCACGGTTTCGCCGAACGTGATGTCGCCGTTGCGCGGCGAAACTCGTCCCCGCACGGTCAAGTCGAACCAAGTCGAGGGCGTGAACGTCCCCCGCATCACCACGTCCGAAACATGGTTGTTGTCGCCAGCGCCAAGCGGGATGCTGTTGTCGCGATGCTCGCGATAGGACTGGCCGATCAGCCCGTCGAAGGTGACGCCGGCCACCGTCCAACTTCCGTGCAGCCCCATATTGGCGCGCAGCCCGCCATTGAACCGGTCGATGCCGCCGAAGCGATTGAGCGAGAACAGGGTGGCATCGTCGAATTCGTAGTCGACGCTGTCCTCGTTGGGGATGTTTTTGCCGAAAAAGGCGCCGGCGTTGGGGGCGGCGATCAACTGCACGATCGGCTCCACGATCTGGGTGCCTGCGCCGCCCGTGTCGCGGATGAACGGCCAGCGCATGATGGCGGCCACCGTCGGCTGTGCCCGAGCCAGGTCTGCACTGGTGGCGCTGCCGTAGGCGGGCTGCTGATTGAGGTCGGTCGCGTGGTAGGCCGCGACATCGGCATGCACCGTCACGTTGTAGCGCTCGCCGAGATCGCCTGCGAACGGCCGTTGCCAGTCGATGCTGCCGCCTGCGCGCTGGGTGTTGTTGCCCACGTCGCGGACGACGTTGAAGTCCTCCGTGTCGAACCGCCAGCGGCCGCCGAGGAAGTCAGGTTCGCTGAAATAGCTATATTCGTAGCGGGGCAACACGTAGGGCAGGGTCGATTGATTGATCGAGGTCGCCAGGCCTTGGTAGGCGATTGCGTCCAACTTGGTGTAGGAGCCGACCCCGAAGCCTTCGACATAGGCCGAACTGGTGAGCAAGCTGCTATAATTCTGCACCCGGAAATCGGCAAGGTAAGTGGCACTGGTGGCACGGTTGATGTTGAAGCCGTACCGCCAGGTGTCGTTGTAGTCGAAGTCGCCCTTGGCGAATATGTAGCCCTCGGGATTGCCGTGCATCAGCGCGCCTGCTCCGTCGACCAGCATCGTGCCGTTGTTGAAGCGGCGGCGATACTCGGCCGAGAGCTGCTCGCCGCTCTCGCTCGCGATTTCGGGCGCGATGGTAAGGTCCTGGTTGTCGTCGATCGCCCAGAAATACGGCTGCTCGAAAAAGGCGCCGACATGGCTTGCTTCGCCGAACACCGGGGTGAGAAAGCCGCTCGCCCGCCGCACCGAGGGATCGGGCGTCGACAGGTAGGGGATGTAGGCGACCGGTATCCCGTCGATGTCGAGCAGCGCGTCGTGATACTCAATGCGCTTGTGCTCGATATCCTGGGTCGCGGTGAGCGCGCGCAACTGCCATAGCGGCGGCTTGGTCGGGTCGGTCTTGCAGAGGTCGCAGGTGGTGTAGACGGCGTGGGTCAGCTCGTTGATCTGGCCGTCAGTGCGGCGGGCCCCATTGGCGGCGAGCTTGCCATTCTCCGCCAGCAGCGCCCGCATGCCAGTCAGCACGCCCTGGCGCATCCCTTGGGTCAGCTCGGCATAGTCGGCAAACAACACCTGCCCGTCCGGTTCCACGATGGTTACATGGCCGGATGCCGCGGCGACGTTGGTGTTGCGGTCGAAGGTGACCTTGTCGGCACGCAGCAAATGGTCGTTCTGGAACGCCTCGACATGACCGGTGGCGGTGACGATGCCGGTGTCGCGGTCATACTCGATGTTGTCGGCCGTGAAGCCCACCGGCTGGTTGCGGTCCAGCGGCGTGACTTGCCGGTCGCCAGCCTGCGGGCCGACGAATTGGGCCTGCGCGGTTTGGCGGGGCAGCAGCAGGACCGCGCCGACCATAGCCCCCAGCACCATACCAAGCACGAGCCTGGAAGCGGCGGCAGGGAAAGCTGCGGCCAGCGATCGGATGGCCATCAACCATCCTCAAGATGCAGCAACAGGGCGATGGCCAGCATCAGCCCGGCGAGCGCAGGCGCCCAGGCGGCGAGTGCCACGGGCAAGGCGCCGGACTGGCCGAACTCCTCGGTCACTTTGGACACCACGAACAGCAGGAACCCGGCCGCCACCCCGCTGCCGATCATCTGCGCCACTCCGCCGCGCCGGGTCGCGCGCATGGAGAAGCCGGCGGAGACCAGCGACATGGTGGCCGCCAGCAGCGGCAGCGCGAGCAGGGCTTCGAAGTGCAGCCGATGGCGCACGGACGAGAAGCCCGATCGCTCCAACAGCCGGATGAAGCCAGGCAGCGCCCACACCGAAAGCGTGTCCGGCGAGGCAAAGCTTTCCTGCACCCGCCCTACCGTGAGGTCAGTCGGCAGCCGCATGGTGCCCACGGGCTGGGGCAGGTGGTCCGGCAGCATGGTGCGGGCGCCGTGCAGCAGCCAGGCGCCCGGGGTCAGTTCTGCGTCGGTCGCTTCGACGCGCTGCAACTCGCGGTCGTCGGAGCTAAGCCGGAACACCACCACGTCGGTGCCGATGAGGCGGCCCTTGCGCAGGCGAACGGTGCGTGAATTGAGGATGGCAACGCCATTGGGCGCCAATTCCCGATCCGACTGGCGCAGCCAGAGCTGGCCGCCCGCCAGCGTCAAGGGACCACCGCCAGTGCGCAGGTAGGTGTTGTCGAGTGCCTCTGCCCGAGCCAGCATCGCCGAGGATAGCGGGCTGACCAACGCCGTGGCACTCACGCCCAGCATGGCCGCGCAGGCAACCGGGGCCGATAGGAACTGCCAGGCGGAGATACCAGCCGCGCGCGCCACGATGAGCTCGGACGAGCGGGTAAGCCGCCAAAACGCCAGGATCCCGCCCAGCAGGATGGCGAACGGCATGATCTGCAGCATGATGTAGGGCAGCCGCAACGCCGCGATCTGCAGCACCAGGCCGAATGTGGCATCGGGCTTGGTGGCCGCGCGCCGCAGCAGCTCGATGAAGTCGAACAGCGACACCAGCCCGGACAGACCCGCTATCATCGCCAGCACCGCGGCCAGAAACTGGCGGGCGATGTAGAGCGACAGCGTGGCAAAAACCATCACGCCGGCTTGGTCCCGCGAGAGATGGCCTGCGCCCTGCTGGCACCCAGCCGCTCGAACCGGCTGGGCGTGAACAGCGCCCAGGCGCAGGCCAAGCCCGGCGCCAACGCCGCCACCCAGATCAGCGGAATGAGCGCTGTCGAGCGGGCGGCCAGGTTTGCAATCGCCAACTGGACTGCCAGCATCGATGTCACCGCCAAGGCCGCCACCATCGGCCGCAGCAGGTTGCCATAGCGGCGGAACGACCCGGCGAGCACCGACAGCAGGGCCACCATCGCGAACGACACCGCCGTCCACGGTGCCGAAAGGCGCCGGTGCGCTTCCACCAGGAATTTGCCAGCATCCTGCGGCAGCAGCGCGCTGACCGCAGGATGCAGCAGCTCGTGCATCGACATCTCGGTCACGTCGCGATAGCGCACGTTGTTGTTCTTGCTGTTGCCCGTCAGATCGACCGTGTTCTGCGCGAAGGTCAGCACGTCCAGCCGGCCGGTGTGGCTGTCCACCTCCTCGCGCGAACCGTTCTCCAGCAGCACGGCCGGGCCGTTCGGGCCTTCGATCAGCCGGCCGCGTTCGGCCAGGATGGTGGCGCGGGTGTTCTTCTCGCGCGTGTCCTCGACCAGGATGCCGCGCAAGGTGCCGTCCACGTCGCGGGAGCGGACGTAGACGGTGAGGTCTTCGGAGGCTTCGGTGAACACGCCTTCCTGCAGCAGGAAGGCGGCCAAGCGGTTGCGGATTTCGAACTGGTATTCCCGGAACGCGCTGTAGCTGGCGGGCACGATCCAGACGTTGAGCGCGTAGCAGCAGAGCATCGCCATCCCGGCCACGGCAAGCGCCGGCCGGGCCAGCGCGATCTGGGACATGCCGGCGGTGCGCATCACCGTCAACTCGCGGTCTCCTGACAGGCGCCCATAGACGAATTGCACCACCACGAAGGTCGTGATCGGCAGGATGACAGCCACGAAATCCGGGATCAGCAGCCCGGTTAGTTGCAGGAACACCAGCAGCGACAGGCCGCGATTGACCACCAGCTCCACAAACCGCAGCGACTGGGTCAGCCAGATCAGCGCCACCAGGGCGCCGGTGGCTCCGAGCAGGGCGATGATCAGTTGACGGGCGATGTAACGGTCGAGCCGGGTGACAAGGGGGTAAGCCATGGTCGGCTACCTTTAGCGGCGGCGGGCTGGCGGTAAAAGCGGGGAAGCCGGCCTGTTGCATTTGGACGCAAGGCCGTGTGGTTTGTGCCGCGCCAGTCGCGATTGCTGCGCCGGTGGCGCGATGATACCGTCAACTCAACCGGGCGGCGGAGGCGCTGGCAGTAATCGTGGCACTAGAAGGCCTATGACGGACGCTGTTGTCGGCGTGGACGTTGGAACGGGCAGCGCCCGTGCCGGGGTGTTCGACCTGTCCGGCCGGAGTTTGGGCCAGGCCACAAACCCGATCAAGATTTGGCGTCCGCGGCCCGACTTTGTGCAGCAATCCAGCGCCGACATTTGGGGTGCGGTCTGCCATGCCGTGCGCAACGCCCTGCTCGCGGCGGGGACGGGGCTAACGGTGCGCGGCATCGGTTTCGACGCCACCTGTTCGCTGGTCGTTGCGGGCCCGGCGGGCGAGCCGGTCTCGGTGGACCCGGACGGCGCAGCAGAGCAGGACGTGATCGTCTGGATGGACCATCGGGCCGCTGGCCAGGCCGGGCGCATCAACGCCGCCGGGCACAAGGTGCTGGACTATGTCGGCGGGCGGATTTCGCCGGAGATGGAAACGCCCAAGCTGCTTTGGCTGCAGGAGACCATGCCCGAGGTGATGGCGCGGGCCGGCCTGTTCTTTGACCTGCCGGACTTCCTGACCTGGCGGGCCACCGGAGCTACCTCCCGCTCGCTGTGTTCGACGGTCTGCAAATGGACCTATCTCGGCCATGAACGGCGCTGGGACGAGAGCTATTTCCGCCAGATCGGCCTGGGCACGCTGGCTGACGAAGGCTTCGCCCGCGTCGGCCAGGACGTGCGCCCGCTTGGCGGTACTGTGGGGCAGGGGCTCTCGGCAGAGGCAGCGGCCGCGTTCGGCCTAGCGGCTGGCATACCGGTTGGCGTCTCGGCAATCGACGCGCATGCGGGTGGCCTGGGCGTCATCGGCGCCTCGCTGGACGGGCAGACGCCAACCGATGCGGCGCTGCGGCAGCGTGTGGCGCTGGTGGGCGGCACCTCGAGCTGCCACATGGCGGTGGTCGCCGAGCCAGCCTTCGTGCCCGGGGTCTGGGGGCCATACTACTCCGCCATGATCCCGGGCCTGTGGCTCAGCGAGGGCGGGCAGTCGGCCACGGGCGCGCTGATCGACCACGTCGTGCAGACCCACGCCGCCTATCCCGCGTTGCTGAAGCTCGCGGAGCAGCACGGGCAGACCATGTACCAGGTGCTGAACCAGCGGCTGGGTGCGCTTGCGGCGGAGGTTCCGGCCGCGCTGACCCGCCACCTCCATGTGCTGCCAGACTTCATCGGCAATCGCTCGCCGCGGGCCGACCCGGCGGCGCGTGGCAGCATCGTCGGGCTCGGGCTATCCGCAACGTTGGATGACCTGGCAGTGCTGTATCTCGCCACCATCCAAAGCATCGCTTATGGCACGCGCCATATCATCGAGGCGATGAACGCCAATGGCTACGCCATCGACACCATCATGGCTTGCGGCGGCGGCACCAAGAACCCGGTGTTCCTGCGCGCCCATGCCGACGCCACGGGCTGCCGCATCGTGCTGCCGCGCGAGCCGGAAGCGATCCTGCTTGGGGCAGCCATGCTGGGAGGGGTGGCAGCGGGATGTTACCCGGATTTGCGGGGCGCCATGGCTGGCATGAGCGGCGCCGGGTCGATCATCGAGCCGGATGCGGCGATGAAGCCCTATCACGATGCAAAGTATGCGGTGTTCCAGCGGCTCTACGCCGACCAGATCGCGTATCGAGGCATGATGCAGGAGACGGCATGACGGATTGGCGGGACAATGGCGTGCGCGTGATTCCGGGCGACAGCCTGGACCCCAACACGGCGCAGACCCCGGGCATGAGCCGCGCTGCCGCAATCAATCTTGCCCGGGTCGGTGCGCAGAAGATTTGGGCTGGCACCGTGCACATCCATCCTGACGCCAAGACCGGCGCGCACCACCATGGCGCGTTGGAGAGCGTGATCTACGTGGTGCGCGGCCGCGCCCGGATGCGGTGGGGCGAGGCGCTGGAATACACTGCCGAAGCTGGGCCGGGCGACTTCATCTTCATTCCGCCCTACGTGCCGCACCAGGAGATCAACGCCAGCGCGGAGCAGACGCTGGAATGCGTCGTGATCCGCAGCGACAACGAGGCTGTGGTGGTGAACTTGGACATCGAGCCGTCGCCCGGTCCGCAGACGGTCCGCTGGGTGGACCCGATCCATCGCGAGTAGACGTCTGCGCTCGCGCGTGCCCTTAATGCAAAGCCCTCTCCCAGAAGGAGAGGGAGTTCCGCCGAACTACAAATCCAGCACCAGCGTCCCACCCGGCTGGCCGCGCGAGCAGCAGACTGTCATGCGTTCGTTCAGCGCCCGCTCCTGCTCGGAAAGATAGAGGTCGCGGTGGTCGACCTCGCCACTCACGACGCGCGTGACACAGGTGCCGCACACGCCCTGCTCGCATGATATCGGCACCACGACGCCATAGTCCGCCAGAACCTGCACGATGCTGCGCTCGGATGGCACTTCGACCGTCACGCCGCTGCGTTGTGCCACCATGGTGAATGGCTCGCCCTTGCGGTCGACATCGGCGGTGAAGCGCTCGCGATGCACCCGCGTGGACGGCCAGCCGAGCTGCTCCGCCGCGGCAGTCACCCCGTCCTGCAGCCGCACCGGGCCGCAAACATAGACATGCGCCCCTGTTGGCGCCCCCATCAGCGTGGCCAAGGCATCCAGCCGGCGCCCCTGCGGACCGGCCGACAGATGCACCCGCACCCGCTCGGCAAATGGCGCAGCTTTGAGTTCGGCCAGGAAGGGCGCGGTCTGCGGGCTGTGGGCTGCATAGTTCAGCTCGAACGGCTTGCCCGCGCGGTGCAGCGCCAGCGCCATCGGCAGCATCGGGGTCAACCCGATCCCGCCCGCCATCAGCACGGTGTAGGGTGAGTCCTCGGCCAGCAGGAAGTGGTTGCGCGGAGCAGTGATCCGCACCCGCCGACCCTCGGCGAAAGCGGCGTGGATCGTCGCCGAGCCACCGCGTGAGGCAGCCTCAAGCAAGACCGCGATACGGTAGCGGGAGCGATCCGCCGGGTCGCCGCAAAGCGAGTATTGCCGCACGATGCCTGTGGCGACATGCACGTCGATATGGGCGCCGGGCTGGAACGGCGGCAACTCGCTGCCATCCGGGGCCACCAGGTCGAGCGACAGCACGCGGTCCGCCTGCCGGGTCACGCGGTCGATCACCACTGCCACCGTGCCCGGCGCCCCCGGACCCAGCAGCATGGCGCCGGGCCTCGACAGGGGTGGGCCAGGGGGCAGCGCCCGGCGGATTTCCTCCTCACCATTCTGCTTCAAGAGGTCGAGCAGCCGGTTGCGCATGATCATTCCGGGCCGGTCCGAAGGCATATGCGCCTCGCGCCTTGCCGCAATGTCGATCGTGGCGTCCGGATCGGTGCTCTCCAACACCGCCTTGTCCTCGTTGGTGATCTTGAGGTCCCAAGCGATGAGCTTGTCCGTGGGGCAGTCAGCCTCCGTGTCGTTGCGGTAGAGCAGTTGCACGAGTTGGATCGTTCCGTCGTCAACCGGAGTGGCGCAGTTGATGATGATGTGGCGGATGCCGCTGGGATAGGCCATGTCCATGCGGCGGGAGAACGGCAGATACCAGTGGTTCTGCATGGTCCGGGTGGTGTGAGGCGTGGCGACGCCGGTGATCTGGTGCGCTTCGGGCGGGTTCAGGATGTCGACCACGGTGGTGGCGTAGAAGCCGTAGTCGGTCTCCACCAGCTCATAGCTCTGCGGCTTGGGTTGCGCCGCGTTGCCGAATGTCGCCTGGTGCACGAAGGCGAAATGAGCGTTGTCGAACGAGTTCTCCATCATCCGCAACGGGGCCGTGCGCCACGTTTCGTAGAACTGAAAGATGCGCCTGTATGCCGGGTCGCGATCTTCCGGAATGTCGAACAAGTCCTCCAGGGGTTCCTCAAGCGAGACCCAGGCATAGCCGTAACGGGCGGTGCACCAGAAGGCGTCGACGCCGAGATCGGGCAGCGGCTGCAGAGCGTCGTATTGCGGGATACGCACGAGCTTGCCACTGCCGTCATAGGTCCAGCCGTGATAGCCGCAGACGATCTGGCCGTTGTCACACCAGCCTTTCGACAGCTTGGCGGTGCGATGGCAGCAGCGATCCCGCAGGGCACGCGGCTGGGCGGTTTCGTCGAGAAAGAGCACGATATCGGTGTTCATCAACCGGAACGGCTTGGGGCCACGCTCCAACTCATGCAGCGGCATGATCGCATACCAGAACTTGCGGAAAAGCTGCTGCTGCGTGGTGAGCATGAAATGTCCGTCAAAGCGGGTGATGTATTAACAGGGCTCCGCCCTGCACCCGCAAGGGGATAGTCATCCCCTTAGCCCCTCTGTTAACCCGCGGGGAGGCTAGAGGGCTGCGGACTGCTTTGCTGACGCGTCCGGGGCTTGCTTGGAGATTTCAGCGAGCAACAGCCAGACGCGCGCAGGCTCCATCCTGCTATCCGGATCGTTCAACAACCGGTCGAGCTCCTTGAGCTTGCCGTCATAATCGCCGTCAGTCATCTCGCGCTCCGCCGCTTGCCGCACCGCAGCATCTAGTTACGCTGTACGATCCGGGCAAGCATCTTCGTGGTCAATCGTTCACGTTCGCGTCACGCTCGTGTTAGTTCAGCGACGTCACCGCCGGTGCCAACGCAACCAGCTTCGCCGACGGATGCGCGGGGTTGCGGAAGCGCAGCTCCCCGTCGGGCGCTGCATCCTCGGTGCCGAACATTTCCAGCCGCGTTGAGCAACTCACCGCCACGACCGACTTGGCGCCCGGATTGGTGAGGAACTGGCGCGCCTCCCCCTCAAGGTCCATGCGCTCCCGCAGCAAGCGCCACTCGGTCTTGTCGGTATCTTCAATAAACATGGCCAGAATGCCCGGCCGCGTCCCGGTCAGGCGGGTCGGAGCCACCGCGGCCATGCGGCGGCGCACGGCGCACGCAACATCGTTCTCCTGCCCCGCTCTTGCAGCCATGACGAACATGCTGCGCTCAGCAACCGTGACAGCGAGATGCGCCTCCGGCCCGAACTCGTTGCGCAGGCGCGGCATGAGGCCCAACTCGTCAGCCTGGGCTGCAGCAAGCATCAGCGGGTCCAGTCGCAAGACGGCGGCTTCGTCGTAATCAGCCCGGCGCATCGAAGAAAGCATGGTGGTGATGCGGCCATGCAGCGCGCCGAGCGCATCCCCCTCCGGAAGGTCCTTCAAGCCGCCGGGCAGCGTCATCTTCAGCAGGTAGCGGCCGGGATGGGCCGCCAGCCAAGTCTGCAGTTCGGGGTCGACCCGGTCGCACAGCCGGCACCAAGCGCCACGATGCACGCCGCGGCCGTCTTCGGCGGAGACCAGCTCACAAGCAACCTCGGCCTCCTGCCCATCGCGATGCAGCAACAGGTCGAAGCTCGCCTCATCCTCGAGCCCAGGATAGCTCACGGCGAAACCCCGCCCCCGTTGCATGGCTGCGGCACGAAGCATGTGAAATATCGGCATCAGCGTGTTATCGGCCTCGGCTGCCGCCTGCATGGCGGAGCGGAACCGGTCCCTGGCCTTGGCCGACAACTGGTCGAACAACCGGCTGCCATCGGCAGCCAAGCTCGCAATCCGGCGTTCGGCCGCACTTGGTGCACGGTTCAGCCCGACGCGGCGCCACCGCTCGACCGTCAGTTCCAGGATATGGCGCTGCAAGACCGCGCGGCTTGAGCGCGTCTGGTCAGACGCTGCCTGCTCCAGCGAGCGCAACCGTTCGCTCCATTTTTGAGCGCCGAAACCTTCCACAAAAGCGTTTAGAGCAGCATGGTCGATTGGCGGGGGCGCGTCGTTCATGCAGCCCATGTGAGTATTTAGCACCCGAAACACCGACTCACAATGATGTGAGATTGCCGGAATTCTGGCTTAATCTAACATTTCATAGCAGGGCTCAAAGAAACCGATCAGCGCCGGTCTGAGCACGGTCGCGCAACATGTGGTCCGCCAGCACACATGCCAGCATCGCTTCGCCGACAGGCACCGCACGGATGCCGACGCAGGGGTCGTGCCGGCCCCCCGTCGTGACCTCGACCTCGCGGCCCTGCTGATCCACCGAGGGCACCGGCGCCAGGATGGAGCTGGTTGGCTTCACGGCGAAGCGCGCCACAATCGGCTGCCCGGTCGAAATGCCGCCGAGGATGCCTCCAGCATGATTGCTGGCGAAGGCGATTGCGCCGTCTTGCATCCGCATGGCATCGGCATTGTCCTCGCCGCGCAATCTGGCCGCGGCAAACCCGTCCCCGATTTCAACACCTTTTACCGCATTGATGCCCATCAGCGCCGAGGCGATGTCGGCGTCCAACTTGGCATAGATCGGAGCGCCGAGCCCGGCCGGAACACCTTCCGCCACCACTTCGATCACCGCGCCCACCGAGGAGCCTGCCTTGCGGATGGCGGCCAATTGCTGCTCCCAACGGGATGCGGCTGCCGGGTCCGGGCAAAAGAACGGATTGCTGGCCACTTCCGCCCAGTCCCAAGCGGCGCGGTCCACCCCATCGATGCCCATTTGCACCAAGGCGCCGCGAATCCGCACGCCGGGCAGCACCAGCCGGGCGACCGCACCAGCGGCGACACGCATGGCCGTCTCGCGTGCCGACGAACGCCCGCCGCCGCGGTAGTCGCGCCTGCCATATTTAGCCTGGTAGGTGAGGTCGGCATGACCCGGCCGAAACTGCTCGGCGATGGTGCCGTAGTCGCGCGAGCGCTGGTCGGTGTTTTCGATCATCAGCGCAATCGGCGTGCCGGTGGTGATGCCCTCGAACGTGCCGGACAGGATGCGCACCGCGTCTGGTTCTTGCCGCTGGGTGGTGAAGCGGGACTGGCCGGGGCGGCGCCGGTCGAGGTAGGGCTGGATGTCGGCTTCGGTGAGTGCCAGGCCGGGCGGGCAGCCATCCACCACGCAGCCGATCGCCGGACCGTGGCTCTCGCCCCAGGTGGTGACGCGAAACAGGTGGCCGAAGCTGTTGTGGCTCATCCGGCCGGTCCGCTCCAGATCATCGCGTGCAGCTTGTTGCCCTCCGGGTCCCTTACGTAGGCGCCGAAGTAGTCGGGGCCATATTGCGGGCGCAATCCAGGGGCGCCGGCATCGGCGCCGCCTTGCGCCAGCGCAGCCTGGTAGGCCTGGACGACAGCCTCTCGGCTCGGCGCCCGGAATGCGACCATGCTGCCGTTGCCTGCGCTGGCGGGCTTGCCGTCGACCGGGGTGCCGACGAACAGCCGGCCCGCGTCGCCCGGGCGCTCCCAACCGGCCACGTTGCCGGTTTCGGCAAGCATGAACCGGGTTATGTTGAGCGGCGCCAGGAAGGCGTCATAGAACGCGACCATCCGCTCCATGTCGCGGGCGCCGATGGTGACGTGGTTGAACACGGGGTGCCCCTACTCGGTGGGAGTGACGGTGATATCTGGCGCGGTCGGGTTCTTCATGCCCACGGTATGATAGCCGCTATCCACGTGCAGCACCTCGCCGGTCGTGCCGGAGGCCAGGTCCGACAGCAGGTACACCGCCGCACCGCCGACTTCCTCGATGGTGGTGTTGCGCTCGAGCGGGGAATTGTACTGATTCCAGCGCAGGATATAGCGGAAATCGCCAATGCCGCTGGCCGCCAGCGTCTTGATCGGCCCGGCGCTGATCGCGTTCACGCGGA
>CAXTRX010000021.1:0-28938 GCA_964246785.1 uncultured Acetobacteraceae bacterium | reverse complement strand
GCGAAAATGCCGCCCGCCAGCCCGGCAAACCCGGCGCCCATCGTGTAGGCGGACAGCTTGACCTGCACCAGCTTAATGCCAAGGGCTTGCGCTACGTCCTCGTCCTCGCGCACGGCGAGCCAGCGGCGGCCCAATCCCGAATGCTGCAGCCGCCAGGCGACGTAGCCGGCGACTGCGGTGAACGCGGCGGTGAGATAGAACAGCGCTGTGGGGGTGCCCAGCACCAGGCCGAACACGACGGGTTTGGGGATGTTCACGATGCCCTGGGCGCCGCCGAGCGCCGGCTTCAGCATGTCCGACAACACAAGCACACGGATGATCTCGCCCAGGCCCAGAGTCGCGATGGCCAGGTAGTCGCCTCGCACCCGCAGCACCGGCAGGCCGAACAGGAAGCCGGCGGTGCAGGCGAACAGCACGGAGAACGGCAGCGCGGCGAAAAAGCCGAGATGGGCTGGAGCGGCAGGTGTATCCGTGGTGAGCAGCGCCACCGTGTAGGCGCCCACGGCAAAGAACGCGACGAAACCCAGATCGACCAGGCCGGCCAAGCCCAGCTCGATGTTCAAGCCAAGCCCCATAAGGGTATAGAGGCAGACCAACATCATCACTTGCGCCACGAAGTCGTTGGTGAGCGCGGGAAGGGCGAGCAGCACCAACAGCGCCGCCAGCTTGGCCGCGAGCCGCAGCCGGGCGGGCAGACGGGCGAACTGGCGGCTGCCGGGTCGCAGGCCCACCACCGCGCCGATTGCGGCCGAGCAAGCCGCACCCGCAGGCAGCAGGCCGTCATAGCTGAACGCCCACTCCTCGACCCCGCCCGCGTCGGACATCACGCTGCGGAACAACTCCTTCAGCAGCCCGGCTGTCACCACGCCAAGCATGGCGCCGAGGACGGCCCGGCGCGGGGCCGGCGGCGCGAGTACCAGCAACGCCCCGGCAAACGCCGCGGCACCGGAGGCGGCTCCAAGCAGCGCCGCCGCCGGGCCATCCGGCAGAGCGAATGCAACGCGGTTCAGCGTCACGGGGGTAAGCGCCACCAGCATCCATCGCAGGTTGGCCACCCGCGCCAGGCTCACCAGCACCGCCAACGCCACCCCCGCGCCGACGCCGGCGCATGCGGCCGCGAGCGCGCCGCTCCAAGCGCGATGCCGCCGGGCCAGCATCGCCCCGCCGGTCATCGCCGCGGCGAGCAGCAAGGCGTGGCCGATATCCAGCACGCCCACCACCAGCTCGCGGTTGGCAAATTGGCCGAACAGGCCCACCAGCACGGTGAAGGCGCAAGTCGCGGTGATCCCGCCTGCCGCCGTCAGCATGGGGCGGAGCGGCAGAGTGAATGGCTGCGCTCGAGCCCCGATTGCCGCCTCGCTCATGCTAGGCGCGCGCGGCGGACAGCCGCTCTCCCAACAGGCCGCGGGGGCGGAAGATCAGCACCATCACCAGCATGGTGTAGGCGATGGCGTCGCGCAGTTGATAGGGCGCGGTGACGCCGAGCCCCTCGAGGAACAGCGCCGGGCCTAGGCTTTCCACCAGGCCGAGCGCGAAACCACCCAGCATGGCGCCGGGGATATTGCCGATCCCGCCCAGGATGGCCGCGCCAAAGCCTTTCACGCCGAGGAAAAAGCCCATGAAGAACGAGATCTGCTTGAACACCAGGCCATAAAGCAGGCCCGCCACCCCCGCCATCGCACCGCCAAGCGCGAAGGTGAACACGATCACGCGGTCCACGTTGATGCCCATCAGCGTGGCCGCGTCCTTGTCCTCCGCCACCGCGCGCATGGCCGTGCCGATCTTGGTGCGCATGACGATCAAGGTCAGCGCCATCATGGTCAGCAAAGCGGCCAGCACGACCACCACTTGGGACCGCGGCATGGAGAAGCCGGCAAACACCACCTCGCCATCAATCAGCGGGATGGCGGGGAACGCCTTGTTCTGCGCGCCGAACATGCCCCGGGCGGAGTATTCCAGCACGAAGGAGTAGCCTAAGGTACTGATCAACGGCGCCAGGGTTCGGCCGCGGCGGAACGGCCGGTACGCGATGCGCTCGGCCAGTATGGCGATGGCACCCGAGACGACGATGCACGCCACGACGGCGAGCACGAAACAAAGCGCCGGGTCGGCGGCCAGCAGACCGTTGCGGTTGCAGGCGATCAGCGTGAAGCACCCGGCATAGGCGCCAAACATGAACACGTCGCCATGGGCGAAGTTGACCATGCGCAGGATGCCATAGACCATGGTGTAGCCGAGCGCGATCAGTGCGTAGATGGCGCCGATGGTCAGTCCGAAGGCCAGGAACGAGAACCACTCGCTGCGCCCGTAGCGCGGGTGGAACAGCCCGGCGACGAAGCCGGTTCCCACCACCGCGACCACCACGATCCGCAAGGCCAGCAGGAACCATTCGACAGCGGTGGCTCGCCGCAGCCAGTCGGCGAGCGAGAAAGCCGGCACTATCCTGCAGCCTTAGGGATAGACGTGCTTGGGGTTGGTGCCGAGCTTGAAGGTGGACGGATCGCCGGAGACATACTCGAACACGGCGAAATGCGACGACACGCAGTCGCCATTGGGGTCGCAGTTCAACTGGCCTGTCATCCCGGTCAGGCCCTTGGTATGGAGCAGCGCGTCTCGCAGTGCCTGACGGCCGATATAAATGGTGCCGTCGCTGTCGGTCTTTGCCACCGCCTCGATGGCGGCCATCATGGCGACCGCGCAATCGTAGCCGTTGGCATGATAACCAGCGATTGGGTCCTCGCCATATTTGGCTTTGTATTTGCTTACCAATTGGCCGTATTGCGCGCCCATCAGCTTAGGGTCGTTGTCGATACCCGTGAGCCGGTAGCCGATCGCGTCATCGCCTGCCGCTTCAAGAAATGACGGCGACAGCACCGAGTCGGTCCCGAGCACGGGGACTTTCTCCATGCCAGGCGCCTCCTTGGTCTGGCGCACCAGATACGCGCTTGCGGCGGTGAAGATGGGCGCGAACAGCATGTCGGGCTTGGAGGTGCCAATTCGTGTCAGCACCGGGCGCAGGTCGGTGTCCGATGGCGAGATCGCCTCCGCCGCGACCACTTCGCCGCCGCTCGCCTTAAATGCCTGCTCAAACGCCTTGGCCAGAGATTCCGCATACAGGCTGCCGTCATGCAGCGTCGCCACGCGCTTGACGCCACGGCTCAGCGCATAATCCTTGGCCGCGATCGCAGCGTTGGCGTCGTTGTAGATGAAGCGCACGAGGCCCTGCAGCCCCTCTGGCCGGTCAGGCGCGGTCAGGCGCGGCGCCGTGGCACTCGGATCTGCCATCGCCATGCCGGCGTTCCACAGAATGGGCGCCCCGCCACGCGCTTCCGACGAGCAGGACGTGCCGATCACGCCCACGATCTGCTTGTTTGCCGCCAGCCGGGTGGCGCCGGTCTGCCCACCCTCCACGCTGCAGCCGCCGTCTTCCGGAAGGTAGCGGATGGGGTGGCCGAGCAGCACGTTCTTCTTGTCGTCAAACGCGATCTCGGCGCCGCGCGAGGCATCGACCCCAAGCGACAAGTCGGGGCCGGACAGCACCAGCAGGCCGCCGATCAGGATGGGCTGGCCCTTCGGGATACGCACCACGCCCTTGTCATCGGTGACTGGGCCAACGGTCTCGGCGCGCGCAGCCGGCACTATCGCGGCCGCTATCATGGCCGCCAGCAGCGCTCCCGTTGCCGTGCTGCGTGTTGTCAGGCGCATCTGCTTCCTCCCGAGGTCCTGGTGCTGGCGAAGCAAGCGATGTGCCAGCAAAGGGAGTTTTTCTCCCTCTTCCACCGGGAGAGGGCCGGGGTGAGGGCCGACGCGCACGACCGTACAAGGGGCCCCCGCCCCCCACCCTCGCCCACAGGAAGCGGGCGTTTTGAAGCACTAATCGTCGCGCAGGTTATCGCGCAACGTTTGGTGGCCGTATTCCTTGCGGAAACGGCCGCGGCGTTGCAGCTCCGGCACGAGCAGGTCGACGATGGCCACAAGATCGCTGGGCAAGGTCACGATATGCCCCAGCATGAACCCGCCCCGGCTTCCCGTCGCCTCGAAACGCGCCTCCAGCAGGTCCGCCAACCGCTGAGCCGTGCCAGCAATCGTGGTGTCATAGGCGGTCGCTTCCCGCACGCCCTCCTTAAAGAAGGCGTCACGGGTGATCACCGTGTGACGGCCGATGCGCTCGGCCAAATGATGCACGAAACCCACCGGCGATGCGTTGCTTGCCACGATGTCCGCCTGCAACTCTGCCAACGAGAACTGCGCCGGCAGGGTGGAGAAGTCATAGCCGGCGTTGTATGACAGGTACGCGCCGACGGCTTCGGCAGGCACTGCGGTCAGCAGCAGATCCTTTTGCGCCTGCGCCTCGCGCTCAGTCTCGCGCACCACGATGGGCGTTTGCCATAGGATGCCGACGCCCGCCGGGTCCCGCCCCAACTCGGTCAAGGCGCGGTCCAGCGCCTCGCGTTGCCGCACCTGCGGCGCCAACTCCATATCCGCCCCAAACACATGGTCGGCCACGTAGGCCGAGGCGCGGATGCCGCGGGGTGAGCCGCCGGCCTGGATCAGCACAGGCCGTCCCTGCGGCGAGGGCGGCGTGTTGAGCGGACCCTCGACCTTGAAGAACCGCCCCTGATGCGACATCGCATGCACCTTCGCCGGGTCACCAACATGCCCGGTGGCATGGTCCCACAGCATGGCGTCCGCTTCGGTGGCGTCCCACAGCTTGCGGCATACGTCGGTGAACTCCTCCATGCGGTCGTAGCGCGCACCGTGCTCCATCAGCTCGTCGAAACCGAAGTTGGCCGCGTCCGAACGCCGGGTCGATGTGACCAGGTTCATGGCGATGCGACCGGCCGTGACGTGATCCAGCGCGTTCATCAGCCGAGCAGTGTAGTACGGATGCATGAAAGTGGACGAATAGGTCAGGCCGAAGCCGATCCGCCGCGCCACGCGGGACATCGCGACCACGATGGGGTTGAGGTCCTGGCGTGGCCAGTTAATTCCCCACGTCACGGCGGCGTCGCGGCGGCCGCGCCAGGTGTCGGGCACGCCGGTGCCGTCGCCGGAAAAGATCAGGTCGAGCCGGCCGCGCTCGGCGGTGCGCGCCAGCTCCTCGAACATCTCGATGTCGGGAAAGCTGCGCCCCGGCCAAGCTCCGGGAAGGCGCCAGCGGCCACCGGTATGGGTGTAGGAGAAATCGAACCCAAGGTGCATCTTGGTCTTCGGCATGCGGCGCGGCTCCTCCCGGGTGAGACCCGTCAGTTTCGTAAATGCTCCCGCAGCGTGGCGCCGCGATAGGCCCGGCGGAACACGCCGCGACGCTGCAGGATCGGTACCACGCTGCGGCAGAACTGCTCGTACATGCCGGGGGACGTGGTCGGCGTCAGTACGAAGCCGTCGCAGGCATGGTCCTGGAACAAATCGGTCAGCATGTCGGCAATCATCTCGGGCGTGCCGACCAATTGCGGGCAGAGTTCGCTGGTGGCAAAGCGCCGGGCCGCCTCGCCCAGCGTCAATCCCTCCGCCTTGGTGCCCTGCAGGATGACGTCGAACGATCCGCGCGAGCCTTCCTCCACGGCGATGTCGGCCAAGGGCTGCTCGGGGTCGAACCGCGCCAGGTCCACGCCGATATGGCCGGAGATCAGCGCCATGCCCAGTTGGGTGTCGACCAGGCTGTTCAAATACGCCGCGCATTCCTGGGCGACCGCTTCCGTCTCGCCGATCACCACGTCGACCGATGGCAGCACCACGCACTCCTCCGGCGCGCGTCCGGCTGCCACCACGCGGCGCTTGAAGTCGGCGTAGAAGGCCTGCATGTCGGTCTTGTGGTGCTGCAGCGTGAAGATGATTTCGCCCCAGCGTGCGCCGAACTCGCGGCCGCGGTCGGAACTTCCGGCCTGCATGATGACGGGGTGGCCTTGCGGGCTGCGCGGTGTCGTGAGCGGGCCGCGGGTTTTGATCCAGCGCCCGGCATAATTGCTGTAATGCACTTTCGCCGGGTCTGCGAACACGCCGCCGGCTTGGTCCAGCACCAGCGCGCCGTCCTCCCAACTGCTCCACAGCGCGAAGCACGCCTCCAGCACCTCGTCCGCCCGGTCGTAGCGCTGGGCGCGGCCCGGCATCTCCTCCAGGCCGAAGTTGCGCGCCTCCAGCGTCGACGTGGAGGCGACCACGTTCCAAGCCACCCGCCCGCCGCTCAGGTGGTCGAGCGAGCCCAGCATGCGGGCGATCTGGTAGGGGTGGTTGAAGGTCGACGAATAGGTCAGGCCTAAGCCGATCCGGCTGGTGACCCGCGCCATCATGGGCAGCACCATCGCCGGGTCGAGCAAGCAGAGCTGGCCGCCGCGGCGCACCATGGTGTCGAAGCTGCCGCCGTAGAGGTCGTACAAGCCGAGGATGTCGGCGAAGAACAGGCTGTCGAAGCAACCCGCCTCCAGCACGCGGGCAATATGCTCGTAGCGGGCGGGATTGAGGATGTCGTGCACGTCGGCTTCTGGGTGGCGCCAGGCGCCGTGATGATGGCAGGTCGGCCCCGTCATCAAGAACGCGACGAGGTGCATTGAGCGTTTCGATTGCATGGGAACTCCGCCGCCGGTTGCTCAAATTGAGAGCAAGATCAGTGCCGGGCGGGACAAGCCGGGCATAGGAGAGAACAAACGAGGAACAGTCTGTGGCGTTGAGCCCTGCCCGCTTTGCGAGCGTGCCGCCCAGCCTTATCGTGCTGCGATGTGCGGCCGCTTCGCCTCTTACCTCCCACCCGACGCAATCCATGCCCTGTTTGCCACGGCGGGCACAGTGCCGAACCTGGCGCCGTCGTGGAACGTGGCTCCAACCCAGGATGCCATGGCCATCCGCCTGCATCCGCAAACCGGCGAGCGGCGGCTGGACCTGCTGCGCTGGGGCTTGGTGCCGTCTTGGACAAAGGACCTCCGCCAGGCGCGCAAGCCCATCAACGCACGATCTGAGACCGCGGCAGGTTCGGGCATGTTCAGGGACGCTCTGGCCGCGAGGCGCTGCCTGATCCCGGCGGACGCGTTCTATGAGTGGAAGCCCATGCCGGACGGCAAGCAGCCCTATGCCATCGCCCGCACCGACGGCGCGCCGCTCGCGTTTGCCGGGCTGTGGGACTGGTGGCGCGACGCGGCTGGCGAGGTGCTGCGGACCTTTGCCATCCTGACCACCGGCGCCAATGCAACCATGCGCCAGCTTCATGAACGCATGCCGGTGGTGCTGGAGACGGCGGACTGGCCGGCCTGGCTTGGCGAGGTGCCGGGCGAACCGCCGGCGCTGCTGCGCCCTGCTGGCGATGACGTGCTGCGGCTATGGCCGGTGAGCCGTGCCGTCAACAGCGTGCGCCATAACGGCCCCGAGTTGCTGGACCTGGCCGGCGGCCTGCTTGCGCCGCCACTGGGCGCGGCGCCGGCCGGAGACAATCCTGCCTAGCGGGGTTGAACGGTAGCCGCCTCCGCCGCCGCCTGCTGCACGAAGAACGACGCACCCTTCGGCGCCTGCGGCAGGCGCAGCACATTGGGCGTCACCCGGCCCCCAAAAGAAAGCGCCGCCCATTGCTGGGGCGCCTTGCACACGAAACGATAGCCTGCATTTGCACCTCAGGGTCCGCTCGTGCGCGCACAAGAGGACCCTCTCTTTCCATGTAAATCCTTCGTTTGAACGATCGTTGACCGGACAAGCGACTGTTAACTAGTGTTCACACATGCTAACCATCCTTACCTCTAAGACATTCGACGATTGGATGGCTGGACTTCGCGATGCCAAGGGCAAGATTATCATCCTAAAGCGACTCGAGCGCATGAAAAGCGGCAACCTTGGAGATGCCAAGTCGGTCGGAGACAAGGTGAGCGAGGTCAGGATCGATTTCGGCCCGGGATACCGTCTCTACTACACGCGCAAGGGAGAGACCTTGATTGTCCTGTTGGTGGCTGGGGACAAGTCAAGCCAAGCGCGCGACGTCGCAGCCGCCAAGGAGGCCGCAGTGGAATGGAACCAATGATGCCGGAAACTTACACCGTGTTTGACGCCGCCAACTATCTCAAGACCAACGAAGAAATGGCGCTTTACCTCGAAGCCAGCGCCGAAAGCGGCGATCCCGCTGAAATCGTGTCCGCCCTTCGCACTGTCGTCCGCGCGCGCGGCATGGCTGACGTTGCCCGCAAGGCATCCATTTCCCGCGAGGGTCTATACAAGGCGCTAGGAGATGGCGCCAAGCCTGGTTTTGGCACGATCGTGCAGATCGCCCGGGCATTGGACTTGGAGGTCGTGTTTCGCCCGCTACGGGCCAAGTCGGTCTCGGTATCGGAGGCGGCGGGAAAGGCCGTGAGCAGTATCGAGGGTGTGCCCAGTCGGACAAAGTCGGCATCAGCGGCAGCCGCTAAAACAACGCGTGCAACCTCGAAAGCCGGCTCGGCCGAAATCGTAATTGCGGGCGGGAGCAGATCAGCACGAAACGTCTAATTTTCCACCCGCTGTTCATCGGCCGCCCTCGCTTGCTCCCTGTCACATGCCTCCAGCCGGTCCATGCCGGCGACCAACCGCGGCCGCTTGGCTGCGAGGTCCTCGCGATGACGGAAGTGGCACGTTCCAGCCCGGCGTAGAAATTTCTGTTGACCCCGCCCGGCATACGGCTTGCATCGTGCGGCGGCAGCAACGACGCCGGGGATCGCCATGGATCATGTTGCCCAACTGACACTAACCCGGGAGGCCGCCTCCAGCCAGGCCGCGGGCGACGCTGTGGGCGGCCAGCCCTTCGTCGAGTTCCTGGCGCTGCAGAAAACCTACGACGGCACCAACCTGGTGGTCCGCGACCTCAATCTCAAAATCCGCCGGGGGGAGTTCCTGACCCTGCTCGGCCCGTCCGGCTCGGGCAAGACGACCACGCTGATGATGCTGGCCGG
This sequence comes from uncultured Acetobacteraceae bacterium, assembly GCA_964246785.1. GTDB lineage: Bacteria > Pseudomonadota > Alphaproteobacteria > Acetobacterales > Acetobacteraceae > LMUY01. Next base: position 20,038 of record CAXTRX010000021.1, on the reverse strand, counting down.
GTTCGAAGCGCCAACCGATGGGCGGATCTTCCTCGACGGTGCCTCGATCGAGGCGCTGCCGCCGCACAAGCGCAACATCGGTATGGTGTTCCAGAACTACGCACTGTTCCCGCACATGACGGTGCGGCAGAATATCGCCTTCCCACTCAGCGTGCGCCGCATGGCAAAGTCCGACATTCGCGACCGGGTGGACCGGGTGCTGAAGACCGTTCGGCTGTCGGGGTTTGAGGACCGGCGGCCGGCACAGCTCTCGGGCGGGCAGCAGCAGCGTGTGGCGCTGGCGCGCGCACTGGTGTTCGAACCCAAGCTGGTGCTGATGGACGAACCGCTCGGCGCGCTCGACAAGCAGTTGCGCGAGCAGTTGCAGATCGAGATCAAGCACCTGCACGAACGGCTCGGCGTGACGATGGTGTACGTCACGCACGACCAGAGCGAGGCGATGACCATGTCGGACCGCATCGCCGTGTTCAACGACGGCCGCATCCAGCAGCTCGATACCGCGGTGGGGCTGTATGAGCGGCCAGCGACATCGTTCGTGGCGCAGTTCATCGGTGAAAACAACCGTCTGCCCGGCGAGATCATGGCCCGCGACAACCACAGCGTTCGGGTGCGGCTGGATAGCGGCCTCGCCGTGACGGCGCTCGCGGTCAACCCGGGCAACCAGCGGACGGTGCTCTCGATCCGGCCCGAACGCGCGATGATCGATCCGCCGGACGGGGTGGGCGAGAACCGTTTCGAAGCGACCGTTGAAGAAATGATCTACCTCGGCGATCATCGGCGTGTTCGTCTCTCCCTGGCTGGCATGGATGATTTCATCGTCAAGGTTCCCGCTGGACATGCCCATGGCGCGCTGGACGTTGGCGCGGGGGTCAGCGTTGGCTGGCTATGGACGGATTGCCGGGCGTTGGACGCTTAGGGCTTGGTTGCTGAACATTGAGGAGAACACTGTCATGTCGTGCGGATTGAAGATGCCACCTGCCTTGGCGGCGGCCGTCGTGCTGGCGCTGGGCCACGCGACCCTCGCCCGGGCCGCGGACCCTATCACCGTGGTATCCTGGGGCGGCGCCTATCAGCGCAGCCAGGAAGAAGCCTACATCAAGCCGTTCGCCGAGAAGGACGGCATCAAGATCGGCACCGAGGAATACAACGGCGAGATTGCCAAAATTCGCGCCATGGTCGAAAGCGGCAACGTGTCCTGGGACGTGATCGACGTCGACACCCAGACCGCGCTGCAGGGCTGCGAGGACGGCCTGTTCCTCAAGCTCGATTGGAGCCGCATCGGCGACGAAAAGAAGTTCCTCGAAGGCACCACGACGGACTGCGCCGTCGGCACGATCGTGTATTCCACCGTTCTCGCCTATGACGCCGACAAGCTGAAGGATGGCCCGACCACAATCGCCGACCTGTTCGACCTCAAGAAGTTTCCCGGCAAGCGCGGCCTGCAGAAAAACCCGTTCGTGAACATGGAATTTGCCCTGATGGCCGATGGCGTGCCGCGCGAGCAGGTCTATCCAATGCTCAAGACGCAGGCCGGCGTCGACCGTGCCTTCAAGAAGCTCGACACCATCAAGAGCCAGGTGGTTTGGTGGGAAGCCGGCGCCCAGCCGCCGCAGTTGCTGGCAAGCGGTGAAGTGGTGATGACCACCGCCTGGAATGGCCGCATCTACGACGCCGCCAAGAAGGACGGCAAGAACTTCAAGATCGTTTGGGACGGCCAGGTGCCGGATTACGACTTTTGGGTAATTCCGAAAGGCTCCAAGCACATCGACGAAGCCTACAAGTTCATCGCCTTCGCCAGTGCCGCCGACAACATGGCCAATCAGTCCAAATACATCTCGTACGGCCCGACCAACGTGGACGCTCTCCCCAAGATCACTCCCGCCGTGCTGCATGACCTGCCGACCGCGCCCGACAACACCAAGACGGAGCTGGTGCAGGACTACTACTTCTGGGGCGACCACGGCGAGGAGCTGCGCAAGCGGTTCAACACCTGGCTCGCCCAGTAGCAACACCAACCCACTACGTGGCGGCGGCGTGAGCACGTTCCTATGACCACCGCCACGCTGGCCAGGGGGGCGGGCGGACGCCAAGCCGCCGCGCCCCTGAAGGCGCAGTTGCGCCGGGCGGAACGGGCCAGACGAATGACCGCGCTGCTGCTGGTCGCGCCGCTGCTGCTTTACGTGTTCGTCGTGTTCATCGCACCGCTCGGCATGATGCTGACCCGCGCCGTCTACGACCCAGACATGGCGGCGCTGGCGCCGCAGACCGTGGCGGCACTGGCAGGCTGGGACGGCGCCAACATGCCCGACGAAGCCGTGTTCGCCGCCATGGCCGCCGACCTCAAAGCGGCGCAGGCCAATCAGCAAACCGGCACGATCGGCAAGCGGATCAACTACGAAATACCCGGCGCCCGCAGCGCCATCATCGCAACAGCGCGCCAAATCGTCCGCCTGCGCACCGGCCCGTTCCACGACAAGATGATCGCCGCCGACCCAATCTGGGGCCAGCGCGAGGTTTGGACCGTGATCAAGCGCGCGGCCCACCCGGTCACGCCGTTCTACCTGCTCCAAGCGGTCGACCTGCACCAGGATGCCGACGGGCATCTGGCTCGTGTGGCAGCCCAGGACGCTGTGTTCGTTCCAGTGTTCATCCGCACGCTCTTCATCGCCGGGCTGGTGACGCTAGCGACGCTGGTGCTGGGCTATCCCGTTGCCTTCCTGCTCGCGACTTTGCCGCAAAAGCTGCGTAACCCGCTGATGGTCATTGTATTGCTGCCGTTCTTCACGTCGCTGCTGGTGCGCACCACCGCCTGGGTGGTGCTGCTGCAAAGCCATGGCGTGATCAACGATAGCTTGCTGGCGCTTGGGCTGATCCATCAACGGCTGCAACTGATCTTCCACCGCACCGGCACGCTGCTGGCGATGACGCATATCCAACTGCCCTTCACCCTACTGCCGATCTATAGCGTGATGAGCGGCATTCCGGCCGGGCTGACCCGCGCCGCCCGTTCGCTGGGCGCCACCCCGTTCACCGCGTTCCGCCGAGTTTACATGCCGCAGACCCTGCCAGGCGTCGGCGCCGGCTGCCTGCTGACCTTCATCCTTTCGCTCGGCTACTACATCACTCCCGCGCTGGTCGGCGGGCCGGACGACCAGATGGTGAGTTCATTCGTCGCGCAATACATGAACCGGGAACTGAACTGGGGCATGGCCTCCGCCCTTGGCGCGCTGCTGCTGGCAATCACGCTGGTGATCTACTTCATCTACACCCGGCTGCTCGGGGTCGAACGGGTGCGGTTCGGCTGATGGCACTGCCCGCCTACACCACCAGGGGCGAGCGCGCCGCCCGCGCTGCGCTGTGGGTATTCTCGGCCCTTGTGCTGACGTTCCTGATCGCGCCGATCCTTGTCGTCATTCCACTGTCGTTCAACTCGGGCAGCTTCTTCACCTTTCCGATGGCAGGCTTCTCGCTGCGCTGGTACCAGGACTTCATCAGCAGCCCACGCTGGACGGACGCCATCTGGAACAGCCTGATCGTGAGCATCGCCACCACCGTGCTCGCGAGCGCGCTCGGCACCCTGGCCGCCACTGGCTTGACCCGGCGTGAAATGCCGTGGCGTGGCTTCTTCACCGGGCTTCTGATTTCGCCCATGATCGTTCCCGTGGTGATCACCGCGGTCGGCATGTATTTCTTCTTCGGCACGCTCGGCATCCTGAATACGCTGACCGGACTGATCCTGGCGGACACGGCGTTAGCGGTGCCTTTCGTCGTGATCACCGTCACCGCCACGCTGAGCAACTACGACACCAACCTCAATCGCGCCGCCAGCAGCCTCGGCGCTGCCCCGCTGCGGACCTTCTGGCAGGTGACGCTGCCGCTGATCCTTCCGGGGGTGATATCGGGGTCGCTGTTCGCCTTCGTGACCTCGTTCGATGAGACGGTCCTGGTGCAGTTTCTCGCCGGCCCCGATCAACGAACGCTGCCCAAGCAGATGTTCAGCGGCATCCGCGAAGAGGTCTCGCCCACCATCTTGGCGGTCGCCACGATCCTGATCCTGGTCGCCACGGCGCTGCTGACCGCCATCGAACTGCTGCGACGAAGGTCCGAACGGCTGCGTGGCGGCTGACTTGGGCTCAACCTGCAGCGGCCAGGTAGGCGAGCAGCGCGCCACGGATCGGCGGCAGGCTTTTATACAGCGCCAGGCTATCCGGCAGCGCCTGCACTGCGGCGTGCAGATCGGCGGCGGCACCCGGTACGGCGAGCACCCTGGCCAGTGGGTAGCTATGGACATGGACTGCAAACAACACCGCCGCGCTGGCTGGCAGTCGCATCATCGTCTGGCGTTCCACCCGTAGGAAGAGCCTTTCGCCGGCATTCTCCGGCGTGACCGACGGGTCGTGCTCTGTGCGATGCTTGCCGCCGGTCTGGAACAGGGCGCCGTCATCCACAACGCTCCAGTTCAGCCGCTCCGCCATCTTGCCAGGACGCAACGCGGCCATGAAGCGGTCCACCGGTGCGGCCAGGCGGTCGGCATAGAGCGGCACGGCGCCGTGCACCGCACCCAGCGGCCGGCCGATCTTCTCGTGCAAGCGCCAGCGGCTGGGAGCGCACAAGATGGCCGCGGTCAACACGGGCGCGTCGCCAGACGTGTCGATGATCAAGAAATCCTCTTGCACCAGCCGCCCGGCAAGTTCGAGCGGATCAAGCGCCGGGTCGGAAAGGTTCCACACCTCCCCCGTCAGATGGTTGCGCAACGCGCCGGCTTCGGCAGCGAACCACACCGGATAGCGACGCGGCAGCAAGTCCGCCAGCAACGCCAGCACGTCGGCCCGCGCGGCTTCCGAGCCAGGCAACGCGGCGAAGACTTCGGCCCGGCGGGTCGCAAGCAGGTCGCGGCGCTCGGCATGCTCGCTCGGATAGCGTTCGTCGATCTCTACCAACTCATCCGGAGCGGAAGCGACCAAGCCCATGGCCATGCGGAACGGCCCGGCGCTGAACGGCAGGAGTAAGCGTTCCGGGGGCAAGGTCATGCTCGGATTGTGCATTCGCAACCTTGCCGTGAGTTCCGCCGTGCTATTAGCGTGCTTTCCACGGTTGGGGAAAGTGGGCGCATGCAAGTCAGCAGCCAACTTAGCAGCACAGCGTGATGCGGGCGCCCGCTGCTGGCATTCCTCCCAGCCTGTATCGGGACACCGCACCGGCCGCACCGGCGACACCAAAGCTGCGGGGCCGCCACACGGCGGACGTCGCCATTGTCGGCGGTGGCTTCACCGGCCTGTCCACTGCCCTGCATCTGGCCGAGGCGGGACGCCGCGCCATCGTGCTGGAAGCGCGGGAGCCTGGTTGGGGTGCCTCCGGCCGCAATGGCGGGCAGGTCAACCCGGGACTGAAGCCAGCGCCGGACGATGTTGTTGCCCGCTACGGCCACGATCTGGGCGCCCGCATGGTCGCCTTCTCGCATGCGGCCCCCGACTTGGTGTTCGACCTGGTGCGCCGCCATCAGATCCGGTGTGAAGCTCGGCAGGGCGGCACGCTGCGCCTGGCTGCAGGCGCGCGGAGTGCGGCAAAGCTTGCGTCGTTGGCCGCCGATTGCGCGCGCCGCGAGATGCCCGTGGCGCTGCTGGAAGGACAGCCGCTGCAAGCTGCCGTAGGCACGTCCTATTACTCGGCCGCGCTGCTCGACCACCGCGGCGGGGACTTGAATCCGTTGGCCTATGCCCGCGGCCTTGCCCGCGCGGCACAGCAGGCTGGTGCCGCCGTGCACGGCCAGACGCAGGTGCAAAGCCTGCGGCCGGCAGCCGGCGGATGGGAGCTTGGCACGCCCGAAGGCAGCATTGCGGCGGCACAGGTCGTGTTGGCGACCAACGGCTACACCGACGGACTTTGGCCCGGCCTAAGGCAAAGCTTGGTGCCTATGTTCAGCTCGATCGCCGCAACGGCACCAATGCCCAGCACGATTGCGGCTCAGGTGTTCCCGTGGCGCGGCGCCGCCTATGAGACCGGCCGCATCACGGTGTATTTCCGTGTCGACCAGGGCAATCGCCTCGTCCTTGGCGGCCGCGGACCCTTGCGCGAGATCAGCAGTTCAGCGCCGCTGGCCAGCCTGATGCGCCATGCCGAGCGGCTATGGCCGGTCCTGCGCGGCATCGACTGGACCCACGGCTGGGGCGGCCAACTGGCTCTGACCAAGGATCATTATCCGCACGTTCACGAATTGGCGGCCGGGCTCTATACCTGCCTCGGTTACAACGGGCGCGGCGTTGCCATGGCGACGGCGATGGGGCGCCAATTGACCAGCCTGCTCGGCGGCGGCCCGTTCGACATGCCGTTCACGCCGATGCAGCCGATGCGCATGCACCGTTTCTGGCAGGTCGGCGTCAGGGCGGCGGTGCTGAAGGGCCGCGTACTCGACCAGCTTGGGATGTGATTGGCCAAGGTCTTGTCCAGCATAACCGCAGCGGGATAGCTTACGCCCGATATGCGATCCATCAGGGAAGCAGGCATGACGCCAGGATTACAACTCGGCTGGCGGCGTCATGCCACCGCATACTGGATTGGCGTCATCACGCTCTGCGTTCTGGCGGCGCCTTCCTGCCGAGCGCAGGAGCCGCCCGACCGAGGCGCCTATCTCGCCTATGTTACCGGTTGCGTCGGTTGCCATTCACCGCATGATGAAGCCGGCAACGTGCTGGAGGGTCGGCTGCTTGCCGGCGGCGACCATCCCATCCGTGCGGCGGGCGGCGCCGGCGTGTACCCGCCCAACATCACGCCCGATCCAAATGCTGGCGTCGGCGGCTGGACGGAGAGCCAATTGGTGGCGGTGCTGGCGCGTGGCGAGGTGCCCGGCGGCAGGATCCTTTCCTCCGCAATGCCGTGGCGCACGCAGTACGACAAGCTCTCGCAAGCCGACATGGCGGCCATCGCGCGCTACATCCTCTCCGTGCCCGCGGTCGCAGCCCGCGCTCCTGCGCACGGATAGACAGCGCGGGAGATTGCAATTGGAAGCTGTGTCGGCGCCCGCAATCATCCGCAGGGTCGTGCGGAGCCTCCTGCCGAAGCGCGTCCGCCACCGTGTTGGCGTCTGGTATGGCGAACGCGGAATGAAACGCCTTCCCGACCGAATTTACCTCACAAGTGAAATCATCCCCGTCGTTGCAGCCCGCGCGGGCACGCTGCTGTTCGTAGGCTGCCGGCCTTACACCAAACCCTATCCCGCCCTTTTGGAGCAACATGGCGCACAGTGCTGGACGATCGATATCGATCCAGCGGTCGTGCGCTGGGGCGCTCCGGGGCGGCATGTCGTCGCATCGATCCAGGCGGCTCTCGCGCATTGGCCGCCGGCGTTTTTCGACACTGTCATACTAAGCGGCGTGTTCGGCTACGGTCTGAACAGTCGCGAGGACCAGGAGGCGGCGCTGGGAGTGGTGCGCCAGTTGCTAAAACCTGATGGTTGGCTCGTCCTGGGCTGGAACACCGACCAATGCGCAGACCCGTCGGACCTGCCTGTCCTGCGGCAGGCTTTCAACCGGCATCGTTGCAACGCCTGCCGCGACGCCAAAGCTTTCCGGCGTCGACGCATGTGTTCGACTTCTTTGTGGCAGCAGGGTTGGCGTCGCAAAAGGCTGCCAGTGCCACGGCAGCCCCGCTCATATCGCCGTTTTGTCCCCGCCCTTGAGCGCCAAGATCTCGCGCGCCTCGTCCGGTGAGGCGACTTGGAAGCCCAGCCCTTCCACGACCTGCCGGGCCAACCTGACCTGCTCAGCCGACGAGGTCGCGAGCCGGCCTGGCCCAGCCCATAGGCTGTCCTCCAAACCGACCCTGACATTGCCCCCCATGGCCGCCGCAATCGCCACCACGCGCAATTGGGCCGCACCCGCGCCCAGCACCGACCAGCGATAGGCATCGCCAAACAGCCGGTCCGCCGTGCGGCGCATGTGCATGACGTCTTCCGGGTGGGTGCCGATACCTCCCAGGATGCCGAACACCGACTGCACGAAGAGCGGCGGTTGCACCAGGCCGCGGTCCAGGAAGTGCTTCAGGTTGTAGAGGTGGCCGATGTCGTAGCACTCGAACTCGAACCGGGTGCCGTTTTCGCGGCAGGTTTCCAGCACGTATTCGATGTCGGCGAAGCTGTTGCGGAACACGAGGTCGCGCGTGGCTTCCAGCGCCGGGCGTTCCCAGTCGTGCTTGAACTCCTTGTAGCGGTCGAGCAGGTGATAGAGGCCGAAGTTGATCGAGCCCATGTTGAGGCTGGCAACTTCCGGCTTGAACACGGCGGCGGGACGGACGCGATCCTCCTTGGTCATGAACGGGCTGCCGCCGGTGGTGATGTTGATGACGGCGTTGCTCTGCTGCTTGATCCGGGGCAGGAAGCGGGCGAAGGCCTCGGGGGTTTGGTCGGGCCGGCCGGTTTGCGGGTCGCGGGCGTGCAGGTGAATAATTGCGGCGCCAGCCTCAGCCGCCCCGATCGCGTCCGCCGTGATTTGGTCGGGGGTGATGGGCAAATGCGGCGACATCGACGGCGTGTGGATCGCACCGGTGACGGCACAGGTGATGATAACCTTACCTTTAACGGCCATTCCGGGTCTCCGGCATGTTCGATCTCCCTCTGAGTTGTTGTTCGTCATCCCCGCGCAGGCAATTCACACTCGCGCTTGGTTTGCCACGTCGCAAGGGGCTTGAGGCGATGGCCCGCCCGCGTGCAGGCTAACATGCTCGACAATTCCAGTCAGTTTTCTGGGGGGAACCAAATGCAGCGCATCAAAGGTCCGGCCATCTTCCTGGCTCAGTTCGCCAGCGACACCGCACCGCATAACAACCTGCCATCGCTGGCCAAATGGGCGGCCAGCCACGGCTATGCTGGCGTTCAGGTGCCAAGCTGGGATGCCCGCCTGATCGATCTTGCCCGGGCCGCGGAAAGCCGCACCTACTGCGACGAGGTGCGCGGCGTCCTGCGTGAGGCTGGCGTCGAACTGACGGAACTCTCCAGCCATTTGCAAGGCCAATTGGTGGCTGTGCATCCCGCCTACGACCTTGCCTTCGACGGCTTCGCCGCCCCCGAGGTGCGCGGCAACCCGGCGGCACGCCAGCTTTGGGCGGTTGAGCAGATGCATCTTGCCGCCCGCGCCTCGGCCAACCTGGGCTTGACCGCACACGCCACCTTCTCCGGCGCGTTGGCTTGGCCCTATCTCTATCCCTGGCCGCAACGCCCGCCGGGCCTGATCGAGGCCGCGTTCGACGAGTTGGCAAAGCGCTGGACGCCGATCCTGAACGCGTTCGACGCCGCAGGGGTCGACCTCTGCTACGAGATCCATCCGGGCGAGGACCTGCATGATGGCGCCACGTTCGAGATGTTCCTGGAGCGCGTCGCCAATCACCCGCGATGCAACCTGCTTTACGACCCAAGCCACTTCGTCCTGCAGCAGCTCGACTACCTCGACTACATCGACATCTATCACGAGCGCATCGGCATGTTTCACGTCAAGGATGCCGAGTTCCGGCCCACCGGGCGGCAGGGCGTGTATGGCGGCTATCAGCCCTGGCTGAACCGTGCCGGTCGGTTCCGCTCGCTGGGCGACGGCCAGGTCGACTTCGCCGCCGTGTTCAGCAAGCTCACCCAACACGATTACGACGGATGGGCCGTGCTCGAATGGGAGTGCTGCCTGAAGGACAGCGAGCAGGGTGCCGCGGAAGGCGCGCCTTTTATCGCCCGCCACATCATTCCCGTGGCATCACGCGCGTTCGACGATTTTGCCGCCGGCGGCGTTGACGAGGCCGCCAACCGCACGCTGCTGGGGCTTGGCTGATGGACAGGCAATCCCGGCGCATCCGGCTCGGCATGGTCGGCGGCGGGCAAGGCGCCTTCATCGGCGGCGTCCATCGGATCGCCGCCCGGCTGGATGACCGTTACGAGCTTGTGGCCGGGGCGCTCAGCTCGGACCCCGAACGGGCGCATGCCAGTGCCGCCGCGCTGCACATAGCGCCAGACCGCCGCTATGGCAGCTACGCCGAAATGGCAGAGGCAGAGTCGGCGCGCCCGGATGGGGTCGAGGCGGTCGCCATCGTGACACCCAATCACCTGCATCACGGCCCGGCAAAGGCATTTCTCGCGCGCCACATCCACGTCATCTGCGACAAGCCCATGACCCATCGCATCGAGGACGCGTGGGACCTGGCCGAAGCAGCGCGCAGCAGCCGCGGCATCTTCGCGCTTGCCCACACCTACACCGGCTACCCGCTCGTCCGGCAGGCGCAAGCGATGATTGCCGAGGGCGAGCTGGGAACCATTCGCGTCGTGCAAGTGGAATATCCGCAGCAATGGCTGACCACGCGGCTCGAGGCCACCGGGCAAAAGCAGGCGGAGTGGCGCACCGACCCGGCGCGCAGCGGTGCGGCTGGTTGCGTCGGCGATATCGGGACGCACGCATTCAACCTGGCCGAGTTCGTCACCGGGCTGCAGGTCGAGAGTTTGGCGGCTGAGCTCACGCGGTTCGTGCCCGGCCGCGCGCTCGACGACAATGCGCATATGCTGCTGCGTTTGGCCGGCGGGGCCCGCGGCAGCTTGTGGTCGTCGCAGGTGGCGCCGGGCAACGAGAACGGCCTGCGCTTGCGCGTGTACGGTTCGTTGGGTGGGCTGGAATGGGCACAGGAGCAGCCGTACGAGCTGCTGCACAGTCCTTTCGGCGAGCCCCCGCGGCTGATTCGCCGGGCCGGGGCCGGGGCGTCTGCGGCGGCCGCCCATGCGAGCCGCGTTCCGGCCGGGCACCCGGAGGGTTATCTCGAGGCGTTTGCTCAGCTCTACCGCGACGTGGCCGAGCAGATCACGGCACGCACCGAGGGGAGAGCGCCGGACCCGGCCTGCCTTCTCGTGCCCGGCATCGACGCCGGGTTGCGCGGCATGCGGTTCATCGATGCGGCACTACGCTCCAGCGCAGCGGACACGGCCTGGACCGTCGTTTAGCACGCGTTTGCTACCGCGCTGCGGTGATGGCGGCTTCGAGCGCAAGGATACCCTGGGCGAAGGTGACGCGGCCAACCTGCTCGACGATGCGGGCCTCATCGGCAGGCGCCACCTCGAAGCTGGCAAACCACTCGATGAAGGTTTGCTCGCCCTCGGTGACCGGCGTCAGCCGGAGCGTCGCCGTGTAGTCGCGGATGGGCATCGGAGAACTCAGGATCGAGTAGGTGAAACTGTGGTCGAGGTCGCTTAGCGACAGCAATCGCTCCCGCAGATGCGCGCCATCGGCCAGCGTGAAGTTGCGCACGCAACCAACGGTATCGCTCGACAGTCCATCCTCGATGGTGCTTTCGGCGATGAACGGGTGCCATGCCGCATGGCCGTTGAAGTCACGAGCGACCGGCCAAACGCGCTCGATCGGTGCCGCAATCACGCTGCTGACATAGACTTTGACCATTATAGCTCCCGGTTTTTGCTCAGCCGCCGTCTGTTTCAACACGCCGGCTGAGCGCCTTGAAAGAACGCGTTTGCGCGCTGATGGCTTGCTCGGCCGGCAGACGCTCCATGCTGCTTGCGCCGTAGAAACCGTGGCAGTTGGGACAGCGAGCCAAGATGAACTCGGCATCCTGCGGCATGCCAATGGGCCCGCCATGACACAGCAGGATCACGTCGGAACGTACGGTCCGCGCCGCCTCGGCAATCTCGTTGATGCGAACGACGCTTGCTTCCAGCGTTAGCGCGGTGCCAGCGCCGATCGTGCCGCCGGTGGTCAGACCCATATGCGCCACCAGCATGTCGGCACCGGCCTGCGTCATCGCGACTGCCTCGTCCGGATTGAACACGTATGGAGTTGTGAGCAGGTCCTTGCTGCGCGCGAGACGGATCAAGTCAACCTCGAGTGCGTAGCTCATGCCGGTCTCTTCGAGGTTGGCGCGGAACATGCCATCGATAAGCCCCACGGTCGGGAAGTTCTGGATCCCGGAGAAGCCGGCGCTGCTCACCTGTGCCAAAAGGAGATCGAAATTGCAGAAGGGATCGGTGCCGTTGATGCCGGCCAGGACGGGCGTGTGGCGAACCACGGGCAGAACCTCCCGCGCCATGTCCATGACGATTTCGTTGGCATTGCCATAGGCGAGGATGCCCGCCAGCGAGCCGCGCCCCGCCATGCGGTAGCGGCCTGAATTGTAGATCACGATCAGGTCGATGCCGCCGGCTTCTTCGCACTTGGCGGAAAGCCCGGTTCCCGCGCCGCCGCCTATGATGGGGGTACCGTTGCGGACCATGCCGTGGAAGCGTTCGAGAAGGTCGCGGCGCGGGATCGCTGGCATGGGGGCGCCCTACAGGAGTTGGCGGAAGGAGGCGGCGGCTGCCTGGGCGAACGCCGGGTCGTTGATATGGCAGGGCACGCGGACCACGCGGCGATGGTCGGTGGGCCGAACCGTCGCCTCGATGGCAGCGAACAGCGCCGCATCGGCCGCCGGGTCGTGGAACGGCATGTCTGGGGCGTCGAGCGCCGATACGCCTGCCTCGGGTAGCAGGAACCGGACCGGCCCGTGGCAGCGGTTAAGTTTCTCGCCGATCCAGCGGCCAATGCGCGCGTTCTCCTCCGACGTTGTGCGCATCAGGGTGACCGACGCATTATGCACGTAGAGGTTGCGGCCGCGAAACGCCGGCGGCACGGTGGGCCTTGCCGCGAAGTTCACCATGTCGAGCGCCCCGCAGGAGCCGACATAGGGCAGCCGCGTCTGCGCGACTGCATCGAAACGCTGCTCCGTGCAGGCGAACACGCCGCCGATCAGCAGGTCGCAGACCTCGGTCGTGGTGATGTCGAGCAGTCCGCGAACCAGACCAGATTGGGCGAGCTTCTCCATGGATTGCCCGCCCGTCCCGGTGGCGTGGAACACGAGGCAATCGAACTGGTCGTCGAGCAAGCCAACGAGTTGGGTGATGCAGGCGGTGGTCACGCCGAACATGGTCAAGCCGACGGCTTGCTTGCCGCTTGTGGACAGCGGCAAGGCGTGGCGCACCATGCCCGCCATGGCATGCGCCGCGTTGCCGAGAATGGTGCGCGATAACCGGTTCAGCCCGGCGATGTCGGTGACTGAATACATCATTGTAATGTCACTCGGCCCGACATAAGCGGCGACATTGCTGGAGGCCACGGTCGACACCATCAGCTTTGGAACGCCGATTGGAAGCGCGCGCATGCCGGCGGTGACCATCGTCGTGCCGCCTGATCCGCCGAGCCCGATCAGGCCTGCTACGTCGCCTTGCGCCGCAATAAACGCCTCGAACGCCGCCATCATCGCGTTGACCGCCGGCCCGCGATCGTGGCCTTGCACAGCCCGCACGCCGCCCGGGTGATGACTTGCCACCTCGGCGGGGCTGATGTCGCACAGACCGCCGCCGCCACCCGTGGACAGATCGACCAGGCGCGTAAGTAGGCCCTGGGCCGCGATGAGGTCGCGTACGTAGCGCAGCTCCGGCCCCTTGGTGTCGCAGGTTCCAGCAACGTACACGCATCCCGCCGGCATGCCCCTCCCCCCTTGTGGTCATGGCGATCTTTTTGTCATGGCGGCAAAGCGAGTTCGTTTGCTGCCGCCGTTCTTGGCGTCACAGTGAACGGACGCACGGGCAACATCAACCCGCTTGTTCGGGCACAGGCAGGGGAGCGCCAGCGACGGAAGACGCGCGGAAGGAGTTGACAGGTTTAATTATAGTCGAGCAACTATCCGCATCGGCGTGGATGTGATGAGCCAAGGGAGGTGACCTCACCATTGCGTAATGGGCCCGACGACGGCTGCCGCGCGGCGACCAGCGGCCCATCAGCGAATGCCCGCGAGTTTCTCAAGCGTGACCTAAACAATAAAGCTAAGGGGGGGGAATCATGTCCGAGAAATCTATTGACCCGCAATCTCATCAAAGGATCGCCGGCGCAACGCGGCCGCCCACCAGGCGGCGGCTGCTCCAGGGAGCTGCGGCGCTTGGCGCGACCAGCCTGGCGGCGCCGTCGGTTTGGGGGCAAGCCACCAAAAGCCCGCTCGCTGGCAAGAAGATAAACATGCAGATCCTCGGCATCGGAGGCTGGCTGCCAAGCAAGCTCGGCGTCGATATGTCGCCGGATTTCGCGGCCTATGCGCGCCAGAAATACGGCTACAATGTCGAGTTCTCGTTCGCCAGCGCGCCGTTCGGCACGTTGTTCCAGAAAGCCGCCACCTCGCTGGCGACGCGCAGCCAGGAATACAACATCATCATCAGCGACAGCCAATGGCTTGGCGCGTTGGCGACGCCGAAATGGATCGTGCCGGTCAACAACATCATCGCCAAGAACCCCGAGCTGAACATCGAGTGGTACGCGCCGTCGGTTCGATCCAGCTACCAAGTGTTTCCAGATGGCACGGACAAGCTTTGGGGATTTCCGCAGGTCGGCGACGTCTATGGCATGTTCGTGCGCAAGGATATCCTGGAAGGTCCGGGCGAGGCAGACGCATTCCGCAGCAAGTTCGGTCGCGCCTTGCCTGCCACGTGGGACGATTTCGAGAAGATGGACTACGTTCAGTGGACCGACCTGATCAGCTTCTTCAATCGGCCGGAAAAGGGCTATCACGGGTTGGCGGCGCAATATTCGCGCGAGTACGACGCAGCGAGCTGCCCCACGATTTCCTTCATGCGCTCGCTCGGCGGCGATGTGTGGGACCCCAAGACCGGCCAGGTTCAGGGCATACTCGACACGCCATCCAACGCGCATGCCATGGAGCTTTACAAGGCGTGGCTGAAGTATCAGCCCCCGGGCGCCACCAACTACTTCATCGCCGAGGTGATCGACGCCTTCACCCAGGGCAAGGTGTTCGCCGCCTGGCAGTGGGTTGCGACCGGCGCGTCGATGATACCCGCCAGCCTGAAGGACAAGGTCATGGTGGTGCCGCCACCGTCCTTGAAGCGCGCGGATGGCAGCTACGCCCGCAACTACATCATTGGCGGCCAACCATGGGTGATCAACGCGTTCAACGATCCCGACCATATGCAGGTCGCGATCGACTTCCTGAAATGGTGGTACCTGCCAGAGACCTCGAACGACTATCTTCGCCGCGGCGGCATGCCGTGCGACAAGGCGACGTGCGAGAAAGCTGGGTTCGATGACATCAATCCGTGGAACCGCACCTATAAGTACATGTTGCAGCGCAGCTCCGACTTCTGGCACGACGCGCGTTATTCACAGATGCTCTCGGACCAGCAGCAGGCGTTCACCGGCTACTACACCGACCAGATCAGCGATCCGCTGCACGCCCTGCAATGGGCCGCGTGCAAGCAGCAGCAGGGGCTGTTCGAGGAGGGCACGGCAGGGAAGGAACCCAGTGCGGCCTGCGGCGGGCTCATTCTCTAGCCGGCGGAGCCGCTGATGGACGTGCATGCCGGCGAAAGGATCACGGCGCAGCGCCAGGGTCTTGCGGCCAGCATCGCGGGCAGCCTGAACCGGCTGTCCGCCTTGCTTGGCAGCCCGGCCGTGTTGCCGACGTTGCTGATTGCCCCGGTGCTGGTGTTGTTCATCGTGTGGAACACGCTGCCCACGCTGTGGCTGCTCGGCTTGAGCTTCTACCGCTTTTCGCTCACCAGCGGGCGGCCGCCAATCTTCGCTGGGGCGTACAACTACCGCGCCATATTCAACGACGTTGAAGTGTGGTTCGCACTCAGCCGCACCTTCGTCTTTGTGCTTCTGGCCGTAGGCATCGAAACCGTCCTCGGCTTCTTCCTGGGCCTGCTGTTCTGGGGCAGCAACCGGCTTCCGGGGCGGCGGGTGGCTCTGACCATGCTGTTCGCGCCCATGGTCGTCACCCCCGTTGCCGCCGGCACCTTCTGGCGGCTGATCTATGATCCGACCTTTGGCGTGCTGAACTGGTTCATTCGTTCGCTCGGGTTCTCTAGCGTGCAGTTCCTCAGCGACGCCCACGTGGCGTTCGGTGCAGTCCTCGGCGTCGATATCTGGATGTGGACGCCATTCATGGTCTTGATGACGCTGGCGGCTTTGGCGTCGGTGCCGAAAGCCGAACTCGAGGCTGCCGAAATCGATCAGCTCAGCGCCTGGCAACGCTTCCGCCTGGTGATCCTATACCATGGCAAGTTCATCCTGATGCTCGGCTTGCTGCTCCGCACCATCGATGCGTTCAAGACGATGGACCTTATCTTCGACATGACATTCGGCGGGCCCGGCACGGCCACGGAGCTGATCGCCATCACGTTATTCCGCCGCGCCTTCGAGTCGTTCAACATGGGAAGCTCGTCGGCGCTTGCAGTTGTCCTGCTGCTGATCTCGATCGCGTTTACCGCCACCTTCCTCTACGTGCTCTATCTCCGCGAGCGCCGGACAGAGGCGGCGGCGTGAGCCCGCGCGTGAAGGAGGCGCTTTACCACGCGCTGCTCTGGGCCATTGCGCTTGTGTTCTTCGCGCCCGTGTTCTGGATCGCGCTGTCATCGTTCAAGACGGCGAGCCAGATCTTGGCGGTCCCGCCACAACTGCTCTTCCGGCCGACGCTGGCAAACTACGCCAAGCTCTTTACCCGGCCGGACTTTCAGCACGATCTGTTCGACAGCCTTGCGCTATCGGTGATTGCCGTGGTGATCGCCGTTGCGGTGTCGTTCCTCGCCGCCTTCGCGTTCTCCCGCTTCAAGCCGGCGGCGACCAACTTCCTGATGTTTCTGCTGCTGTCGATCCGCATGTTGCCTGGCTCGGCGGCAATCCTGCCTGTCTATCTGATGTACGTCGCCTTTGGCTGGAAAGACACGTTCATCGGCTTGGTGCTGTTCTACGCCATGTTCTCGATCCCGTTCTCGGTCTGGATCCTGAAGGGCTTCATCGATGGCGTGTCGCCGCGGTTTGATGAAACGGGAAGGGTGAACGGGGCATCTTGGTTCGGCGTCATCACCCGGCTGACCCTGCCGCAGGCGTTTCCCGGCGTCATTGCGGCACTGATCTTCAACTTCATCTTTGTGTGGAATGAGTTCCTGTTCAACTACATCATCGGCGGCATCAACACCTCCAACGTGCCGGTCATGCTGGCCACCGGGTTATCCAACGGCGGCGGGATCGATTGGGAGTTCCTGTCCTCGGTCACCACACTCTACATCCTGCCGCCAATCCTCATCGTCTACTTCTTCCAACGCTTCCTGCTGGTCGGGATGACCTTCGGGACGGTGCGCGGCGAGGTGTAGGCTTGGAAAACCGCTTCCTGGCCCGCGCCGAATCCGCACTCATCCTGCTCATGGTGGCTGGGTTTGTGTTGATCATCCAGCGCGTGAGCTTTCTTGGCTATCAGTTCGGGCTGCTGACGGTCATGGCCGCAACGCTGCTCAATATCGCCGTGAGCAACACGCCCAAGGCAGCAACGGGGTGGCGTGCCGCCCGTGCGATCCTGCTGATCTTGCTGATCGCGGCCGCGTTGTTTGGCATCGGCATCCTGCTGGTGCCGTTTCTCGCGAGCTTGGGGCAGTAACATGGGCCAAGTGCGCTTCGAGGCGATCAGCAAAAGCTACGGCGCCAAGACCGTTTTGGCCGGCATCGGCTTGACCATCGAGCCGTCAGGCTTGACGGTATTCTGCGGGCCTCCGGGGGCTGGTAAGTCGGTGCTCATGCGCATCCTGGTCGGGCTTGAACCGCCGAGCGCAGGCCGCGTGCTGGTGGACGGCCAGGACATCACCCGCATACCGGCCGCCGCGCGCAAGATCGGCTACGTGCCGCAATCCTTTGCCCTGTTTCCGCACATGAGCGTGTTTGACAACGTCGCCTATCCGATGGCGCTGCAGCGCGTGCCACGTGGCGAAATCGCCTCGCGCGTGGCGGCCGTGGCCGACATGCTGAAGATCGGCCCGTTGTTGCATAAGCGCCCGAGCCAACTCTCCGGCGGCGAGAAGCAGCGGGCAGCCATCGCCCGCGGCATCCTCAAGAACGCGGACATCTTCATCCTGGATGATCCCTTGGTCGGGCTGGACTTCAAGCTGCGTGAAGGCTTGATGAGCGACCTCAAGTCGATGCAGGCGCAACTCGGCGCCACGTTCCTCTACGTCACTTCCGACAGCCTCGAGGCGTTGACGATGGCGCAGGAGCTGGTGGTGATGGAGGCCGGGCGGCTGCTGCAGGCGGGCCCGGTCGAGACCGTGTATGCGCAACCAATGCATCTTCGCGCGGCAGAACTCATCGGCTTTCCGCGCTGCAACGTGCTGCCCGGCACCATCGCAAACGGGGTGTGCACAACGCCCGCGTTCGCATTTGCGTGCGCTGGGCCGCCGCGGACGGTCGACGTCGCGGTACGTCCGGAGCACCTGCGGCTGACATCGGGGGGAGACGGCGAAATTAGTTTGCTCGAGGATCTCGGCGCCGAACTGGTGATCTATGTCCGGGCCGGGCCACATAGCCTGGTCACGATTTTGCCCGCCGCTGCCGCGCCGGCCTTGGTGCCGGGCCAGCGTGTGGGCCTCGCCGTGCAGCCGGGCGCGCCGATGGTGTTCGAAACGGCGACCGGGGCACGTGCCATGTGCGCGGAGATGCGGGATGCCTGACATCCGGCTCGACCGCCTCACTCGCAGCTTCGGCGGCCTGACCGCCGTCAACAACGTGAGCCTGGTTTTCCCCGAGGGCAGCGTGACTTGCCTGCTCGGGCCATCGGGATGCGGCAAGACGACGCTGATGCGGATGGTGGCCGGCCTCGAGCAGTCCAGTTCAGGCCAGATCTGGTTCGGCGAGCGCGACGTCACCCGGCTCTCCGCCCGCGAGCGCCAGGTTGCCATGGTATTCCAGTATCCGGTGATGTACCGGACGCTGAGCGTGGCCGAGAACATCGCCCTGCCCTTGACGCGGGACCGCCGCCTGGACGCGGCCGAGCGGCGGCGGCGGGTAGACGAAGTGCTGAGCGTGCTCGACCTCGCGGACCAGCGCGACGCCCATATCGGCGAGCTTGACATGGGCTCGCGCCAGAAGGTCGCGGTCGGCCGGGCGATCGCACGGCATTGCGACGTGATCCTGTTCGACGAGCCAACCACCAACGTCGAGGTTCATGCCAAACTGGCGCTGATCCGTGCCTTCAAGGCATTTAGGCGCAACCTACGCTCGACCATCGTCTACGTCACGCATGATCAGACCGAGGCGATGACGCTGGCAGACGAGATTGCCCTGATGCAGGCCGGCGTGGTCAGCCAGTGCGCGGCACCTCGGGCGCTTTACGACAATCCAGAGACCGAGTTCGGCGGCTGGTTTCTCGGCAGTCCCGGTATGAACTTCTACGACACCCCGCAAGGCCGGGTCGGCATTCGTCCGGACTATGTTCGCCTGTTTGACAGACCCGGGCCGGGCCGGGCCGCTGCCCGGGTGACTGGCAGCTTCATCACAATCGGCGGCCAGCACCTGGTCACGCTGGTCATGACAGAGGCCATGGCCGGAACCGAGATCAAGGCCAAGGTTGGCCCGGATGGTCACTTCGCCAAGGGGAGTGAGGTCTGGTTCGAGTGCCCGCCCGAGCACGTGGTCCACTTCCATGACGGTCGCCGCAACACGCCTGCCGTGCCGTCGCCGGTGTCGCTGATCGCGCCGGTCGATTAGGCTGCAACCCGGAGCCGCGCCATGAAAAAGCTGATCAACGACCCCGGCGCTGTGGTTCGCGAGATGCTGGAAGGCGCGGTGGCGCTCGCCCCGGGCCAGGCCGTGCTGGAAGGCGAGAGCGTGGTCGTCCAGCGCGCGCTGGCCTTGTCGCGTGGGCACGACCAGGTCGTGGTTCTGTCCGGTGGCGGCAGCGGTCATGAGCCCGCGCATGCCGGCTTCGTGGGGCATGGCATGCTGTCGGCGGCCATCGCCGGCAACGTGTTCACTTCGCCAAGCGTGGACGACGTGCTGGCGGGGGTGCGCGCCGTCGGCGGCCCTGCTGGCGCGGTCATGATCGTCAAGAACTACACCGGCGACCGCTTGAACTTCGGCCTCGCGGCGGAGATCGCCCGAGCCGAGAACTTGGCGGTCGAGCTTGTCGTGGTGGCCGATGACGTCTCGCTGGCGAGCACCGTGGCCAGGGGCCGGCGGCGTGGGATCGCCGGCACCGTGCT
>CAXTRX010000020.1:29248-29558 GCA_964246785.1 uncultured Acetobacteraceae bacterium | reverse complement strand
CGGCGGTGGGCCGGCCGATCGCCGCGCCCGCGGCCAAGCGCGCGGGCTCCGTCTCGCCCACCACGGCGGAGCATGTCATGGACGGGCTCGCGGGCCGCATTGCCGCCGTGGTGGATGGCGGGCCGTGCGAGGTTGGCGTCGAGTCCACCGTTTTGGATCTCACCGGGCCGCGCCCGTTCGTGCTGCGCCCCGGCGGCGTGCCGCTCGAGACGATTGAGGCGCTGCTGGGCCCGGTGGCGCGCGGCATCACTCCGGCTGCCGCGGAGGCTTCACGCTCGCTGCGTTCGCCTGGGCTGCTGGTGTCGCATTA
>CAXTRX010000020.1:28807-29238 GCA_964246785.1 uncultured Acetobacteraceae bacterium | reverse complement strand
TGTCTGGCGCGGGTGCCACGTTCGAGCTTAGCCGCGCGGGTAATCTGCTGGAGGCGGCGTCACGCCTGTTTGCCGGCCTGCGCTGGCTGGACGCGGAAGGCCGGCGCCTCGGATTGCGCGGGATTGCCGCAATGCCCATCCCGGACGGGGGGCTTGGGGAAGCGATCCAGGACCGGCTGCAACGGGCGGCGGCGCGGGGAGGGCGCTATAATTTAAGCTAGCCTGATGAATGATGTTTGTCATTGCGAGGAGCGCTCGCGACATGACGATCAAGAGGCGGCACGCGCCGTGCAGCGGCCCCAAATTGCCGCGCCAAGCGGCGGCTCGCAATGACAATGGGCGCGACGCACAAGCGTCATGCCCAAGATCACGTTGCCGCTAACCCGCCCGCTTCGGTATCGCCGTCAGAAACGCAGCAAGCTGGTCGGCCC
>CAXTRX010000020.1:8033-28797 GCA_964246785.1 uncultured Acetobacteraceae bacterium | reverse complement strand
CATGCCCCCGCGTCTCGGCACTCGCGGGCACCAAATACAGCCGGCCATTGCGCAACCGGCTTATCGCGCGCGCCATGATGCCGGTCTGCGGCGGGTTGCGCTCGTCGTCCTCGGAGTTGATCGCCAGCACGGGCGCCTCAATGCGCGCAAGCTCCGGAGCCGGATCGTAGTCGCGCGAAGCGTCCCACTGCCAGAGGTAGTCGTTGGCGTCGCTCGGCGGCGATACTGCCAGCATGGCCTCCACCAGCGCGTTGGCCTGCGCCGCCGTGGGCGCCTGGGCCTGCCAGCCGAGCGTGCCGCCGTTGGTGCCGATGCCGAACACCACATTGGCCAGCCGCAACGACGGCGGCTGGGCGGTGTAGTTGCCATTCTGATAGGTCGGGTCCTGCCGGATCGCCTCCAGCAGCGCGCGCCGCATCATCCAGTTGCGGCCCGCCATCGCCGAGGGCTGCGACGCCATCGGCACCAGCGCGTCCATGAAGCCGGGGTAGGTGACGCCCCAAACCCAGGCGTTCATGCCGCCCATCGAGTTGCCCAGCACCACGCGTAGATGATGCAAGCCAAGCCCCTCCGTCACCAGCCGGTACTGCGCCAGCACCATGTCGGCATAGTCGTAATGCGGGAATGCGGCGCGCAGGCCATCCGAGGGCTTGGCCGATTGCCCGGCGCCGAGCGCGTCCGGCAGGATGATGAAGTAATGGGCCGCGTCCAGCGGCTGGCCGGGGCCGAACAGCACGCCGGCGAAACCCGGCGTAAGCATCCCCGCGCCCGACCCGGCGGTGCCATGCAGGATCAGCACCGGCTCGCCCGCCGGGTCGCCCACGGTGGTGTAATGCAGGCGCAACTCCGGCAGGGTTTGGCCGGTGTGAAACGTGAAGTCGTGCGCAATCCAATCCGCCTGCTGCGGGGGAGGCCAGTCCGGCTGCGGCGGCGCCGGGCCGCTGGCGGCTTGGGCGGTGACAGCCAGCGAGGACAGTGCTGCAAGTGCTGCAACGCGTAGCCATTGGGCCGGCATCGATGCCTCCTTCGCTCAACCATATGGCCAGCCTAGCCGCAAAGCTGCAAAGCAAGAACATGCCAGCCCCGCCGGCGGCCCATTGCTCCGCTCTCCCGCAAACCCCACCTTTTGGCATGTATGTGTTCCGCCGAGGTTGCCGATGAGCCTGCTGCAAGAGTTACGAGACCTGCTCGGCAACCGTGGCATCCTGACTGAGGCGGCCGATATCGCCCCCGCCGGGCAGGATTGGCGCGGGCTTTACTGCCAGCCGCCGCTTGCCGTGCTGCGGCCCGCCACCACGGCCGAACTTGCAGAGGCGGTGCGGCGATGCGTGGCGCATCGGGTGGCGATGGTGCCGCAAGGGGGCAACACCAGCATGGTGGGCGGCGCGGTGCCGAATGGCCCGGGGCAGGTGGTGATCAGTCTGGCGCGCATGAACCAGGTGCGCGCGGTCGACCCGGTGGACCTCACCCTCTCGATCGAGGCAGGCGCCACCCTCAAGGCGGCACAGGACGCCGCCGCCGCAGCCGGATGCCTGTTGCCGCTCTCGATCTCCTCCGAGGGCACGGCGCAGGTCGGCGGCGTGCTGGCAACCAATGCCGGGGGCAACAACACGGTGCGCTACGGCAATGCGCGCGACCTGGTGCTGGGGCTGGAAGCCGTGCTGCCGGACGGGTCGGTGTGGAACGGCATGCGGCGCCTGCGCAAGGACAACACCGGCTACAGCCTGCGCCACCTGCTGATCGGGTCGGAAGGCACGCTTGGCATCATCACTGCGGCCGTGCTGAAGCTTGCGCCCCGGCTGCGCGAGCGGGAGGTGGCGCTGTGCGCGTTGCCGTCGCTTGAGGCAGTGCTCAGCCTGTTCAGCCGGGTGCAGGCGCAGGATGCGGCCGCGCTGCAGGCGTTCGAATACATGAGTGCCGCGGGGATGGGCTTGGTGCTCAAGCACATTCCGGGCGCCAGCATGCCGGTCGGACCGGCTCCGCATTATGCGCTGCTGGAACTCGCCACTTCGCGGGACAATGCCGGGCTGCGCGCCGGGCTGGAAACCGTGCTGGAGCGGGCGCTTGAGGACGGCACCGTGACGGACGCGGCCTTTGCCGAAAGCGAAGCGCAGCGGCTGGCCCTGTGGAAGCTGCGCGAGGAGCATGCGGAGGCGCAGAAACGCGAAGGCGCCTCGGTGAAGAACGACGTCTCGGTGCCCGTCTCCCACGTGCCCGAACTGCTGCGACGGGGCGAGGCGGCGGTGGCGGCGCTGATCCCCGGCGCACGCTGCGTGGCGTTCGGCCATATCGGCGATGGCAACATCCACTTCAACTTCGCCCAGCCGGAGGGGGCCGACGGCGCCGCCTTCCTGGCGCAGGACCACGCCATCATGGACGCGGTGGGCGCCGTGGTGCGGGAGCTGGACGGGTCGTTTTCCGCCGAGCATGGGGTGGGCCAGTTGAAGCCCTACATGATGCCGGAGTGGCGTGGCGGGGCCGAACTCGCGGCGATGCGCCGGATCAAGGCCGCGATGGACCCGGCGGGCCTGATGAACCCCGGCAAGGTGCTGCCCGGCCTGCCAGCGTGAACGAACTCCGCCCGGCCGTCGCCGCCGGAGCGTTTCCTGTGCTGGAACCGCCTGATCCGAAGCGTTGGCTGGCGCTGATCGTGCTGCTGACCGGCGCGTTCCTGCCGTCGTTCGACTTCTTCGTGGTGAACGTGGCGCTCCCCGCGATGCAGTCCAACCTGCACGCCCGCCCGGCCGACCTCGAGCTGGTGGTCGCAGGATACGGGCTGGCCTTTGCCGTGCTGCTGGTCACCGGGGGACGGCTTGGAGACCTGTTCGGGCGCAAACGCCTGTTTATCGTCGGCATGGCCGGGTTCACCGTGGCCTCCGCCCTGTGCGGTGCCGCGATCACGCCCGGGATGCTGATTGCCTCCCGCGTCCTGCAGGGGCTGACCGCGGCGTTGCTCAACCCGCAGGTGCTGGCGATCATCCGGGTGACGTTTCCCGAGCACGAGCGCGCCCGCGCCATCGGCTACTTCGGCACCACCATCGGGCTGGCCTCCATCCTGGCGCAGTTGATCGGCGGCGGCCTGGTGCAGGCGGACCTGTTTGGCCTGGGCTGGCGGCCGATCTTCCTGGTGAACGTGCCGGTGGGCGCGGTGGCGCTGTTTTTCGCTGCACGAACCCTGCGCGACGCCCGCGCCGAAGGGCGCCCCACGCTCGATTGGGGCGGCATTGCCCTGCTCAGCGTGTTTCTCGGCCTGCTGTCTTACCCGCTGGTCGAGGGGCATAGCGCTGGCTGGCCGAGCTGGATGGTCTGGAGCCTGGTGGCGTCGATCCCGGCGCTGGCCGTGTTCGTGTTCTATGAATTCGCCTTGCAGTTGCGCGGCCGCTCCCCGCTGGTGAACCTGCGGCTGTTCCGCGACCCGGCGTTCAGCCTCGGCCTGATCATGGCCGGGACGTTTTTTGGCGGACTTGCTGCCTTCTTCTTGGGCTTGACTGTCTTCCTGCAACAAGGGCTCGGCTATGGCCCGTTCCCGACCGGGTTGGTGTTCGTCGGCTTCGGCATCGGGTTCTTTAGCGGCAGCCTGGTGTCCGCCCGGCTTGCCCGCCGGATCGGCCCGCTCGCGATCAGCGCCGGCACCGCAATGATGGGCACCGGGCTACTCGGCATCATCGGGCTGGTCCACGCCGCGCATGGAACGGCGCCGAACCTGTTGCTGCTCTGGCCGGTGTTGATCTGGTATGGCACGGGACAGGGATTGGCCCTGCCGACGCTGGTCTCCTCGGTGGTGGGAAGCAGCCGGATCCCGGCGCAGGAGGCTGGCTCCGCCTCGGGCATGTTCACCATGCTGCAGCAGACCGCGTTCTCGCTCGGGGTTGCGACCATCATGGGCCTGTTCTTCGCCGTGCTGGGCCATGGCACGACGCCCGGCGACTATGAGCGGGCGCTTTCGGCGGCGCTGGCCTGCAACACCGGGCTCATGCTGGTGACGGGGCTGCTGGCACTGTTGCTGCCCCGCGCAGCGGTTCGTCCCGGCGCCGTCGCGGTGATGGATTGAGGCGGAACGAACTTGCAGCATTGCGCCGCGTATGGGCCGCGTGCACGGCAATGCAGGAGGCGCACATGGGCTCCAACACGCGCGGCTACTGGTTTGCAGCGCTCGGCCTCGCCTTTGCGGTCGCAGGCGGGGAGAAGCTGTTTGCCGTCGGGTCTTACCGCCGGCTGCCGCGCGACCTCGGCTGGCCGGTGAGTGCCATGCGAGCAGTGGGCGCAGGCGAGGTAATCGGCGGCGCCTTAATTAGCACCAAGCGGACCCGACGGGTGGGTGGCGCGGTGCTGGCTTTGTCCTGCGCCGCCATGCTCGGCGGTGAGCTGCAACATCGGCAAGGATCGCTTGCGCTGCCGCGGCTTGGCCTTCTACTCGCGTCACTTACTGCATTCCTACCCGGAGCGCGGGTCGCTCCGGCCTCAGTTATGTCGTTGCCGCCGCACAGCTAGTTTATCACTCTGCCGACACAAACTGGTCTCAGTTCGTCACGCTAGCGGCTCTAAGCGGGTCGCAATTCGACAGTCCTGGATAGTGTGCTTCGACTATGACATCCGACAATTGCTTTGCCAGGAGGGCACTCCCCTCGCCAGTGACGTGATCGTCGAGGGCATAATAGAGCGGGTTCATGTCCTTGGCCGCAGCCAAGGTGGGCGTGAAATCCATGAAAGCGACGCCAGCATCGTGGGCGAGGTTGCGGACGGCGTTGTTCAGCGCAAGCGGCGCCGTGTCCGGGAAGCTAGCGTGATGTTTCAGCAACACGGCCTGTGAGCGCATTGGCACGAACACCAGCAGCAACGGGACCTTGCTGGCACGGGACTTTGCGGCCAGGTCGTCGATCAACGTCTTGGTGTAGCCGAGCTGCTGCTGCCAGAACTCGTTGAACGGCAGCCGCAGATAGTCGCTCCGAGTCGCGTCCCGCAGGAAGAACTTAAGATAAGTGACGGGCAAATTGGCCCGGTAATGCAGCACCGCCCGCCACAGCGCGCTCTCCTGAACCATAGCCTTGATTTGGCCGATGAGACCCTGCGGTGGCGGCCCGACAACTTTGTGCAGGTCGAGCGGCACGCGCAAGTCGAAGGGTGACAGGGTGGCAACCACCAAATCTGGCTGCAACTTGAGCGCTTCGTCAAACCGGAGTTCCAGCCGGCGCCATTCGTAGCCAAGCCCGCCCATGCTTTGGAATTCAACGTTGCGCCCGCAGGTGTCGGTCAGAATCTTCTCCGACCTGGCGGCAAATGTCTGCTCATACGGCACCAGGTAGCCCATGCTGGTGGACGAGCCGATCAGGGCAACGCGAAACGTATCGGCTGGCTTGCTGAGGCAGGACTCGTTGGATCGGTAGCCGCATTCATTGTAGTCGTTTTCCGCCCATGGTCCTTCGCCGGCTTTGTAGCGGGAGCGGCAGCCGGGCAGTGCGCGATCCCCCAGCACCGGATCCGGCCGCAAGCACGAGTCGACCTGGTGTGCGTAAAACGTGCGCTCGGCAATGAGCTCTGGGATCCCGATGAGCAGCACGAGCGTGGCCAGGCAGAGCAGCGGCAGCAACACGAAGTCTCGGCGGGGAAAACGGTGCTTGTCGCTCATGCCTCATGCCTCTCCAAGCTCGCTTGCCCCAAAGGAGACCTCAACATCACGGAACGCCGAATGTAAGACCCACGGCGCATGGCCTGTGACTTGCAGGCCATTGTCAATATGATACGACCGCCCAGCAGGACTAAATCTTTGCGGCGCAAAAACCGATTTGGATATGCTGCAAGCATCAGTTCGTGGCGCTGGCCGCTGCCATTGGCGAGCAACTCTGCAAACCGGGATACCTGGCTGCCACAATGTACTGAGACAGCACATGCGCTAGAAGCGCGCTCCCTGCGCCGGTGATGTGGTCCTCCACGTTGTAGAACAACGCGCCGAGATCGGGCGACGCCGCAAAAAACGGCGTGGTGTCGAGGTAGGGCACGCCGTCTTGCGCCGCAATGCTGCCCACAGCCTTGTCGAGCGCCAGCGGGTCGGTTGCTGGAAATTGGCCATGGTAGCGCATGAGGTACGGCTGCGAACGCAACGGCACAAACACCAGCAACAACGGGACATTGTCGGCGCGCGCCTTGGCTGCGAGGTGCGATACCAGCGTCGCGGTGGAGCCGATTTGCTGTTGCCAGAACGCCGACAGCGGCCATTGCACAGAGCCGCTGCGCTGCGCATCGCGCAGGTAGAATGTCAGGTAGGTCGCCGGCAGCTCGGCACGATAATGCAACACCGCAGTCCATAGTGCGCTGCCTTGCACCACCGAGCGCAGGCGCTGCATCGCCGCCCCGACAACGCCGCGGGGCGGTGGCGGCTTGTCCAAGGCGTCCAGATCAAGCGGTTGGCTCAAGTCAAACGGCGTGATCGTTGCCACCACCAAGTCGGGCTGACGCGTCAAAGCCTCGTCCATGCGCGCTTCCGCCCGGCTCCATTGATAGCCGAGCCCGCCCATGCTTTGGAACTCGACCGGGTGCCCGCAGGTGCTGCTCAGCGTCTTGCCGCTGCGCACCGCAAAGGTTTCATCATAGGGCACCAGATAGCCCATGCTGGTCGACGAGCCGATCAAAGCCACACGAAACGTGTCCGGCGCTTTGGTCAAGCACGACTCGCGTGAGCGATAGCCGCATTCATTGTAGTCGTTTTCCGTCCAGGGCCCTTCCGCCGGCTTGTACAGCGTCTGGCAATTCGGCGCCGCACGATGGCCGAGCACCGGGTCGGGCCGCAAGCAACGGTCGATCTTAGCTTCGTGGAACGCGTGCTCGGCGAGCAACTCAGGGACGCCGACCATGACCGCAAGGGTCGCAAGGCAAATAGCCGGCAGCAGAAGCAAGTCCCGGGGGAGGCGCCAGCGCGTCATCGGCAGCGACTCGGTCGGATGGTTCGACGTTGCGCAACCAAGGTCAGAATGCCTTGTAGACAATGTCGGGGGCGGGCGCGTTCAGCAGCACCACGTTGGCGGCAATCAGCGTCACCATCGCCGTGGCCGTCACGCAGCGTATGTATCGCGAATGGCCGACAGGCTCACGCACACCTGGGTCCACGCTCCAGGTGACCCGATTGAGCGCCCTCCGCGCGTTGGTCATGGCCGACAGCACGACCGTGGCAAGCACGAACAGCGCGAGCAATGCCGCGACCATGCCGCCGGCGCCAACCGCACCGACGGCCGCGCCGATATCGTGCCAGGTGGACCAGAACCAGAGCAGGGTGAAGCCGAACCACGTGAAGGTGAGGCCGCGCATGCACGCCATGTAGAGCCCGTTGGCGCCGAGTTCGCGATAGCGCTTCCGGCCGAGCCGCTGGGTCATGAAGACCTGATAGAACTTGTTGGCCGCCACGCCGCCGCCCTGCAGGAAGCCGAAGAACAGGAACTCGGACGTTTGGCCGTGCCACAAGCCGACGAGGAAGAAGGTGACGAAGAACGCGGCCGCCGCCAGATACGGCGCCAGCGAAGGCTGCGTCACCCGTTCCATCAGGAACATGATCGACGGGTTATAAACATAGGTCTTGAGCCAGCCGGACAGCGTCATGTGCCAGCGGCTCCAGAAGTTGATGAAGTTTTCCGCCACAAACGGATGGTCGAAGTTCTCCGGCAGCACGATGCCAAAGAAGCGGGCGACGCCGATCACCACGTCCACATAGCCCGAGAAGTTGAAGTAGAGGTAGACCGGGTAGATGCCCACGACCTGCATGCCGTTGGCCACACGGCTCAGGAAGTCATGCTCGCCCGCCATGCTTTCCAGCACCTGGTGCTGCCAGAAACTCAGCAGCGCCGAGACCAGGGCGACCTTGAAATAGCCAACGATGATCCGTTCGACGGCAGCGCCGATGACGGAGAGATCGAGCGGCAGGCGCTGCAGCTCGGTGGCGTGGTAGTCCTCGTAGCGCTGGATCGGGCCGGACACCAGCGCGGTGAAGTTCAGCGTGTAGTTGACATAGGATATCGGCGTGATGCGCTCTTCCAGGTTGCCCTGGTAGCTGTCGATGATGACGTGCAGCACGCGAAAGAAAACGTAGGACAAGCCTAACAGGAGGAATATGTTGGGCAGCAGCAGCGCGCTCGGCACAAACGTGTAGCGCTTGAGCCAGAAGAATAAGCCGATGGTGATCAGCAGCACGGCGACGAAGGTCGCCCTGCTGGCGCCGGGCCGCACCAAGTATTGCGAGGCGACATAGCCGAACAGGAGGAACCCGGCGAACGGCAGCACCGCCACCGGATTGTGGGTGAAACTGGCGATGAACAGGAGGTTCCAAACCAGCAGCACAAGCTGCCGCCACCAGGAGGCGCGGCCAATGTTGAACAGCAGCGCGCCGAGCGCGGCAAAGCCAAGGAATTGAAACGACGGGACGATCATCGCTGTAGCTCCGGCATGCTACGTTCTCAGGCGGCGACCAACTCTTGCACCACGCCAGAACGGCGTATCAGCATTGGTGCTACCGGGATGTGCACCGAGGTGTCCATCTCCCACCGGGTTTGCCCATCTGCTTCGGAGATCAGGCGAAAGCCGAGCTTGTGATAGTGCTCGCGGACCAGGGCGTTCTTCTCCGAAGGCCGGTAGATGCCCACCAAGCGCTGCACGCCTGCCTGCCGCGCCTGCTCCAGGATCTCGCGCAACACCATCGCCTCAACCTTGCGGCCCAACACCCGGCAACTCATCAGCCAAGTATCGACCTCCCAGGTGTCGGGCCCGTCAGCACGGCAGATGATGACGCTGATCATGCCGTTGTCGCCAAACTTGTCGACGAGGCGGACCTGCAAGGTGAAGGCCGCTGGATCCGTTTCCGCGGCAGCCACTTCAGCTTCGCTGTAACGCCGGGTCGTGAGATTGAACTGGTTGGACTTGTTGATAAGCTGACTGATCCGTGCCCGCCCGGTGCGATCGAAAGGCGCAAAGTCGATCTCCATCTCGAGCGAGGCGAGATAGCTATCGATGTCGCCAGCCTGCTTTTGCAACGCCACGCGCTCGGCATTGTTCTGGTACATCTCGGCGCGCTCGCGGTCCTCCTTGGAGAACGCGACGCTCTCGAAATATCCGGCAGCGGCCAAGGTGCGGGCAAAGGTGGACGGGTCTTCCGCCACTTCCGGCACGCCAACCTGCGGCAGCATGCGGCGCACCAAGTCGCGTTCCATCGGGTTGTCGTCCAGGAACACCATCGCGTCCAGCCCGAGTGAAAGCTCCTCGGCGATGGCCTTGATGTTGGTGGCCTTGTCGTTCCAGTTGGCCTGGAACACGGCGATGTGGTTTTCCTTCAGCAGCATTTCCGGATGCTGGCGGAACGGCGTGCGCGCCACTTCGTCGGTGTTCTTGGACGACACTGCGAGCACAATGCCGCGCTGGCGCAGCGCCAAAGCCATCTGCTGCACGGCCAAATGGGCCTCGCCTGTGGCATCGCCCTGGGCGATCTTGATGCCCTCGAGCCCGTCATCGCCGATCACGCCGCCCCAAACGGTGTTGTCCAGGTCGAGGATGAGGCACTTGCGGCTGCGGCCACGCAGGGCTGCGAGCAGGCGGCCGACATGGTCGGCATAGACCGGCAGGCAGATATCTGCGAAAGGCAGCTTGGCCAGGTTCCATTGCGCCGGCGAGTGCCAGGTGGAGAGGCCGACCGTTTCAGCCAGCGACGCCACGTCGAGCAAGAGGTCAGGCGTGCCGGCCATGCTGTCGGAAATGGCGCGGTTGAGGCCTTCCATCACCCGGCGGACGGTGCCGGGCACCAGGCGGTCGAAACTGCCGAACAGGCTTTCGGGCGGCGGCGCCATCGTTGGCACAATGCAGATCGCGCCTGAGTGGCTGCGGAAATTCTCACGCAGTGCGTTGAGATGGGCCAGCGCGCCGAGGATTTCAGCCTGTTCCCCGGCCGCATTGCCGGGCTCAAAGCGGATCGGCAGTCCGCGATGGTCGATCACCATCAGCACGGCTTGCGGCCGCGCCGCGTTGATTTTGCTGTCCGGGTCCATCGCTTCCTGGGTGGTCATGCCGTAATCGGCCTGAATGCACTCCAGCGCGATGCCGTGACGGGCGGCGGTGCCGACCAGGATGGGCACCAGCATATCAAGTGTGCCGTTGCCGATCAGGCCAAGCCGGTAAGGCTCAAGCGGCGCCAGGGACCGGCCCTCCGCCCGAACCTTGGTGATGACCCGGCCCAAACGGGAAAGCTGCGACTCATTGAGCGCGTGGTTGGCCAAGGCGCGGATGCGCTGACCCGGCGCTGGTTCGCTGGCCAACGCTTTGCAGGAGGCGGCAAAGTCCTCCGGCGCGCGCGGCAGCCAGCCCAGCCCGACATAAAGATCGGCGCTCATCAGGCAGGCACCTTGGCACGGATAAGATCCATAAGGTCGCCAACATTCTTCAGGTTGGAAATCTGCGCGGCGGAAAACTTAACATTAAATGCTTTTTGCACAGCAAGGATAAGTCTAACATGCGTTAGGCTATCCCACTCGGGCACGTCTTCCGCGGTCAAGCCCGGGGTGATCGCAATATCATCGTTGTCAAATACATCATGGAAGATCACCGTCATCTTGTTAAGGATGTCCACCATAATCACCGGCACTCCTCTCAGAGAACAGGCCACACATAGATATGCGCCGCTATGTTCGACTGGCCTTGCTGCAAGTAACGCGTCTTCTCGCAGCGCACAAGATAGAAGTCAGCCCACCAATGAGCTGACTATAACAAACGACAGTCATGCCGGTTCGTCCTGCCGCGCATTACAGATGTGTGTTTGTCTTCTGGTTATGGAACAAACACGACCCGTTTGACCGTCGTGGTTTCAATACGCGCTCGATCCGTAGCAGCCCCTCGCTAGCGCCTTTGTGATGCCCTTCACTCCCCCGCGTCACCGGGCGCTACACGGCAAAAGCTTGCTTCCTCGGGAAAGGCGACACGGCCGCGAAGCGAGAACGGCTCGGTGCTAGGCGAACCCGAGAAACCCTGGCATGCCGGCGATGGGAGCCGCGGTGCGCAGGCGCTCCAGGTTGGGCACCGGACGAGCCGTCCGGCTGTCTGGCGCCAAAGCCGCCTCAAGCGCCGCGGCAATGGTCAGCAACTCGGCGTCTCTGCCGCGCTGCCCAATAAGCTGCAGCCCAAACGGCAGCCCACCACCATCCAGGCCAACCGGCAAAGACAGGCAGGGATGGCCCGCAAGGGTGCCGGCATAAGCCAGCGCCAGCCAGTGATAATAGCTCTCCAGCACCCGCCCATCGATGTTTGCCGGATAGAGTTCGGACCACGGCCGCGGCGAAATGCTGACCGCCGGCGCAAGCAGCAGATCATAGTCGGCGAAAAAGGCATGCCAGCGGCGCTGCAGTCCCGTTTGCAACGTCAAGGCCCTTGCCACGTCGGCGGCCGTGTAGCGCAGGCCTTCCGCCACGTTGGCCGCCACATTGGGGCCGATCTGATCCGGATGGGCCTGCGCCCGCTCGAGGTGGTTGCCGAGAAAGCTCACCGCGCGAAGCACGGCAAAAGCCTCGTCCGCGCCGGCGCAATCGGGCGTTGCGTCATGGCTGAGGCCGAACAGGTGACGAAACAGCGCGGTCTTGCTGGCGAACACCGCGCGCACCCCCTGCTCCACCGGGGCAAAGCCAAAATCCGCCGTGACCGCCACCCGCAGCGAGGCAAGGTCAACCGGCGGCAGCGACGGCGCAATGGCGGTGGGTCGGCTCCATGGGTCGGCCCCGTCCTCGGCCACCATGGCGGCGAGCAACATGGCCGCGTCCGCGACTGTGCGCGCCATCGGCCCGTTGCTGGCGAGCGGCAACCAGCCATGCACGCGCGTCTCGCTCGGCACGACGCCGGGCGATGGGCGGAACCCGACCACGCCGCAAAATGCCGCCGGGTTGCGCAGGCTGCCGCCGGTATCCGACCCGGTGGCAA
This sequence comes from uncultured Acetobacteraceae bacterium, assembly GCA_964246785.1. GTDB lineage: Bacteria > Pseudomonadota > Alphaproteobacteria > Acetobacterales > Acetobacteraceae > LMUY01. The sequence goes on along the minus strand of CAXTRX010000020.1, from coordinate 16,866 downwards.
GCGGGACCATGCCGCAGGCCAGCGCCACCGCCGAGCCGCCGGACGACCCAGCCGCCGAGCGCGTGGGGTCGAACGGGTTGCCAGTGGCGCCCCAGACGTTGTTGCGGGTGTTGGCACCGGCCGCGAACTCCGGCGTGTTGGTCTTGCCGAGCACGATGGCGCCCGCCTGACGCAACGCCGCGATCACCCGCTCGTCCTCGGGGGCCACGTAATCGCGGAACAGCGGGCTGCCGCGGGTGAACGGCAGCCCGGCGGCGGCCATGGTGTCCTTCACCGCGAGCGGCAGGCCATGCAGCGGCGGCAACGTGTCGCCGGCCATCACCGCCTGCTCGGCGCGGGCGGCGGCGGCGCGGGCGGCTGCGAAGTCGCGCGCGGGCATGGCATTGACCGCCGGCTCGATCGCCAGGGTGCGGGCGATGCAGCTTTCCAGCAGTTCGACGGGCGATAGCGCGCGGCGGCCGATCAGTTCGCGGGCTTGGGTGGCGGTCAGGTCGCATGGTTCGGTCATTTTAATACCCCAACGCCAAGCCATCCTTGCGCGGGTCTGACCCGCCGACCAACGTGCCGGACCCGCGATCGATCCAGATTGCCTGGCCGCCACCATGCGGCCGCACCACGCTCACCGGGTGATGACCCATTGCAGCCAATTGCGCCCAGGCAGCCAACGGAATGCCGCGCTCCAACTGCAGTTGGCCGCCAGAGGGGAACACCCGTGGCAGGTCGAGCGCCTCCTGGATGTCGAGCCCGTACTCGATCAGGTTGGACAGGAACCAGGTTTGGCCCATCGGCTGGAAGTGCCCGCCCATCACGCCGTACGGCATCACCGCCTCGCCATCCTTGGTCACCATGCCGGGGATGATGGTGTGCATGGGGCGTTTGTTGGGGGCGATGCAGTTGGGGTGGCCGCGCTCGAGCACGAAGCCGGCGCCGCGGTTCTGCAACATCACGCCAGAGCCAGGGGCGAGCAGGCCGGAGCCGAAGCTCTCGAACAGCGAGTTGATGAACGAGCAGGCATTGCCGTCACGGTCCACGACGCAGAGGTAGGTGGTGTCGCTATGGCGAGGCAACGTGGCCTGGCCGGCGGGCGGAAGCTCGGCGAGGGCGCGCGCCGGGTCGATCAGGGCGCGAAGTTCGGCAAGGTAGCCGCGGCTGAGCAGATGATCGAGCGGCACCGCGGCTTGCGCCGGGTCGGCCAGGAAGGCGTCCCGGTCACGATACACCAGGCGGGCGGCCTCGATGTGGCGATGCAGCCGGTCGACCGAGAGCGGGTCGCTTTCGACGGGAAGGCCCTCAAGGATGCCGAGCAGCATCAGCACCATGGGGCCGGAGCCATTCGGCGGGCATTGCCAGACGTCGTAGCCGCGCCAGGCGGCTTGGATGGCGTCCACAAAGCTGGCGGCGGTGCGGCCGGCAGCGAAATCGTCCAGCGTGTGCAGACCGCCCGCGGCACGCAGCCGGGCCACCATGTCGGCGGCGACCGGCCCCTCGTAAAAGCCTCGGGAGCCATGGCGGGCGATGGCGCGCAGGGTTTCGGCAAGTGCCTGCTGACGGAACACGTCCCCCGCGGAGGGTGCCGCGCCACCGGGCAGGAAAGCCTCCGCCGCGTTGGCGCGCAGCTTGTCGGCGGCCAAGCTCCAGTCGAACGCAACCCGGTGATGCACCGGCCAACCCTCGGCGGCGAAGCGGATGGCCGGCTGCAGCAGCTCGTCCAAGCCTCGTGTGCCGTGCGCCGCCAGCAGCGCCTCCCAGGCCCCGACGGCGCCTGGGATGGTGACGGAGTGGGCGCTGGTCTCGTCGACAGCGGTGATGCCCTGCGCCTCGTACCAGTCGATGGTGGCTGCGGCGGGAGCGCGGCCGGAGCCATTCATCGCCACCACGGCCTTGCCGGGCTGCTTCCATAGGCAGAAGCAATCGCCGCCGATGCCAGTGGCTTGCGGCTCGATCACCCCCAACACGGCGCAAGCGGCAACCGCCGCGTCCAGCGCGTTACCGCCGCCGCGGAGCACGTCGAGGGCGGTGAGGGTGGCGGCTGGCATCGAGGTAGCGGCCATTGCGTTGGCGGCATAGACCGGCGAGCGGCCCGGCAGGTGCAAATCGCGCATCGGTTTAGCTCCCACGGCGGCGGCGGCTTGGCAACTGGCAAACATCAGGCATGATCGACCCATGACAGAGGCAAGCATTGCGGATTTCGACCGGCTCGACATACGCGCCGGCACGGTGGTGGACGCGCAGCCATTCCCCGAGGCGCGCCAACCCGCGCTCAAGCTATGGATCGACTTCGGCGCTGAGCTGGGTGTGAAAACCTCGTCGGCGCAAATCACTGTGCATTACACGGCCGACCAGATGATCGGCCGCCAAGTGTGCGCCGTGGTAAACTTCCCGCCGCGCCGCATCGCCGGGTTCGCCAGCGAGGTGCTGACCCTTGGCATGCCGGACGAGAACGGCGCCGTGGTGCTGGTCCGGCCGGATCTTGCGGTGCCGAACGGGGCGCGGTTGTTCTAGCGGTGCCGAATTATGCCACCGTCACCTGGGACCAACTGCATCGGGACGCGCGGGCGCTGGCAACCGTGCTCGCACCATTGGGGCCCTGGGCTGGGATCGTGGCCGTCACCCGGGGCGGCATGATCCCGGCCGCGATCGTGGCGCGGGAACTCGAATGCCGCCTGGTCGAGACCATCTCGGTGGTGAGCTACGATGAGGAAGACCGGGGACAGCCTAGCGTGTTGAAGCCGGCCAGTGCGGCCGGTGATGGCAGCGGATTTCTCATCATTGACGACCTGGTCGACCGTGGCGCCACAGCCCGGCTGGTTCGCGCGCTGCTACCGCGGGCCCATTTCGCTTGCCTGTATGCCAAGCCCGAGGGGCGGGACGCGACCGACACCTTTGTGGCCGAGGTGGCACAGGACACTTGGGTGCTATTTCCGTGGGACACGGCGCCGCTGTTTGTGCCGCCGATTGCCCGCAAAGGGTAGGATTGGAGCTAGGCTGACGGGCGCAACGTCTCTTCCAGCAAGGTAAAAATTCGCTTGAAGTGCAGCGCATCGGCAGCCGGGTGATAAACCGGGCCGTCCTTGGCGGTGAAGCCATGCAGCGCACCCTTGTAGAACTCCGTCGTGAAATGCACCCCCGCCGCCGACAATGCGCCATCCATGCGGGCGATTTGGTTGGGCGGAAGATGCTCGTCCTTGTCGGCATGACCGAAATAGACCCGGCCTTGAATGGAACCAACAAGCTCCAGCAGGCCACTGGGGTCGCCCTCGGGCGCAAGTTGGGCGGAATGGAAACCGGCCGCAGCGGCGATGCGGTCTGGGTGCAGGGCCGCCATGCGCACGGCGAAGCCACCGGTCAGGCAGTACCCGATCACCGCCACCGGCCCTGAAGCGAAAGCCTGGTCGGCATCCAGCCCGGCAAGCAGGGCGATGAAGTCTTCCGCCTGCGCCATCGGGCTAAGCCGGCTCGCGTAGTCCCTGATCCGCGGCATCTGGTCGGGGTCGCGGAAGGATTTGCCCTCAGGCACGACCTGGCCCGCGATGCTGCGGTAGTAAATGTTCGGCAGCAGCACCGCGTATCCAGCGTCGGCGATGGTTTGCGCCTTCTCGTTATAGCACGGGCGCAGCCCGCCGATGTCAGTCAGCACCACGACGCCGGGTAGTCCGCCGGTGGACCCAGCCGGCGTGAACACGCGGGCGTCGATCGAGCCGGACGGTGAGGGGATGGCGACGGTGCGCATCACGGCGATGTCCTTTCATTGGGGGAGCGGGCAAGAATGTCACGGACAAAACCGAGGTGCCAGCGCGCATAGCCCGGCTGCACCACACTCAACCGCTCGCGAACCGCATGGTGCGCCGCAGGAAGGCGGTGGAATGGGATCGACGGGTAGAGATGGTGCTCCGTGTGGTAGCTCATGTTCCACATCAGCAACCGCATGGCGGCATTGGTGAGCGTGGTGCGGGTGTTGACCAGGCCGTTGGGCGTCTCCTCACAGCCTGTGTGCTCGGTCAGCAAGTAGAGCCGCAGGAACACCTGGCCCACGACTTGCGGCACCACCCAAAACACCAGCGGCACCCACCAGCCCCAAAGCAGCGCCGAACCGAGCGCCACCCCAACCATGACAACGGACATCGCCCGCACGCTTGCGATCACCTGCGGCCGGTTGGCGACGGGGATGTAGGAGCAGCCGCCAAGGTCGCCACGCCAGCAATCGGCAAGCACCTTGAAGCGGGAGCGCCAGTAGTTCACCGCCAGCACCCGCAACAGGTAGCTGTCCAGAGCCGCAGGCGGCGGCGGGCTCAGTTCCGGGTCGCGCTCCGGGTCCTGGGTGAACCGGTGGTGGGCGAGGTGGAAGTCGGTGTAGAAATGCCAGTTCAGCAGCGACGGGCAGGCGGCAAGCCACCCCACCACGGCATTGGCTCGGCGGTTGCGAAACGCGGTCAGGTGCATGGTCTCGTGCACGGGGGCAAACAGCGCCGCCTGGGCAATGCCGAGCAGGACCAGCGCCGGCAACTTGGCCCATAACGGACCCACCGCCACCAGCCAGCCAGCTGCCCCGATGAGCGCCAGATGCGTTGCCAGCCGCGCGGCGCCCGACCAGTCCGACCGTTGTGACAGAGCGCGAACCTCCGATCCGGATAGCACGCGCGGGGTCGCAGTGTTCACCGCATTCTCCTATGAGACTAGCTTGAGGACAACTCGCTCGGTAGAACTGGCCTATCAACGCCTAGCCGTGCAAGTTGTCGCCACCACCGTTGTCTGGCGAGAACAACTCTTCACCGGCGTGCTGGGTGGCGACATTGGCCATCTGTATGTAAGGCAGGTTGCTCAACACCTGGATCGTCCGCGCGCCACCGGCGGGAAACGCCTGGTTCGACAAAGCCGCGACCGCCGCGGGCATGTTGCCGCTGGCCAAGTCGTTGCGGGCCGCCACCAGGCTATCCACCACAAGCTGGGATGGCGCATTGGGAGCGATTCCGACCGCTTGGCGGGTTGCGATGCGCCCTTGCAGCAGTTGTATTTGGGTGATGGCGGGAATGTTCTCCCAACGGGGCGAGGTATTCAGCTCGCCGGCAATGTAATCCATCGCCAGCACCGCCTGGGCGCCGGCAACCGGGTTGCCATAGGTGCGGGAAGGGTCGGAAAAGGCGTATTGCGCGTACTCGGTGGCCGGAATGTCCTGGTCAAGCGGGCTGAACACGCCGGGTGGCAGCCGTGCGGTGTCGGCAGGCGGAGGCAAAGGCCCGCAGGCGACGGGAAACGCGGCGAGAGCAATGGCGGGCAGTAAGCGGCGCATTGGGATCCTCAATACAGCGCACTTAACGCACCGGGACCAATCCCTCGCGGAAACGTTGCGCCAAATCGATATAGTGCTGGGCCCCGCTATCCCAACCTGCCCGCTCCTCCGCCGACATCACGCGCTTGAGACGCGCCGGGCTGCCGGCCCACAACTCGTTGCGGCCGATGCGTTTGCCCGGCGTGAGCAAGGCGCCCGCGGCCAGCATGCCGCCTTCCTCGATCACGGCGCCGTCCAGCACGGTGGCGCCCATGCCGACGAAAGCGCGGTCTTCCAGGGTGCAGCCGTGGATCATGCAGGCATGGCCAATCAGCACGTGACGCCCGATGAGGCAGGGGAAGGTGCCGGTGGAGATGTGGACGATGGTGCCGTCCTGGATGTTGCTGCCCTCGCCCACGCGGATGTGGTGGGTGTCGCCGCGCAGCACGCAATGCCACCACACGCTGGTGCGGGGGCCGAGCACCACGTCGCCGATAACGCTGGCGGTGGGTGCCACCCAAGCGTCCGGCGCCACCGTGGGGGCAACCCCCTCGAACGACCAGAACGGCCCGTCAGACGGCAAGCTCAGCCTCGGCATGCAGGCCCAGCATCAGGGTCAAGTTCTGCACCGCGGCGCCGGACGCGCCCTTGCCAAGGTTGTCCAGTCGCGCCACCAGAACCGCTTGGCGGTGCCCCGCATGGGTAAACACGCGCAGTTCCATAAAGTCGGTGCCGTTCAGAGCGTCCGGTTCAAGCCGGCCGGATGGTTCAGGCGGCAGCACGCGGATCAGCCTGGCGTGTTTGTAGTAGGCTGCCAGGCTGTCGTGCAGGTCGTGGCCGGTGGGGCGGCCCGGCAGCGCGTCCAGGTGGAGCGGGATTGCGACCAACATACCCTGGTGGAAGTGGCCAACGGCCGGCAGGAAGATGGGGCGCCGGGTCAGTAAGGCATAACGCTGGAGTTCGGCCACGTGCTTGTGCTCGAACTCCAGGCCGTAGAGTTGGAACGCCGGGCCGCCGGTGGCTTCATGCGCTTCGATCAGGGCGCGGCCGCCACCCGAATAGCCGCTGACGGCGTTGACGCTGACGGGATAGTCGGCCGGTATCAGCCCGCCGGCAACCAGGGGACGCAGCAATGACACGGCTCCGGTGGGATAGCAGCCGGGATTGGCCACATGGGCCGCACGGGCGATGCGCTCGGCGTGGCCGGGTTCCAGTTCCGGGATGCCATACACCCAGTCCGGGTCGACCCGGTGGGCGGTGCTGGCGTCAAGCAGCTTGGGGGCTTGTGCACCGAGGGCGGCGGCGAGGGCTGCGGACTCGCGAGCAGCATCGTCATGCAGGCAGAGGATGGCGAGGTCGGCCTGCGCCATCATGTCCTGCCGGGCCGCCGGGTCTTTTCGATGCGCGGGGTTGATCGAGCGGAGGGTCACGTCCGGCAGGTTCTGCAGGCGCTCGCGGATGCCGAGCCCGGTGGTGCCAGCTTCGCCGTCGATAAAGACGCTGTAGGCCATGCCGCCTTCCTTCTTCGCTTCGCGCCCTTCTCCCTCTGGAAGAGAGAGCAGCAAGGGAGCGGCCGTTACCGCTTGGAGAACTGGTAGCTGCGGCGGGCCTTGGCCTTGCCATACTTCTTACGCTCGACCACGCGGCTGTCGCGAGTGAGGAAGCCGGCAAGCTTAAGGATCCCACGCAAGTCCGGTTCATAGTAGGTCAAGGCGCGGCTGATGCCATGGCGCAGCGCCCCGGCCTGGCCCGACAAGCCGCCGCCGTTCACCGTGCAATAAACGTCGAACTGGTTGTAGCGGTCCGAAATCAAAAACGGCTGGGTGATCAGCATGCGCAGCACGGGGCGGGCAAAATACTGCGTCACCGTCTTGCCATTGACCTCGATACTGCCGCGGCCTGGCTTGATCCACACACGCGCGATGGCGTTCTTGCGCCGGCCCGTGGCGTAGGAGCGGCCTTGCGCATCCCGCTTGGGCTCGACCCGGATTGGCGCCGCCTCATTGCCCGGCCCGGCGGCGGGGGTGAAGTTCTTGAGGTCGGCGAGCGTGCCGGTGCGCTCGGCAGGAGCAATGGTGTCAGACATCAGAGCCTCGAATTCTTGCGGTTCAACGCGGCGACATCGAGCTTTTCCGGCTTCTGGCCGTCATGCTTATGCTCGGCGCCGGCATAGACATACAGGTGCTTCATCTGCGCACGCTGCAGCGGGCCGCGCGTGATCATGCGCTCGACCGCCTTCTCAATCACCCGCTCCGGGTGTGCGCCGGTGAGGATCTGGCGCACCGAACGCCCCTTGATCCCGCCTGGAAAGCCGGTGTGATAGTAGAAGATCGACTGGTCGGCCTTGTTGCCGGTCACGCGCACTTTGGCGGCGTTGACGACCACGATATGGTCGCCGCAATCGACATGCGGGGTGAACTGCGGCTTGTGCTTGCCACGCAGACGCTGGGCGATGATCGCCGCCAGCCGGCCCAGCACCAAGCCGTCCGCGTCAATCAACGTCCAATTCTTGCTGACGTCTGCGGGCTTGAGCGAAATCGTCGTCTTCATGGCATAGCCCCAATGTCGCCGTTCCAGGATGCCCGATATCCTCGCTTGGCACCCCGGAGTCAAGGCTCCGCCTATGTGGTATCATGCTACCACAGGGTTCACGCACTGATTTGGCTTGCTAAAACAGGCCCATGAACCCTCATGTGATCGGCGCCAGCGGACGGTCCGGCTTAGCCCTGTGCCGCACGTTCGCGGCCCGCGGGCAACGCTTCGTGCCCGTCGTGCGGAACCCGGCGAAGTGGCAGGCAGCCGGGCTGGCGGCAGCGCCACGACAGGCGGACCTGCGCAGCAGTGCGGCGCTGGCCGACGCGCTGGCCGGGGCGGAGTTGGTCGTGTCTTGCGCGCATGCCCGCCACACCGCCGCCATCCTGCGCGCAGCACCAGCCGGTGCCCGCTTCGTGTTGCTCGGCAGCACCCGCAAGTTCACCCGCTGGCCCGACGCGCATGCGCTCGGTGTGCTGGAGGGGGAGGCCGCGTTCCAACAGTCCGGCCGCTCCGGCGTCATGCTGCACCCGACCATGATCTATGGCGCCGAGGGCGAGGACAACGTGCAGCGTCTGGCCCGCCTGCTGCGCCGCCTGCCTTTGGTGCCGCTGCCGGGAGGCGGCCAGTCGCTGGTGCGGCCGATCTACCAGGAGGATGTCACGCGCTGCATGCTGGCCGCGATGGCGCAGGATTGGCGCGGCGCCGAGAGCCTGATCATCGCAGGCGCTGACCGGGTCAGCTATGCCGACTTCGTCCGCGCCGTGGCACGCGCCGCCGGGTTGCCGCGGCCGAGGGTCGTGCCCGTCTCGGCCGCCCTGCTGCGGCGAGCAGCGGCAGTCACCCGGTTTGTGCCGGGCCTGCCGCATATCCGGGCGGAGGAGGTGCAACGGCTGCTGGAGAACAAATCATTCGGTATCGACCCGATGCAACGCCGGCTGGGAGTAGCGCCGGTCGGGCTCGAGGAGGGTTTGGCGCGGACGTTTGGGGGCATCGCCGCGATTGCACACGCCCCCGCGCCGTGACAATGCGGCC
>CAXTRX010000020.1:6352-8023 GCA_964246785.1 uncultured Acetobacteraceae bacterium | reverse complement strand
GTGTTATCATTGCGCGCCGGTTTCAGCGGGAGCAACTCCGGACGGGGTTTCTCTTGCGTCGTCTTAATCGCCTGACCTCTCGGAGTTGAACCAATGGTAAGCTATAACCTCAATCACCTCACACAACCTGACAATCAGGCTGTCGTAGGGCCAATACAGGACGACGAAGCTCTGCTCCTGTTTGCCTTGATCAGGTGTATGCGGCTGAAGCGGGTACTCGAAGTTGGAGGCTTGAACGGTTACAGTGCGGCAAATTTCCTCCACGCGGTAGGACCGACCGGAATTGTCTACACGGTGGACCGCGAATACGTCCGGCCTATATCTCAAAACCACCTGACGTTTCAGAAGGATTGCCGAGACCTGAGCAGAACTGACCTGGGGGATGATGCACTCCATCTCATCTTCTTCGATTGCCATGTTTATGATGCTCAAATGACTCTCTACTCTAACCTTCTTCAATATGGATTGATCACGCATCGCACGGTGCTCGTATTACACGACACCAATTTGCACCCACACACCGATCGACCGGGGTCCGCGCCGCGTCCATGGGGTGCGCCGCTGGCCGGTGGATGGATGCATCAAGACGTCGAGCGCAAGATGGTCAACAAGCTGCGAAATGACGGATACGACTCGCTTATGGTTCACACCTCGCCAGATCGCCACGACGCTACTCTGCCGTTCCGTCACGGACTGACGATCTTGACCCGGGCTTTCCATCTAGACGTCGGAGAGATGGATCGTGTGGTCGATGGTCAAACCTATGTGGGCAATGGCTTGACCCAGTCTCACGAGATGAAACAAGTCGAGTGAGGGCGGCCCGCGCGCTTAAACTGCCGGGAGCAAGTCCAGTGAAGATCGTTCGTCTAGCGGTTGCTTGCCAACCGGCCCTCGTACCACTGCACCAGCCGGGTCGCCGGAAACAGCAGCGCGAAGTAGATGATCGCCACGGTGGTATAGACCTCCAGCGGGCGATAGGTGTCGCCGGTGATCAGTTCGCTCTGATACAGCAAGTCCGGCACCGCGATGGTGGACACCAGCGACGTGTTCTTGAGTTGCGTGATCGACTGGTTCATGAACGGCGGCACCATGCGGCGGATCGCCTGCGGCAGGATCACCTTGCGCATCACCAGCCAGGGCCGCAGCCCCATGGCGCGGGCCGCGTCCCACTGGCCTTGTTCGATCGAGGCGATGCCGCCGCGAAAAATCTCGGCATAGAACGCCGCGGTGTAGCAGGACAGCACCAGGGTGGCGGCGGCGATGGCTGGGATCTGGATGCCGAGCAGCACCGGCAGGGCATAGTAGAACCACACGATTTGCACCAGCAGCGGCGTGCAGCGGAACAGCTCGATGAAGCCCACCAGCGGCAGGTTCAGCAGGCGGGACCGGGTGAGCCGTCCAAGGCCGAGCAACAGCCCGAGCAGCAACCCGAGGAACACCGTGCCCAAGGTGAAGCCGACCGTGACCTCCGCCCCCGTGACGAACAGGCGGGTGTAGCGGGTGAGGAAAGTGAAGTCCCAATGGTAGCCCATTTAGCGGCGGCGCCTGCCCCGCCTCTGCTTGCTAGGCTCCATCCTCTGCTCAAAAGTCCTCTCCCTTTGGGAGAGGGTTGGGTGAGGGGCCGATGGCACCACTGCCAGGTCCGTTGACGGCAGCCCCTCACCCCGGCCC
>CAXTRX010000020.1:0-6342 GCA_964246785.1 uncultured Acetobacteraceae bacterium | reverse complement strand
CCCTATCCCTGCGCTTCTCCCTCTCCCAGGGGGAGAGGGAGCAGGGATAGGGACGATGCGGCGAGTCAAAACGTCAGTTCTTTGGGGATGTCATCGCGCTTGACGCCGTTCAGCGCCAAGCCGTCCAGCAAGTCCTCGCGGATCGCACCCGTGCCGCGATTGAAGTCGATCCAGGCGTTGATCACTTCGAGGAACCGCGTATCGGGCTCCCGCCGCACCCCAAAGTTGCTCGGCAAGGCGACGGTCGGGTCGGTCAGCAGGAAGTAGCTGCCCATCGCGGGGTTCTTGGCCAGCGCGGACAGGCCCAGCATCGCCGCCAGGATGATCACGTCTGCCCGGCCGGACTGGAAGAACAACGCCGTCTCGTCCGGCGTCTTCAGCGCCGTGATCTGCGCCTTGGGGCAGTAGCGCCGCGCCGCCACTTCGTGCAGCGAGCCCAAGTCGCAGGCGACGCGGAGGTCGGGCTTGTTCAGGTCATCCCACGCCGTGGGCTTGAACCCAGCCTTTGCGATGCAGCCAAACGGGTGGATGATGAACGCATGGGTGAACCCAATCGCCAGCGCCCGGGCCGGCGTGGGGTTCAGCGCGAATGCCAAGTCCACCTTGTTGGCTTGCAGGTCCAGCACCGAGTTGGCGTAGGTGCTTTCGACATACTCCACCTGCGCGTCGAACACGCGGGCAATGTCGGCAGCCATTTCGACGCAGGCGCCCTTCCAGGTTCCGCTGGCGAGGTCGCGGACAAAGTAGGGTGCTGCCCCGGGAAGTGCGGCGATGCGCAGCGTTTTCGTGCGTTGAACGCGGTCCAGCGCGCTTTCTGTGGCCTCGGCACGGGCGCGGGGCGACATCAGGGCGGCGGGCACGATGGCGGCTGCGGCCAAGCCGCGGCGGGTGAACCGGTTCATGCAATCTGTCCTTCACAATCCCAAATAGGCCTGGCGCACCCCGCTATCGGCGGCAATCTCTGCCGCCCGGCCAGACATGACGATGCGGCCAGTCTGGAGCACGTAGGCGCGGTCGGCCAGGGCCAGGGACTCCGCCAAACGTTGTTCCACCAGCAAAATCGTCATGCCCAGGTCGCGGATGCGGGCGACCGCGGCCAGGATGTCGTCGACCAGGCGCGGCGCGATGCCTTGGCTCGGCTCGTCGAGCATCAGCAGGCGCGGCCCGGTCATCAGCGCGCGGCCGATGGCGAGCATCTGCTGCTCGCCGCCCGACAGCGTCTCCGCCCGCTGCGCCAGGCGTTCCTGCAAGCGGGGAAACAGGCTGAACACCAGGTCAAGCGGCTTGAAGCGGTCCGGCTCGCCGCGGCGGGCGTAGGCGCCGCGGCGCAAGTTGTCCTCGACCGACAGGCGCGGGAACAAGCGGCGGCCTTCCGGCACCAGCCCCACGCCAAGCCGGGTGATTTGGTGCGGCGGCACACGGGCGAGGGATTGGCCGGCGAAGGTGATGGCGCCCTCGGTCGCCACCTGCCCGGCGATGGCGCGCAGCAGCGTGCTTTTGCCGGCGCCATTGGCCCCCACCACGGCGACGATCTCGCCCGGAGCCACGTCCAGCGAGACGCCTTGCAGGGCTTTGAGGCCCTTGTAGGCGGCGGAAACGTGCTCCAGGCGAAGAATGGGGGGCGCCAGGCCCTCACCCCTGCCCTCTTCTAGAGGGAGACTTTCTGTGAGAGGGCCGGGGTCAGGCGGCATAGCGGTCGCCGAGATAGGCGCGGATGACCGCCGGGTCGTGGACCAGCACGCTGGGAGCGCCCTCGGTGAGCACACGGCCGAGGTTTAGCACCACGGCGCGGTCGATCAACGGAAGCAGGATTTCCATGACATGCTCGACCATGATTACGGTGACGCCTTGGGCGCGCACGTCGCGGATCAGTTGCACGCCGCCCTGCGCCTCGGTGGGCGTGAGGCCGGTGAGCATCTCGTCAAGCAGCAGCAGGCGCGGGCGGGTGGCCAGCGCGCGGGCGATTTCCAGGCGGCGCTTTTCCGGCGGGGTCAAGCCCCAGGCGGGCCGGTCGGCACGGGCCAGCAGGCTGGTGAAATCCAGCACGCGGTCGGCCTCGGCCATGGCGTCGCGCGCCCGGTTGGTTCGGCTGAAGGCGCCGACCATGACGTTCTCGCGCACCGTCATGCTGTCGAATGAGCGCACCACCTGGAAGGTGCGGGCGATGCCGGCGCGGGCGCACACAAGCGACCCGGCGCCTGAGATGCGGCGGCCTTCAAGCAGGATTTCGCCCTGGTCGGGCGTCACCTCGCCGGCGATGGCGTTGAACAGGCTGGTCTTGCCGGCGCCGTTCGGGCCGATCAGGCCGAGGATTTCGCCTGGCGCCACGTTGAAGCTGATGTCAACGTTAGCCGCCACGCCGCCGAACGATTTGCTGACATGGCGGACCTCGAGCAGCTTGCCGTCAGGCATTGGCCGGGCCCGGGACGGGTGCCCGCTTGGCGGCGCGGCTGCGGATGCCGATCAGGCTGACGAGACCGGCCGGGCGCAGCAGGGCCACGGCCACGATCAGGCCGCCATAGATCATCAGGTCCACTCCGCCGGCGCCGCCGAGATAGGACCGGGTCAGTTCGCTGGTGGGGATCAGCACCACAGCGCCCACCAGCGGACCCCAAAGCGTGCCAACGCCGCCCAGCACCGCGGGCAGCGCGATCAGGATGGAGAAGGAGGCGGCGAGCACGCTGTCCGGGTCGATGTAGCCGACATATTGGGCGTAGATCGCGCCGCCCATGCCGGTAAAGCAGCCGGAGATGGCGGCGGCGGCCATCTTGGACGGAAACACCCGCACGGCCAGGCTGCGGGCGGCCACCACGTCGTCGCGCACGGCGCGCCAGGAGTAGCCCCAGCGGGAGCCCTCCACCAGCCAGGCGGCGACCCAGGTGACGGCGGCGAAGGCAAGCGCCAGGTAGTGGAACGGCAGCTTGGTGGTGCGGAACTGCAGCTCGAGCCAGTTCTCGCCATGGAACGGCACGTAGAGGCCGGTGGCGGCGCCCACGAAGTCCCAGTTCAGGAACAGCAGGTGGCCAATTTCCGCCACCACCACGGTGGCGATGGCGTAGTAGTGGCCGGACAGGCGAAAGCATGGCCAGCCGACCAGGAGCGAGACGGCGGCGCCCACCAATCCGGCCACGAACAGACCCGCGCTGGGGGGCAGGCCGGCGCGGACGAACAACAGTGTCGAGACATAGGCGCCGATGCCGAAATACAGGCCATGCCCCAGCGAGATCTGGCCGCAATAGCCACCCAGGATGTTCCAGGCTTGCGCCAGCCCAGCGTAGAGCACGGTGAGGATGATGAGGTTGCGGGTATAGGTGTCGTGGATGGGGAGTGGCAGGACGGCCAACACGGCCAGGAAGACGACGCCAGTGAGCAGCTCGACCCGGCGGCGGCGGGTGATGGAGTTCATAGCGTCCCGAACAAGCCGCGGGGGCGGACCATCAGCACCACCAGGTAGATCGCGAACATGCCCACCTGCTTCAGCGACGGCTCGAACAATTGCGCGGTCACCGCCTCCACCTCGCCGATCAACACGCCAGCCACCAGCGCCCCGGTGATGCTGCCGAAGCCGCCCAGCGCCACGGTGACGTAGGCGATCAGCGCAAAATTGGCGCCCACGTCCGGGGAGACGTAGTAGAAGGTGGCGAGCATCGTGCCCGCCACACCCACCGTGGCGGCACCCAGGCCCCAGCCCAGCGCGAAAATCCGGTCGCGGTCGATGCCGATCAGCGCCACGGCGTCACGGTCCTCGCGGGTGGCTTCCAAGGCGCGGCCGAACTCGGTGCGGCTGATCGCCAACAAACCGGCGAAGGCGGCCAGGCACACCAGGCTCGCCGCCAGTTGCGGCAACGGCACGAACACGCCCGCCAGGTTCACCGTGCGATTGGCCAGCCAGGAGGCGCCGATGCTGCGGAAATCCCCGCCGAACGTGAATTGGGCGGCGCCGCGGATGAAGATCGCCAGGCCGAAGGTGACGAAAATCTGCACCATGCCGCGGTTGAACGGCACGCTCAGCGCCCGCGCGATCAGGCCGCGGTAGACCAGCATGCCAACCCCGAACATCAACGCCGCCACCAGCGGCAGCAGCACCAGCGGGTCGAGCCCGGTGTTGGCGTTGATGAAGAAGGTGGCATACATCGCCAGCATCAGCATCTCGCCATGGGCAAAGTTTACGATGTCCATCAGGCCGAAGATCAGGCTCAAGCCGGCCGCCACCAGCGCGTAGATCAGCCCCATCAACAGGCCGCTGAGTGCGACCTGCAGGACGGTGTCCAAACTCACCTACTTGCCGACATTCCAAACCGGCTCCTGCACCGCCACGTCCGCCGGGTAGACGGTGTGGTAGCTGCCGTCCTTGACCTGCTGGATCACCGGCGTCGCCTCGATGTTTTGCCCGGTGCTGTCGAACTTGATGCTCTGCCACGGCATGATGGTCTGGTCGCCCGGGATGTCGGTCGCGATTAGAGCCTTGCGGATATCCTCGGGCTTGGTCGAGCCGGCGCGGTCAATCGCGTCGGCCAACACCTGCAGGCCCACGATCTGCCGCGCCGTGTTGTCGTTGAGGTCCTTGCCAGCCTTGGCATGGAACATCGCCTGCACCGCGGGGATGGCGGGGCGGGAGCGGGCGGCGTCGCCCGCGAACGAGGAGCGGCTCAGCACGCCCTCGGCCAGCGGCCCGGCGGCGGTCAGGAAGGCCTGCTCCTGGAAGCCTGCCGCCTGCGCCATGATCACCGGGTGGTAGCCGATTTCGTTGGCCGACCGCATCAACAAGATGGCGTCCGAGGTGTAGGAGGAGGGCATCACCACGTCCGCACCGGCCGATTTCAGCCGCTGCGCTTCGGCGGAGAGCGAGGGCGAGTTGGCGCGGTACTTGATGTCGGCCACCACCTTGATGCCCGCGGCATCCGCCATTTTCTGCTGCACGGCGGCGCTGTCGGTGCCGAAGATGCTGTCCTCGTGAAACAGCGCCACCGATTTGACCGGATGCCCGGTTTTCCCACCGACATCCTTGAAGAACTCGAACATGGCGGCGGTGAACATGATGTCCTGCGGGGTGGTGCGGAAGAACCACTGCAGGCCGCGCTGGCTAAGCGTGGGCGACGAATTGTCCATCGAAATGTAAGGCACTTCGTAGCGTTCGGCGACCTGGCTGATGGTGGCGGCAGTGGCGCTGGTGTAGCTGCCGATCAGCGCCACCACGTGCTCCTGCGTGATCAGCCGTTCAGCCTCGGCGCGGGCCTTCTGCGGATCGTTCTGATGGTCGGCAAAGATCACCCTGATGTGGGCGCCGCCCCTATGCGGCAGGCCGCCGCCATGGCCGAGCAGCATCGGAATGGGCGCGTGCTCGGTGTTGATGATGTCGCTCATGGTGCCGATGGCCGCCTGCGCGTCCACACCCACCTGCGACGCGTTGCCAGACAGCGGATAAAGCGCGCCGACCAGGACGTCCTCCGCGCGGGCCGACGAGATCCCGACGGCCAGCAGGGCCAAGACAAGCCACATACGCATCCAACCAACCCCTTGCCACTGCGGCCTCGAGCATGTTCCGTTCACTCGCGTTCACTCCACAAGCTCTAGCTCGTTGTTTTGCGAGCATCTTCACCCGATCAGACGATTCTGTCTGATCGGGAACTGCTCTAGGAAGCACGTCACGTGCCAGCTTGCACGCACTGCGTGATGGCGGCGAGGTCGGCGGGAGTGTTGGCGTTGAGAAACGGATCGCCGGGAAAGGCGATGGCGCGCATCGCGAGCGTTTCGGCGAAGCTGCGGACCTTGTGGGGCCCGGGCTGGTTCAGCCACGCGCGCAGGGCGGGTGCGGCGTCGGCCGGCCAAAGCGCCACCAGGTGGTGCCGCCTGCCCGCGCTTTCGGCGACGGCCGGGGCGGGGCTGAGGCTGTGGGCCAGTCGCCGCGGGATCAGCGGCGTGTCGCCGGGAACGGTGAGCAGGGCGGCAGCGCCGATGCTGACCGCCCATTCCAGGCCGGCAAGCACCCCGCCGAGTGGGCCTTGGCCCGGGATCGGGTCTGGCAGGACGGGCCAATGGGTGGCGAAGCGCGCCGGGTCGCCATTGGCGCTGATGGCGATGTGGCCGTGGTCGGGTGTGAGGCGGTCGAGGATGCGGTCGAGCATGCTGCGGCCAGCGACCAGGCGCAGCGGCTTGTCGCCACCGCCCATGCGAGTGGCTTGCCCGCCGGCCAGGATGAGCGCCGCAACCCGCTCCCTCACCTCCCGACTGCTCCCTCTCCCACTGGGAGAGGGCTTTGAAGCAGCGTGGGGCGGATGGGAAACCATTTGGGGCGAACGACGGGGATCGAACCCGCGACAACCGGTACCACAAACCGGCGCT
>CAXTRX010000019.1:27379-30241 GCA_964246785.1 uncultured Acetobacteraceae bacterium | reverse complement strand
CTCCCCCGTCCCCCACGGCGGGCGCCTTTAACCTGACGCACCAGCGGCCATGAGCCTGCTGGTATTGCAGCAAGTCGGGCGCTCGTTCGGCGCCATCCAAGCTTTATCGGAGGTCGATCTCACCATCGAGCCCGGCGAGGCGGTCGGGCTCATGGGCGATAACGGGGCCGGCAAATCCACCCTGGCCAAAATCATCGCCGGTAACTTCCCGCCCAGCACCGGGCACATGGCGTTCGACGGCCGCCCATGCGCCTTCACCAAGCCCACTCATGCCAGGCAAGCGGGCATCGAGGTCGTGTACCAGCACCTGGCATTGTCCGACAACCTGTCGGCGGCGGCCAACGTGTTTCTCGGACGCGAACTGCATCGCTGGATTGGTCCGCTCCGGCTGCTCGACCACCGCCGCATGGAACAGCGCGCCGCGGAGTTGTTCCGCGAACTCAAAAGCGAAACGCGCGCCGCCGACCTCGTGCGCCAAATGTCGGGCGGCCAGCGCCAAGCTGTCGCCATCGCCCGCGCCCGGCTTTCAAAAGCACGTCTGGTGATCATGGACGAGCCAACCGCGGCCATCAGCGTGCGCCAGGTTGCCGAAGTCCTGGCGCTGATCGGGCGGCTGAAGGAAACAGGCGTCGCTGTGATCCTAATCAGCCACCGCATGCCGGACGTGTTCGACGTGTGCGACCGGGTCGTGGTGATGCGGCGCGGGCGCAAGGTGGCGGACAAGCCGGTGGCGCGTTCAAGCCCGCAAGAGGTCACCGGGTTGATCACTGGCGCGCTCGAGGCCGCCTGAATGGCGCAAGCAGGACTCGCGGCGTCAATCCGGCCGCCGTGGCACATGCGCGGCTTTTTCGCCAGCCAGACGGCCTATGTGACGGCAGCGCTGCTGGTGCTGAGCCTGACCATGGCGGGCATAGCCCCGGTGTTCCTCACCCTGAACAACCTGGTCAATGTTGCGACCAACTTCTCCTACATCGCCATTGTCTCGCTGGGCGCCACGCTGGTGATCATCACGGGCGGGATCGATCTGTCAGTCGGCTCGGTGATGGCGCTGAGCGCGATCCTGACCGCGCTGCTGTTCCGCTGGCTTGGCGACAGCCCGCTGGCCAATGTTCCGGGCCTGACAATGAGCCTGGCCGTGCTCGGCGGCCTTGTTGCTTCGGCCACCATCGGGCTGATCAACGGCCTGCTGATCGCCACGCTGCAGTTGACCCCGTTTGTCACCACGTTGGGCATGCTCAGCATCGCCCGCGGCCTGTGCTACGTGATCACCCGTGGCCAAGGCGTGAGCATCGACGGCAGCGACGCCGACCTGTTCAACCGCGTGGCCGACGGCACCATCGCGGGCCTGCCCATGCCGCTGGTCTACCTGGTCGTGCTGGCGCTCGGCATGGCGGTGCTGCTGCATCATACCGCGACCGGGCGCTACGTGTTTGCCATCGGCGGCAATGAACAGGCGGCACAGCTTACCGGCGTTCCGGTGCCCCGCATCAAGGTGGGGGTGTATGTCGCGTCCGCCTTGCTGGCCGGGTTCGCCGGCATCTTGATGGCGGGCTGGCTCGGCTCGGTGCCAGCCAACCTCGCTCAGGGCAACGAGCTGCGCATCATCGCCGCAGCGGTGATTGGCGGGGCCAACCTCGCTGGCGGCATTGGTGGCGCGGCCGGCGCGGTGGTGGGTGCCGCCCTCATCGAGGTAATCCGCAACGGGTTGGTCCTGGCCCGGGTGGACACCTATTGGCAGGATACGCTGGTCGGCGTCATCATCGTTGCGGCCGTACTCGCGGATCGCCTGCGCAGCCGCCGGGCCGGCCAGTAGGACGCCAAAAACAACACCGAGGGAGAGCGACCATGGGACAAAGGACCCTTTCATGGCTGGGTGCAGTCATGGCAGCCGCCGCGCTGGCCGGCCGAGCGCACGCCGCCGATGCCTACCGGTTTGCCATCGTGCCGAAATCCATGAACAACCCGTATTTCGACCTGGCACGAAACGGCTGCGTGGCAGAGGCCAAAAAGCTCGGCATTACTTGCACCTACACTGGTCCGGTGGAGCAGGAACCGGCACAGCAGGTGCAAATCATCCAGGACCTGATCAGCCAGCACATCGATGGCGTTGCCATTTCGGTGGCCGACGCGGCCTCGGTCAAGCGCGTGATCGACCAGGCGCGCAAGGCAGGCATCCCCGTGATCACCTTTGACGCCGATAGCCCTGACAGTCAGCGCCAGGCCTATGTCGGCACCGACAACAAGGCGCTCGGCCGCGCGCTCGGCCAGATGCTCCTCAAGCAGCATGCCACGGCGGGCGACTACGCGCTTGTTTCCGGCGGCCCGGCGGCGGAGAACCTGAACGAGCGGGTACAGGGTGTGCGGGAGGTGCTGAACGCCGCGGGCTGGAAGGAGGTCGGCGGTTCCCCCACCTTCTGCAACGACGATTCAGCGCTCGCCGTGCAGCAAATGACTGACCTCATGACCGCAAATCCCAACCTTGCCGCCATCGTGCCCGTTGGCGGCTGGCCGCTGTTCACCCAGGGTGCCTATGCCGCCTTCGCCCGCGCGCATCGGGCCGCTATGGCCGCGGGCAAGTTCACCATCGTCTCCGCCGACACGCTTCCAGTGGAGTTGCATGAGGTGGAGGATGGCACGGTGGCCGGATTGGTCGGGCAGCGGCCCTCTGAAATGGGCCAACAAGCCATGGACATCCTGTTGGCGCTGAAGCAGGGCCAGAGCGTCAAGCCTATCACCTATGTCGGCTTGGACGAGGTGACCAAGGCCAACGCCGCCGACTTCGGCAAGCAGTGAGCCAGCCGGGCGCGGCGGGCGGGGGCGCCACCCCAGCGCCGCCACCCCCCCCCCCCGCCCCCCGGGGGG
>CAXTRX010000019.1:5278-27369 GCA_964246785.1 uncultured Acetobacteraceae bacterium | reverse complement strand
CCCACCGCCAACGCCGCCGACTGCGCCACGCCGGGCCCCCGCCGGCCGAGCCTGCGCGCCAACCAAGCCAGGCTCGGCCAAACCCACTCGCCTCCATCGTGGCGCTGCTGATCAGCGTGCTGCTGCTCACGGCCGGCACAAATCTCCAGGGCGTGCTGCTGCCAATCCGCCGCCAGATGGAAGGTTCCACCATGCAGCAGATCGGCCTGCTGTCCTCGGGCTGGTCGGCCGGGTTCGTGCTGGCCTGCCTGGTGGTGGGGCGGCTGGTCAGCGCCGTGGGTCACGTCCGCAGCTTCGCCGGCTTGGCGGCCGTGAGTGCGGCGACAAGCCTGCTGTTCGTGCCGCTGGATGACGAGGT
The DNA here is from genome assembly GCA_964246785.1 of uncultured Acetobacteraceae bacterium. GTDB lineage: Bacteria > Pseudomonadota > Alphaproteobacteria > Acetobacterales > Acetobacteraceae > LMUY01. The sequence continues at coordinate 27,011 of CAXTRX010000019.1, read as the reverse complement.
GCTGTGGATTGGCCTGCGCATGGTGATCGGCTTCTGCTTCGGCGGCTTGTCGATGATCATCGAAAGCTGGCTGAACGAACGCAGCGCCAGCCATCAACGCGGCGGCATCTTCGCGGCCTACATGACGGTATCCCTGCTTGCCTCCCTCGGCGGCACGCTGAGCCTCGCCTTCCTCGACCCGATGCAACCGCTTGCCTACACGCTCATGGGCGTGGCCGTTGTGCTCTCCATTGTCCCCGTCGCGTTCACGCGCGCGCCCGTGCCGCACCCGATCGAGCCTTACTCCATCAATCTGAGAGCGCTTTATCGGCTCTCGCCTACCGGCGTATTCGGCTGCTTCGCCATCGGCATGGTCAGTGGCGCTTTGGGTGGCCTGCTGCCCGCCTACGGCTTGGCGATGAACCTGTCGACCCACGGCGTCGCAAAGCTGCTTGCAGTATCGCTCATCGGCGGCGCGCTGGCCTATTACCCTGCCGGCGCCTTGTCGGACCGGCTCGACCGCAGGCTGGTCATCATCGTGCTCGCCGCCACGTCAGCTGCCTTGTGTGCAATCCTCGTGCTGAACCCGGCGCTGTCCCATAACGCGACACTGCTCGCCGTCGGAGCCTTCGGCTTCTGCCAATATCCGTTGTATGGCCTGTGCGTCGCCAGGACCAACGACCGGGTGCGCGAGCAATCGTTTTCCGAAGTGGCGAGCGAGTTGCTAATCATCTATGGCACCGGCAACGTGCTTGGACCGCCGATCGCCGCCGCCCTGATGCACAACGGCGAAGAATACCTGTTCCTGTTCATGGGCATTGTGCTGGTGGTTCTTGCCGCGTTCACTGCCGTGCGGATGGCCAAACGGCGCCGCACGCCGCGCAACATCAAACAAAGGATCCACCCGTTGGAAACCGTGCCCAATTCGATGCAGATGTTCCGCCCACGAAGCCCCGGCAGCCACCCGGCTTCCGGTCGCGATAGGCGGCCTCAGGAATGAGGCAAGCGTGCCTCGGCCGGCTGCTGGGCGTCGGACTGGCCGGGTTGGCGGGCTGCTCTGGGCCGACTGGCCCGCTTCTCGGCGAATGGCGCGGCCCACAGCCTGGCATTCAAGTCAACGTGCCCAAAGAGGTCGATCTGACTCTGAATGGCGAGCCCGGCGCGCCAACCGGCACTTACTACGTGACCAGCATCGATCCCAATCCCAACCTGATCGTCGGGCATGGTGAGCAGGAGTGGGGCGGGACTTGGGTGCGCACCGACCGCACGATCGATGGCCAGCCGATCAGCATTTTCACGTTGAAGGACATCCTGCCGAACCTGCTCGGAAGCTGGGCGCTGGAGCCCGATGGCAAGCTGCATGCGGTCGACCAAAACGGCTTGCCCGACACGACGCCGCTATACCGTCTTTATGTCCTCTCGCGAGTGGCCAATCCACGCTACGCCCGGTAGCGATGGCGGTTTGGTTTCGAGCCACCGTCTTCAGAAGCCCCCTCCCGTTACGAACAGGGAGGGAAGCCACTGACCTCAGGCTGGAACGACGAGCCTAGAAGTTTACGTGCGACTTGAAGCCGAAGAAGGCCGCATCGGCAATGGCCTTCTCGCCATTCGGGTGAATGTAGTATTGGAAGGTCGGTTGGAAATCCACACCGCGGTAGACGTGGATGCCATAGTGCACTTCAAACACGTCGCTGTTGGCTTGAATCCCAGAAGCGCCGTTGGACAACGGCAAGCCGTTCGCGAGTTCCAACGCCTGCAGCTTGCCGATCCGTCCGCTGAAGTTGTTGTGGCTGTAAAGGATGCCGATGTTGTCTTGCGGCCGTGCCGACCAGAAGTCCCGGGCGAGCGCGCCAATGAAGTACTGGTTGCTGAAGAAGTCGTAGTTCGGGTCGCCATGAGCGTAGCCACCCAACACGACCACGCCATCAATGGCACCCGGCCCCAACCGCAGCACCATCTGGTCGAACAAGGCCCAGTATTCGGTCTTGTTGCCAGTCCCGCCGCTGGTCAAGCCAGCCAGCGCCTGCCGGACGGTCGGAAACTCGGAATAAGTTGTCGAATCGTAAGCGAAGCCGAGCTTGTAATGCCCAGGCAGTCGGTTCGGGCCGATGAACGGCTCGTAGGCGATTTCAACTGGGATTTCGACACCATGGGTCTGCGAGTCGTCGAATTTGAAGCCGGTGCGGTCGTTCGCGTAGCTGTATTGACCCTGGTTGACCGAGAACACGCCGGTTTGGATGTAGGTGTCAGCCGTCGGGCGGAAACGCACCCGGCCGGCCCAGACGCCGTCTGGATACGAGCTCAGTCCGACGTCATTGACGACGTTGGCTCTTGGATTGCCGCAGATCGCATTGCTCATGAAAACACAGTAGAGCGGTGAGGCGGCGAAATCGTTGTCGAGCGGGTAGCGGCCGACAGCGATGTCAACGCGGCCGTTCAACAAGCTTTCCTCGGCATAGAGGTAGACGAAGTGGACCACCACGTCGCCACCGGCGCCATAAACCTCTTGCGACTGGATGATGTTGTCACCAGCGGCCGCGCCGTCGTTGCTGCCTTCGCGATTGATGAGAACCAAGTGCGTTGAAAGCCCCGGGATGCCGGCAAGCTTGTTCCAGTCGACATCCGCCTCAAAACCCACCTGACCCGCGTAAGTGGAACTCTGCTTCACGCCGCCGATCGGGTTGCCCAACACCTCGGCCGTCCAGTCGACCGTCAGTGACACGCCGTAGTTGGCGAGTTGCTGGCGCAATGGATCAAGTTGCGTGATCAGGTGCTGCGGCGCCGGCGGCGCCGCGGCTGGTACCTGCGGCGAAAGCGCCTCGCTGGGCCCAATGCTGACGCCAGCGTTCGGGGTTTGCGCCTGCGCCCCGGTCAAGCAGAACCACGCTCCAACCGCTCCCGCTATGACACGGGCAGACACCCGGCAGGCTCGCCCCCACGCAGGACGCGCTTGCTCCCTACTATGATTGTTCATTCATTAACCCCCCAACTTCGCCGCTGCATGAGCATCAGCCGATACAACCACAGCGTTGCGCAACTATGCTATAACAGCAGAGCCCGATAGCTTGGACAATGACGAGCGTGACAGTTTTACCGATCTGTGTTGTATCAGCGCCACGTTCAGTCCGCCAAACAAGCTAAATGCCATACTTATTTGATGCGACTCAGCAAATTCGGACAGAACCAGCCCGGAGACTTCGCTCACTGGTCCGTCGCCAACAAGCTCGCTGCGCACTTATTAACAAGTGCAAAATGATTGCTGCTCCGCAGCAAGAGGTCAGCCACCTTTGTCCTCGTCACCCAAGGACACCACCCAGGCAGCCTTGACAGCTATGTCGCCCGTAGCCAGCGTGCTGTGGCAACGGGCGATTAATAGCTCGCGCGGAAGGGGAGTGGGCCATGGTTGAACTTGACGACGGCGTTGATTGCGCGCCCGACCGCCAATCCGGTGAATTTCGCCGCCGGGGGATACTCGGCACGGCCGCCCTGGGTGCAGCATTCGGCCTCGTGACCCGCGGCAACCCGGCACGCGCCGCCGACGCCGGGCCGTTCCCAAGCCATCCGCGCTGGCGCGTGGTGTTCGTCAACCACGTCACCACCAACCCGTTCTTCGTGCCGACGCAAAACGGCCTGGCAGATGCCTGCGCGCTGCTCGGATGCGACCATCAATGGACGGGCTCGGCCAATTCCGACGTGGCCGAGATGGTCAACGCGATGAACGCGGCCATCGCCGCCAAGGCAGCAGCCATTGCCGTCCCGCTGATCGACCCGAAGGCGTTCGATGGCCCGACCGACCGCGCCCTGGCCGCCGGCATCCCCGTGTTCGCCTACAACGCCGACGCGCCCGCCGGCAGCAGCAACAAGCGGCTCGCTTATATCGGGCAGGACCTCTATCAGGCCGGCCAGTTGATGGGCCAACGCATCGTGCAGATGGTCGAAAGCGGCACGATTGCACTGTTCATCGCCACACCCGGCGCGCTCAACCTGCAGCCGCGCGTCGATGGCGCCATGGACGTGATCAAGAAGTCCGGCAAGAAATACGACGTGCAGGTGATCGCCACCGGCGCCACGGTCAACGAGGAAATCTCCAAGGTCGAATCGTTCTACCTTGGTCATCAGGACGTGAGGGGCATGTTCGCGGTCGATGGCGGCACCACCCAGGGTGTCGCCGAGGCGATGAGCAAGCATGGCCTGGCTGCCAAGGGCGTGATCGGCGGCGGGTTTGACCTGCTGCCGCGCACGCTCTCGCTCATCCAGGCCGGGGCGATGCATTTCACCATCGACCAGCAACCTTACCTGCAGGGCTTCTACACCGTCATGCAGATGTTCAGCTTCCTCGTCTCCGGCGGCTTGGTCGGCCCGGCGAGCTGCGACACCGGGCTGAAATTCGTCACCAAGGACAGTGTCGGCGCCTATCTCACCACCAAGACGCGCTATGAGGGCAATTCAGACACGCCCGAGATCGTGCCCCGCAACGGCCCGATCGGCACCTGATCCGCGATGGCGCGCCAGCGATCCAGCGCGCTCGACGCCGTGTTGCGATGGCCAGAGCTCTCCATTCTGGTCGTGGCAATTCTGCTCGTGGCCTATTTCGAATGGGCCAACACGGACTTCTTGCTGAGCGACGCCAGCCTGCAGAACCTGTCCCAGTTCGTGGCGCCGGCCGCCATCATCGGCTGCGGCGAGATCATGTTGATGATTGGCGGCGAGATCGACCTCTCGACCGGCATGGTGTTCGCACTCGCACCGTTCATCATGCACTTCTGCCACGAGGCTGGCGCACCCTTGGCTGTCGCCGTCCTGGCCGCACTCCTGGTCAGCGCGGCGGTGGGGCTGTTCAACGGCATCGTGACCGTCACCCTGCGCATCCCATCCTTCATCACCACGCTCGGGACCAACTTCCTGCTCAACGGCCTGACGCTCACGCTTTCCCGCGGCACGCCGGTAGAAGCGCCCGACAACCCCGGTTTCGCCGCCGTGTTCGGCAACTGGGGTTACAGCGAGATCATCTGGGCGATTACGGTGGTGGCGGTCATGCACGCGGTGCTGCGCCGCACGCGCTGGGGCTTGCACACGATTGCTGCCGGCGCCAACCCGGTCGGCGCTTCCGAAGCGGGCATCCGGGTCAACCGGCTGAAAATCGGCAACTTCATGATCGCGGCCATCCTGGCGGGGCTCACCGGCATCCTGGAGGGCTTCCGGATTTCATCCATCGACCCGCAGGCGGGCGGCAACGGGATCATGTTCCTCGCCGTGGCGGCTGGAGTGATTGGCGGCACGCCCCTGGCCGGCGGGTCCGGGACCATCGTCGGCGGGCTGATTGGTGCCTTCGTGCTCGGCGTGCTGAGTGATGGCTTCACCCTGATCGGCATCAACGCATTCACCTTCAACATCATCTTGGGCGCCGCGATCCTGGCGGCCATGCTGTTCAACATCCATGTCGGCCGCCTGCGCCGCACCGGCTCGGCATGAGCGCCCCGCTCATGGACGCGTTGCACGCGGCGGCGCCACTCCCGGCCCAGCCGGAGGCGCTTCGGGCGGAGGGCATCGTCAAGCGCTTCGGCGCGGTCACGGCACTCAATGGCGTTTCGCTGCAGCTCGCCCAGGGTGAGATCCTTGGCATCCTGGGCGACAACGGCGCGGGCAAGTCGACCCTGATGAAGATCCTAACCGGTTTCCAGGCGCCGACCGCAGGACAACTGTTCGTCGCGGGCGAACCCGTGACACTCCGTTCGGTCGATCATGCCCGCTCGCTCGGCATCGAATGCGTGTATCAGGACCTTGCGCTGGCCAACTCGCTGAGCGTCTATCACAACCTGTTCCTCAATAGGGAAATCCTATATCGGGGGCCATTCCGCCTGCTTAACAACCGCGCAATGAAGCAGGCGGCGGAACGCTGTCTCGAGCAGATCGGGGTGAACATCCCCTCCGTGACACTCGCCGTCGAGCGCCTGTCCGGCGGCCAGCGCCAGGCGATCGCGGTGGCACGCGCGGTCAATTCCCACGCGCGGGTTTTGCTGCTCGACGAGCCGCTGGCGGCCATGGGTGCCCGCGAGGCCGGGCTGATCATCGACCTGATCCTGCGCCTCAAGGCCGCCGGCAATCTTTCAATCGTGATGATCATGCACAATTATGCGCAGACGCTGGAAATCGCCGACCGCATTATGCTGATGCAGCGCGGCACGGTGACCTACGAAAATCACGCCCGCTCCACCTCGGTGGCCGAGCTGATGGAGATCGTCCGCCGCGAGTACCGGTCCCTGCGCGACCCGGAGGCAACACGATGACCGAGTTTGCAGCCTATCCAAGCCTACGCGGCAAAGTCGTGTTCATCACCGGCGGCGCCAGCGGCATTGGCGCCTCGTTGGTCGAGCATTTTGCCCGCCAGCAAGCGCGCGTGGCGTTCGTGGACCTGAAGGCAGACGAGGGCCGCGGCTTGGCCGGGCGCCTGGCTGCCGAGGGCTTGCCCGAGCCATGGTTCACCCCGCTTGACCTGCGTGAGATCCCCGCCCTGCAAGCAGCCATTGCAGAGGCCGGCCGGCGCTTGGGCGACATCACCGTGCTGATCAACAACGCCGCCCATGACGAGCGCCACAAGTTTGAGGATGTGACGCTGGATTATTGGCACGACCGCTTGGCGATGAACCTGCATCACCAATTCTTCGCCGCCCAGGCGGTGGCGCCGATGATGCGCACGGCGGGCGCCGGGTCGATCATCACGATGGGCTCGGTAAGCTGGCATATCGGGCAGGGCGGCATGCCCGCCTACACCACCGCCAAGGCCGGCATTGAAGGCCTCACCCGCGGTTTGGCGCGCGACTTGGGCCCCGACCGCATCCGGGTGAACTGCATCATTCCGGGCTGGATCATGACGCAACGCCAGATCGACCTCTGGCTCACGCCGGAAGCCGAACGCCAGTTGATGATTTCGCAGTGCCTGCAGGAAAAGCTCTACCCGCCAGACATCGCGCGCATGGCGCTTTGGCTCGCGGCCGAGGACAGCCGGATGTGCACGGCGCAAACCTGGGTCGTCGACGGCGGCCAAAGTTTTTAGGCTCGCCGCGGTTACCCGGCTATGCCGCCTCAAGCCGCCACAATCCTATGGCCCAAGGTTGGCGGGTCCTGGCCAATAAAGCCTGCCATGTGGAACTGAAGCCAGACGCGCTTGACCACGCTCAACGGCACGAGGGAGTCCAGGCAGGCTGGCGGCGGGTGACGTATGCCCGGCCAGCTTGACCGGGCCGAGGGCGCGCTGCTCGGCTTGGCCGTGGGCGACGCCCTCGGCATGCCGACGCAATATCTGCCGCGCGAATGGATTACCGGCCATTACGGCATCATCGACCGCTTCCATCCCGGCCCGGACGAGAACTTCATCAGCCGCGGCATGGCCGCCGGGCGGGTGACGGACGATACCGACCAGGCAATCATCCTCGGCGAGATGCTGGTCGCTGGTGCTGGCCGGATCGACCCGCCGGCCTTTGCCCACGCCCTGCTGGCCTGGGAGGCGCGCATGCAGGCGGCTGGGTCGGCCGATCTCCTCGGCCCCTCGACCCGGCACGCTTTGTCCCTGGCCGCCGCCGGCACTTCAACCGAGCTGACCGGGCGCACCGGTGCCACCAATGGCGCGGCGATGCGCGTGGCGCCGGTGGGAATCGCCTTCCCGCCGGAGCCGTTGAGCCGCCTGGTCGATGCCGTGTTCCAGACCGGCCCCCTGACCCATAACACGACGGTCGCCATCGCGGGCGCGTCCGCCATCGCTGCGGCCGTGAGCGCAGGCGTTGCCGGGGCCAGCGTGGCAGAGGCGCTTCAGTTGGCGGCGGCGGCGGCGCGGCTCGGTGCCAAGCAGGGCTTCTACTTCGCTGGCGCCGATGTGGCCGCACGGATCGAATGGGCGCTCGGCCTGGTGGCAGGGCGGGACGAGGCGGCCGCGCTCGACCTGATCTACCGCCTGGTCGGTACCGGCGTTGCGACGACTGAGGCGGTTCCGGCTGCCGCGGCGCTTTGCTCCGTAGCGCCGGACGATCCCTGGCGTGTGTGCTGCCTCGCCGCAAGCCTGGGCGGCGATTGCGACACGGTAGCGGCCATGGCCGGGGCGATCATGGGCGCTTGTCACGGTGCGCAGCGGTTTCCGCCCGCCGCAGTCGACACGCTACGCCGGGTCAATCCGGAGCTGCGATTGGAGGCGCTGGCCGCTGCCTTGCTCGCCTTGCGCCAGCCCGATGGCGGGTGATGGCGCTGACCCAAATCCGCCGCCTGCTGTCGGTCGGCAGCCTTGTGGCCGACGTCCGTATGTCAGTGCCGTTGCTGCCCCCGCGCGGCGGCGACGTTCTTGCCTCCGCCGCGTCCCTCAGTGCCGGCGGCGGCTTCAACATCCTTGCCGCAGCGGCGCGTCAGGGGCTGCCCACCCTGTTCGCCGGGCGCCACGGCACCGGCCCTTTCGGCGCCCGCATCCGTGCGGACCTCGCGCGTGAGGGCATCGCGGCCCTTCTTCCCGCCAGCCCAGAGGGCGATAGCGGCTTCTGCATGGTGTTGGTGGAGCCGGACGGCGAGCGGACCTTCGTCTCCAGCCCTGGCGTCGAGGCCGCACTTGGCGATCGAACCCTGGCTTCGATGCCACTAGTGCCCGGCGACGCCGTGTTCGTCTCAGGCTACGACCTGTGCTATCCGCACCTGGGCCCCGCAATCGCCGCCTGGACCGCTGGCCTGCCCCAGGACGTAGCGCTCGTGGTCGACCCAGGGCCGCTGGCAGGAGAGATCCCTATCGAGTTGCTGCATGCGGTGATGCCGCGCGCCACGATCTGGACGATGAACCGGCGCGAGGCTGGATTGCTGACCGGCTGCGAACACCCGGCCGCCGTGCGGGACCAGTTGCGGCCAGGTCTATCGCCCGAGGCGTTGCTCATTATCCGCGCCGGGGCCGCCGGCGCCGCCCTGTCAGCGAGCGCTCGGGATACGCCGATCCTGATCGCAGCTCCCGCAGTAACGACCGTAGATTCTACGGGGGCAGGGGACACGCATACCGGCGTGCTGGTCGCGAGCTTGGCCCATGGGCTGGACCCTGCGACGGCAGTCGCTCGCGCCAACGCGGCCGCGGCCCTCTCCGTCACCCGCGCCGGTCCGGCAACAGCGCCGGGCAGCGCGGAACTGGAACGTTTCCTGCAAACCTGCTCCTGTTCTTCTCCCTCTCCCTCTCCCTGTGGCAGAGGGTCGGGGTGAGGGGCCCAAGAACGCACAACCATGCACGCGGCCCCCTCACCCAACCCTCTTCCAGAGGCAGAGGGCTTTTATCGATCAGGAGCCTGCCACCATGCTTCCCCGCCGCTCACTGCTGACAGCCAGCGCGATGCTGGCGCTGCCCGCTATCGCCAGGAGCCAAGAAACAGCGCCCGCTTTCAAGGGCCAGTCGCTGGTGGTGGCCTCGTGGCAGAACTATGGCTCCGACGACCCGGCAACCCTGCGGCTGTTCACCGAGCAGACCGGCGCCACCGTCAAGAACGTATTCTTCACGTCCGAAGACGACCTGCTGCAAATGCTGCGGCAGGGCGGCGTCGGCAAAATTGACGTGGTCCTGCCCAACCTCGAATACGTGCAGCCAGCCGCCAGCCAAGGCCTGTTGCAGCCGATCGACACCGGCCGCATCGCCGCCTGGAACAGCCTGGCGCCGCGCTTGCGTGACGACCCGTCGCTGCGCCTGGGCGGCGAGGCCTACGGCGTGCCGTGGGTGCAGGGCGCCACCTCGCTCGCGGTCAACCCCGACGTGCACCCACGGCCAGCCAGTTGGTCCGTGCTGTGGGACCCGGCGAACAAGGGCAAGGTGGCGTTCTTCGACGACCCCTCGACGGCGGTGATGACGGCGGCACTCTACCTGGGCGAAAATCCGCAACAGCCCGACCTTGCCAAAATCCGCCGGGCCCTGCTGGACCTCAAGGCCAACGTCAAGCTGTTCTGGTCTTCCGCCGACGATTGGAACAAGGCCTACACCAGCGGGGCGATCACCATGGGCAATCTCTGGTCGGGGCTCGCGGGCACCCTGCAAGCCAATGGTCAGAAGATCGACTACATCTTCCCCGAAGATGGCACAGTGGTGTGGTGCGACACCTGGGGCATTGTGAGGGACACGCCACGGCTCGATCTCGCCTATGCCTGGGTGAACTTCGCCACCAGCAAGGAATACTTTGTGCAATGGATCAGCCATCCCGGACCCAGGCAGCAACTGGCGGTGCCCGGCAACACGGCGGCAATCGATGCACTGCCAAAGGCGTCGGCTGCGGCGTTGCTGGCCGAACCGCTGACGCATAACACGGGAAGAGTTGCCCTGCAGACCGGGGTTCCGCCCGCCACGCTCAAGCGATGGACCCAAATGTGGGAAGACGTAAAGGCAGCGTGACCCGGACGCGGCAGCGGCTGCTAGCACTGCTAGCCACGCCGGTTCTACTGCTGCCGGCGGCCAGCGTGTTGCTGCTGATGGTGGTCATCCCGCTGGCTGTCCTGGTCTGGTTCAGCCTGGCGCCCGACGGACCAGGCGCGCCGCTCGCGTGGGGCAGCTATTCGCGGCTGTTCGCAACGCCGCTGTATTTGTGCCTGGCGCTCAAGACCTTGGGCACCGCCGGGTCGGCCGCGCTGCTCACCGCGGCACTCGCCTGGTGTCCCGCCTGGGCATTGTCGCGCCTGCCAGGCCGGGCGCGTAACGTGATCCTGCTGGCGATCGTGATCCCGTATCTCACCTCCACCCTGCTGCTGATCTACAGCATCTTTGTCGTGCTCGGTACCGGCAGCCCGGTCATGGCGTTGTTGCGCCTGATCGGCCTGGCGGCTCCCGGCGGATCAATCCTGTACACGCCATGGGCGACGCTCGTGATGCTGGTCTATGAAAACCTGCCCATTATGATCTTCGTCCTGTTCTCCGGCATGCAGCGGGTGGACGGCGGCCTGCTCACCGCGGCAAGCTCACTCGGCGCCGGGCGATGGGCGCGCCTGCGCCACGTGGTTTTCCCGTTGGCGTTGCCCAGCCTGCTGTCCGGGCTCATCCTGGTGTTCGTGCCCATGGGCGGCGCGTTTGTCGAATCGGCCATCCTGGGCGGTCCGAATGGCTTGCTGCTCGGCAACGTCATCGCCGACCAGATGAGCCGCGCCGATGACCCTTCGTTCGGCTCGGCGTTGTCGCTCTTGCTGTTACTCGGCACCTTGGCGATCACGGGCGTGCTGGCCGGCCTCCGCCCCGCGCTCGCTTGGCTCCTGCTCAACCGCTCGGTGAACCATGCCGCGGCTGCGTGACGCGGACGCCCTCCCGCCCGTAATGGCCGCAGCCTTGGGGTTGACGCTCGCGCTGTTGTTCATCCCGCTCGCCATCATCATCCTGCTGTCGTTCGACCTCTCGCCCTATGGCACATTCCCGTTCCAGGGCACGCTGAAATGGTATGCCGCCCTGTTTGCCGGCTCCGGGCTGCTCGGCCCCACCGGGCTTTCATTGCAGTTGTCGTCTTTGGTGGCGCTCAGCGCCGCGGTGTTCGGCACCATGGCGGCTGTTTGGCTCGACCGCCGGGCCTCGCGCATCGGCGCCGCGCTGTTCAACGCTGCCCTGGTGAGCGCCATCACCGTGCCATGGCTGATCCTAGGACTGGCCATGCTGCTGGTGGTCAACGTGATCGGTCTCGGCCGCAGCCTGGTGGCGATCTATCTCGGCCTGCTCGCCACCACGCTGCCCTATGTGGTGTTCATCGTGGCGGCCCGGCTTCGAGTGCTCGACCGCGACCTTGAGCATGCCGCCCGCTCGCTCGGCGCCAGCCCGCTTGCCACCTTCCTCGGCATCACCGCGCCGCTGATCTTCCCCGCCGTGCTGAGCGGGACGCTGATGTCGTTCGTGGTCTCGTTCAACAACTTCCTGATCCAGTACTTCCTGGCGCCGTTCGGCGTGCAAACGCTGCCCTTGAAAATTTACACGTTGATCCGCGTCGGCTATCTTCCCGACCTCAACGCCCTGGCAACGCTGATCGTCGGCGCGACGTGCGGCTTGATCTTGCTGCTGGTTCGTCTCGGCCTGCGCGCCGGCCTGCCCGGCGGAGCAAGGCTGTGACGGTCGTGCGTCCCGGCGCGCAGGTGTTGCAGCAGCAATCGGGCTTGTGGATCGACGCCATCCATAAACGCTTTGGCGCCACGACGGTGCTGAACGGCGTAAGCCTGCATGTTCCCCGCGGCGAGTTCCACACGCTGCTCGGGCCCTCCGGCTCGGGCAAGACCACGCTGCTCAAAGTCATCGCGGGTTTCACGCCGGCCGACGCAGGCAGCGTCACCCTGGCCGGCGCCAGCATCACCCAAACGCTGCCGGAGCACCGCAACATCGGCCTCGTGTTCCAAAACTACGCTTTGTTCCCGCACATGACGGTGGCGCAGAACGTAGGCTTCGGCTTGCGCATGCGCCGGGTCGGCCGCGCCGAGCGGGAGCATCGTGTCGCCGAGGCCTTGCGCCTGGTGCGCATGACGGGTTTCGAGCAGCGCCGCCCCGCTGCACTGTCCGGCGGCCAGCAGCAGCGGGCAGCGCTGGCGCGTGCGCTGGTGATCCGCCCGCAATTGCTGCTGTTGGACGAGCCACTCTCAGCACTCGACCGCAAGGTTCGCCAGGAGGTGCGTGAGGAACTCAAGCGCATCCAGGCCGAGACCGGGGTGACCACGGTCATGGTGACGCACGACCAGGAGGAAGCGCTGTTCCTGGCCGACCGCGTGCTCGTGCTGGACGCAGGCGTGGTGCGCCAGCAAGGCACCCCTGCGGACCTTTACCGCTATCCTGCAAACGAGTTCGTGGCCGGCTTCTTGGGCCCAGTCAATCTGCTCACGCTGGAGGCTGACGCCGCCAAGCTGCGGCTTGGCAACCAGCACTTCACCCCGTCCGCGGACATTGCCGCCTTGGTTGCAGCGTCCGCACCCGGCGCATCAATCCAGCTCGCGGTGCGGCCCGAGCAATTGACGGTTGAGCCAGCCCGCGACACACCAAAACCGGCGGATGCTGTGGTTGCCAGGTTGGTCGCAACCGAGTTCGGCGGTGCGGTGGTGACGGTGCGAGTTGAGCTGGAAGGGCGCCCGGTCACCATCCTCGCATTGTCGCCCGACATCCTGGCAGCGACCGCCTGGCGTCCTGGCATGGCGGTCTGGGTCCGCATTCGCCAGGCGCGCGTGCTGCCCGCATTGGCTGATCCTGCCGCACAATAAGGTTGTGGCGGCACCCTGAAAGATGCCGCCACGTTACTTGCCTCACCCTACTTTGGGCCTGGCCTTACACGAGGTCGAACCGGTCCGCGTTCATGACCTTGTTCCACGCGGCCACGAAATCCTTGACGAACTTCGGCTGCGAGCCCGCGCAGGCATAAACCTCGGCAAGCGCGCGCATCTGCGAATGCGAACCGAAGATGAGGTCCGCCCGCGTACCGGTCCACTTCTCCTCCTTGGTCTTGCGGTCGCGGCCGATATAAGCGTTCTCGGACTCGGTCGGCTGCCACTCGGTGTTCATGTCAATTAGGTTGACGAAGAAGTCGTTGGTGAGCTGGCCAGGCCGATGGGTGAACACGCCGTGCTTGGACCCGCCGGAATTGGCACCCAATACCCGCAGGCCGCCGACCAACACTGTCATCTCCGGCCCGCTCAACCGCATCAGCTCGGCCTTGTCGACCAGTGCTTCCTCGGGCGCCATAAACTGCGCGCCCTCGTAGTGGTTGCGAAAGCCGTCGGCAGTCGGCTCCAGCGGCGCGAACGACTTGGCGTCGGTCTGCTCCTGCGACGCGTCCATGCGACCCGGCGTGAACGGCACCTCGATGTCGCTGCCGGCGTCGCGGGCCGCCTGCTCAACCGCCGCACAGCCACCGAGCACGATCAGGTCGGCAAGCGAGACCTTCTTGCCACCGGTCGCCTGGGCGTTGAACGCCGTTTGCACCGAGCCGAGCTTCTGCAACACGCTCGCCAGCTCGGTGGGATTGTTCACCTTCCAGCCGTTTTGCGGCTCAAGCCGGATCCGCGCGCCATTGGCGCCACCGCGCTTGTCGGAGAAGCGGAACGTCGCGGCCGACGCCCAGGCCGTTCTCACCAACTCCGGCACAGTCAGCCCGGTGGCAAAAATCTGCCCCTTGAGCGCCTCGATATCCTGTGCGTCGATCAGCGGGTGGTCCAATGGCGGGATCGGGTCCTGCCAGATCAGCGTCTCCTTAGGAACCAGCGGGCCGAGATAGCGCTGGATCGGGCCCATGTCGCGGTGAGTGAGCTTGAACCAAGCGCGGGCGAACGCGTCGGCGAACGCGTCGGGATGCTCATAAAACCGGCGCGAGATCTTCTCGTAGATCGGATCGGCACGCAGGGCGATGTCGGACGTGAGCATGGTCGGCACGCGCTTCTTCGATGGATCATGTGCGTCCGGAATGTCCGCTGGGGCATCCTTGGCCTGCCACTGCCAGGCGCCCGCCGGGCTCTTGGTCAACTCCCACTCATACTTGAACAGGTTATCGAAGTAGTGGTTGCTCCACTTGGTCGGGGTCTGCGACCAGGTGACTTCCAGCCCGGAGGTGATCGAGTCTCCGCCGAAGCCTTGGCCGTGTTTGCTGCGCCAGCCAAGGCCCATGTCCTCGATCACGGCGCCTTCCGGCTCGGCGCCCACAAAGGACGGGTCGCCCGCGCCATGTGTCTTGCCAAAAGTGTGGCCGCCGGCGACGAGCGCCACGGTCTCCTCGTCGTTCATCGCCATGCGCGCGAAGGTCTCGCGGATGTCGTGCGCCGAGCCTTGCGGATCGGGGTTGCTGTTCGGTCCTTCCGGGTTGACATAGATCAGGCCCATCTGCACCGCGCCCAGCCGGGATTCCAACTGCCGCTCGCCGCTGTAGCGCTCATCGCCCAGCCAAGTGCCTTCGGGACCCCAGTACAGTTCCTCAGGCTCCCAGGTGTCGGCCCGGCCGCCGGCAAAGCCGAAGGTCTTGAAGCCCATCGACTCGAGCGCGACGTTGCCGGCGAGGACGAACAGGTCAGCCCAGGACAGTGCGAGGCCATATTTCTGCTTGATCGGCCACAGCAGCCGGCGCGCCTTGTCGAGGTTCGCATTGTCGGGCCAGCTATTGAGCGGGGCAAAGCGTTGCTGGCCGCCACCGGCGCCGCCACGCCCGTCAGTGGTGCGGTAGGTGCCGGCGCTATGCCATGCCATGCGGATGAACAGGCCGCCGTAATGGCCGAAATCCGCCGGCCACCACTCCTGCGAGTCGGTCATCAGGCCGGTCAGGTCGGCAATGACGGCGTTCAGGTCGAGCGTCTTGAACGCCTTGGCGTAGTCGAAGTCCTGGTCCATCGGGTTGGCCCGGGGCGAATGCTGGCTGAGCGTGCTGAGGCTCAGCGACGCCGGCCACCAATCCCGGTTGCTGTGGCGCGAGCCCTTGCGCGCGGCCGCGGCGCCCCCGTGCACGACTGGGCACTGGCCTGCCGCATTGTCGGTCATTCCATCCATCTTGTCTCTCCTACCATGGGGCGGGTCCACCCTGTCCGGCGCCCGCCAAGGGCGGCAGACGAGGCCACGGAGCGATGCCCGCTGATTTTTGACGACCACCACCCTAGCGCCAGCCAGGGACGTTGGGAAATTGATTGTTCGCGGTCGTCTGATCTATGGGACCGATCGATGCCCAGCGGTCAAATGCGGTGCACGTTTGGCGGCAGATGATCGCACAGGGTCTGCGACAGCAGGTGGATATCGCGCGGCTTGGGATGGCTGCGCCGCCAAACCAGGCCGATGCGACGCCCGACACCGTCTTCCAGCCGCCGGGTCGAGACCGAACGGGTGCGAGCCTCAGCGCACGCCATCGCCGGCAGCAGCGTGCTTCCCAAGCCGGTCGCCACCATCTGAAGGATGGTCTCGAGGCTGGTCGCGCGGAAATCACCCTCGGCGCCGCGCTCCGCAGTCCGGCAGATCGCCAAGGCCTGGTCGCGCAGGCAATGGCCTTCGGTCAGCAACAGCAACGGTTGCCCGCGCAATTCCTCCTCCCGCATGATTTTGGCGGAAGCCGGTTTCTTGCCCTTGGGTTCGGCAAACCAGAACGGCTCATCGAACAGCGCAAGCGTCTCCAGCCGCTCGTCGGGGACCGGCAGCGCCACCAAGGCCGCATCCAGCCGATGCGAACCAAGCCGCTCCAAGAGAGGCGCCGTCAGGTCCTCGCGCAGGACCAGCCGCAGGGCGGGGTATTTCTGCTTCAGCGCCGGGACGAGCCATGGCAGCACGTACGGTCCGAGCGTTGGAATGACGCCAAGGCTGAAACTGCCGGCCAGAGGCCCCGAGGTATGCTGCCCAACGCTCATGATGGCGTCGACTTCCGCCAGCACCTGCCGCGCCCGCCCGACGATCTCGGTGCCGATGGCGGTGACGCTGACCGATTTCTTGGTGCGCTCGAACAACGTCACGCCAAGCTGCCGTTCAAGGTTCTTGATCTGCGTGCTGAGGGTGGACTGCGCGATGTCGCATGCGGTGGCGGCACGGCCGAAATGGCCATGCTCGGCCAGAGCGATGACGTAACGCAGATCCTGTAACGTCATGCCTGCTTCGATGTCATAGGCTGTATCGATGGCAGATCACGGTTTGATTGCTGGCGCAGATCGCGAAATGGGTCAAGTCGTGGTGGCGTGGGAATCCCACCAGACGACAGTCGCCCTCTGGACACCTTTCACATCTGGGTAAAGGGGATGACTATCCCCTTTCGGGTGCAGGGCAAAGCCCTGCGAGGACAACCGTCCGACTGTCTCAGCAGCACGCTAGGCTGCGGCCGAGCTGTAATCCATGTTCTGCAAATCCTCGATCAGGCCGGTCCCGCGGGGCTCCCAGCCGAGCCGATCCCGGGTCAACGCACTCGACGCCGGCAGGTCCATGCCAACGAAGCCGCCGAGCCAGCCGAAGTGCTCCGCCGCCTCGGCCGCCGGGATGGACCTGACCGGAACGCCAAGCCCAACACCGATCACCTCGGCGACCTCGCGAACCGCCACGCCCTCCTCCGCCACCGCATGCCAGCGCGCGCCGGGCTCGTGCTTCTCCAACGCCAATCTGTAGAGCCGTGCAACATCGGCCACATGGGCCGCAGGCCAGCGGTTGGCGCCGTCGCCGACATAGGCCGACACGCCCCTCACGCGGGCGATCTCAATCGCCGGCGAGATCAATCCCTGCTTCACCGTGTCGTGGACCTGCGGCAGGCGCACAACGGCGACAGACACGCCCCGCTTTGCCACTGCTTCGGCGGTCAGCTCGGACAATCGGCGCGGATTGGGGTTGTCGCGGTCGAACATGGTCTCGACCGCAAGCCTGCCAGGTCCAGGGCTGCCCATGCCGGTGCCGGAGGTGATGATCAGCGGCCGGGTCGAGCCGGTGACCGCGCCCGCTACCGCCTCGATCACGCGGCGGTCTTTCTCGCAGTTCTCGACGAAGCGGGAGAAGTCATGATCGAAGGCGGTGTGTATCACGGCGTCAGCTTGCGCCACGCCGCGAGCGACGCTGTCTGGGTCCTCCAGCGTTCCACGCAGCGCCTCGGCGCCAGCCTGGTGCAGCCAACGCGCGCCGGCGTCGGAGCGGGTCAGCCCGAGAACATGATGCCCGGCGTCGATCAGCTCGGCCAACACCCGCGAGCCGATGAAGCCGGTGGCACCGGTGAGAAACACGCGCATGCAAGGTCTCCGATGTTGCTGCCAAGGCATATCGGCCAACGTCTCGTCCTGTTAAAGTAGTGACGTTATCATGGTATAGTTTGCACCAGGATCACCATGACCCTCAACAATGCCACGCTACTGGGCACATACCTGCGTGACCGTCGTACCCGCCTCGACCCCGCTGCGTTGGGGTTTGCGCATGGCCGCCGCCGCACCACGGGCCTTCGTCGCGAGGAGGTCGCGCAGCGCGCCAACATCAGCCCGACCTGGTACACCTGGCTTGAGCAGGGCCGGGGCGGAGCGCCGTCCGCCGACGTCCTCGACCGCATCGCCAAGGGGCTGATGCTGACCGAACCCGAGCGTGAGCACCTGTTCATGCTGGGTCTCGGTCGCCCGCCCGAAGTCCGCTACAAGCCCTTCGACGGCGTGAGCCCGCGTCTTCAGCGCGTGCTTGATGCGCTGGAGGTCAGTCCGGCCATCATCAAGACCGCGACTTGGGACGTTGTCGCCTGGAACCGTGCCGCGGCGGCGCTGCTGATGGATTACGCCAAGCTGCCGCGCGAGCAACGCAATATCCTGCGGCTCATGTTCGCCAACTCGGGCGCGCGCGACCGGCAGGACGATTGGCAAAGCGTCGCGCGCTTCGTGGTGGGCGCGTTCCGGGCGGATGCCGCGCGCGCGGGCGCGAGTGCCGAGATCACGCAACTGGTGACAGAGCTATCCCGGACGAGCCCCGAATTTGACGCTCTTTGGCGCACCAACAACGTGGTGGCGCACGGCGAGGGGCTGAAGCGGCTTCACCACGATGATCTTGGCCTGCTCGAGTTGGAGTTCTCCGCCTTCGCCGTCGACGGCCGCCCGGAGTTGGGCATGATCGTCTTCAATCCCGCGACCGACGACGTCGCGGAGCGGATGCGGTGCTATCTTGAGCGGCATTGTGCGAGAGGCAGGAGCACAGCGTGACTTAGATCAGGGGGAGGACGGCTTTGGGTCGTTCTCGTGGCGGAACACGGTCAGCGACACCACGATGCATGCAACCACCCCCGCCAGGATGTCCACCACCCGGAACAGCGCCCGGCCATACGGGTCGGCACCGCTGGGGAGCAGGAACACGACAATCAGGGTGGTGCAGGAAAGCCGCAGATTGGGGCGCATCCCGGTCAGCAACCCGAGTGGCAGCATGCCGACGATGAAGAGCGGGGTGCCGGGCAAACCCTGCAGCCGCACGTAGATCAACAGCAGGCCGACCAAAGCGCCGATCACGGTGGCGATCATCCGGTCCCGCCCGCTGGTCAGGGTATGGCGCAGGTCGGGCTGCATGACGGCAACCGCGGTGATAAGCGACCAGTACCAGTCGGGGATGTTCAGCAGCGCGGTCGGCACGCCCGCCAGCGCACAGGCCGCAAGCAAGCGGACCGCCTGGCGCCCCTGATGCGCCGTGACCGTCAGGCCAGAGGGGAGATGCAGGGTCATGTCTGCGCTTAGCGCCAAGGGCTGCCGACGAAAAGCGGTTCAAGTCACCAAGGCTTGGCCTAAGTCTCCGCTTTGGCGTTGTTTTTGCTAAGTCCGGGACAATACCGGACGAGGCTTGCCATGATAAGACGCCGCACCCTGCTCGCCACCGCCGCGGCACTTGCTGCACCGCACCTGGCCCGGTCGCAGAGTCGCAAAACGCTGAAGTTCATCCCGCAAATCGACGTGCCGTTGCTGGATCCCGTCGTCACCAGCGCCTACATCTCCCGCAACCACGGCTTCGTCGTCTTCGACACGCTGTTCGGACAGGACGCCGCGTTCAAGGCGCAGCCGCAAATGGTGGACGGGTTCACCACCGACCGCGATGGCAAGACCTGGCGGCTCACCCTGCGCGAGGGCCTGAAATTCCACGACGGCACCCCCGTGCTCGCCCGCGATTGCACGGCCAGCGTGAACCGCTGGGCCAAGCGGGATGCCTTCGGCCAGGCGCTGATGGCGGCCACCGACGAGCTCTCGGCCGCCGATGACAAGACGCTCGTCTTCCGGCTAAAGCGTCCCTTTCCCCTGCTGCCGGACGCCCTGGGCAAGATCGCCGGCATCATGTGTGCCATCATGCCGGAGCGCTTGGCCAAGACCGATGCCTTCCAGCCGATCACCGAAATGGTCGGCAGCGGCCCATTCCGATACGTCGCGGCCGAGCGCGTGCCCGGGGCGCTCAGCGTCTACGCGCGCTTCGACGGCTACGTTCCGCGGCCCTCGGGCACGCCGAGCGGGACCGCCGGGCCCAAGATCGCCTACCTGGACCGGGTCGAATGGGGCGCAATCCCCGACCCGGCGACCGCCATGGCCGCCTTGCAGCAGGGACAGGTCGATTGGTGGCAGGAGCCGTCCCTCGACTTATTCCCGGTCTTGCGAGGGGATGGCAGCCTCACCACCGACATGCTGGACCCATCGGGGCTACCGGGCATGCTGCGGTTCAACCATCTGCAGCCGCCGTTCAACAACCCGGCAGTCCGGCGCGCGCTGCTGGGCGCGGTCGATCAGGCCGACTTCATGCAGGCGGTCGCGGGGACCGATCAATCGCTTTGGAAGGACGATGTCGGCTTCTTCGCCGCGACCTCGCCGCTGGCCAACACCGCTGGGGTGTCCGTGTTCAAAGGCAAGCGCGACATGGCCCGCGTACAGGCGGACCTCGCCGCCGCGGGCTACAAAGGCGAGCGCGCCGTGGTCTTGATCGCGACCGATCTACCGGCGCTGCAGGCGCTGGGCGAGGTGGGTGCAGACATGCTGAAGCAGGCCGGCATCAACGTGGACGTGGTCAGCACCGATTGGGGCACGGTGATCCAGCGCCGGACCAGCAAGGCCCCGGTCGACCAGGGTGGTTGGAGCGTGTTCTTCACCAGCTTCTTCGGCGTGGACCAGTTCACTCCGGCGACCCATCTCGGCTTGCGCGGCAATGGCGAGGCCGGGTGGTTCGGCTGGTGCAAGTCCCCCGAGCTCGAGCAATTGCGGGACGCCTGGTTCCTGGCGCCAGACCTGGCGGCGCAGAAGGCGATTGCGGTGCAAATCCAGCAGCAAGCATTCCGGGATGTGCCCTACCTGCCGACGGGCGATTACTATCAGCCGACCGCCTACCGCAAAACGCTGAGCGGCGTGCTGAAAGGCCTGCCGCTGATGTGGAACGTGAAGAAGGAGGCGTGATTACGGTGGTGTCAATGCCTCAATCCCGGTCGACATGGCCGAGCGCGCGGCCAGGTGCGGCTTTGTCGCGGATCCGCCGTTTCAGGGTCTTCACGTCGGGAAAGCCGCCGTCGCGCACCCGGTCCCAAGCCAACTCGCCATCCACCTCGACGCGGAACACGCCGCCAACACCGGGACGAAGCGTGACTTCGCTGATGTCCGTCTCGAAGGTGGAGAGGAGCTCCTGCGCCATCCACGCCGCCCGCAACAGCCACTTGCATTGCGTGCAGTAGGAGATGGTGACCCGGGCGCTAGGTTGATCGGTGTCGGCGGTCATCGCGCGAGCTTGCCAAGCGCACACGCAATCCACAATGCTTGCCGGCGCAAAGGCCCGGCTACCGGCGCAATGCCTGGTTGGCGGTCTCTGGCGCCAGCCGGATGAACGGCAGCCCGATGACGTAAACTGCCGACAGCATGGCGATGGCGACCGGGAAGCCGCCGGTGATCGCCGCCAGACTGCCCACCAGGAACGGGCCGGCCGCGCCCAGCAGGCGGCCGAAGCTGAAGGCGAAGCCCGACCCGGCGCCCCGCTGCGCCGAGCCGAACATCTCCGGCAGCCAGATGGTGAACAGCGCGAACACCCCGTTGGTGAAGAACCCCAACACAGGCAGCAGCACCATGAACAGCGTCAGGCTGTCGAGCAGATCGATCGCCACCAGGTAACTCAGCAGGACCGCCGCCACCGACCCAAGGAAGAAGACCATCGCGGTGATGCGCCGGCTGCCGAACAGGCCCGTGATGGAAGGCATCAGCAGGCAGCCTGCGAGCGTGCCGACATTGGTGATCAGGCCGCAGACCGCCCCCATGGTCTGTGCGTGGGCGGGGGTGGCGGCGGCGGCGGTCAGGCGGGTGCTGACCACCGTGGGCGCCCAGAAGTTGGAGGACCACAGGCCAAAGA
>CAXTRX010000019.1:0-5268 GCA_964246785.1 uncultured Acetobacteraceae bacterium | reverse complement strand
GATGATCACCGCGAGCAGGGTGGCCGCGGCCCAGGTGGTGCGCGCCTGGCCGGCCCTGAACAGGTCGGCAAAGCCTGGTCGGGCGCGTGCCTGCTGGCGGACGGGCTCGGGGATGCTGCGGCGCAGGTAGATCGCCAGCAGCGAGGGCAGCACGCCAAGCAGGAACATGCCGCGCCAGCCGATCGTGTTGGCGCAGATCAGCACCGCGCCGGCGGCCAGGAACAGCCCGGTTGGAGTGGCGGTATGCAGCCACCCGGCCAGGCGCACCCGCATGGCTTCGGGAACCGATTCGTGCAGCAACGGCGTTCCTGCTGCCCATTCGCCGCCGATACCGAAGCCGGCGAAAAAACGGAATACGGCGAAGCTGATCAACCCCGTCGAGACGCCGCACAGGGCGGTGAAGATGGAGTAGACGAGCACCGTGAGGCACATGATGCGAACCCGGCCAAACCGGTCCGCCGCCCAGCCCCACACCATGGAGGCGGCCCATCCGAGCATGAAGATCGAGAACAGCAACCCGCCGTAAAAACCAATCTGCGCCCGGCTGACGGCGATGCCGCTAGCCGGCAGCAGCTCGGTCAATGCCGCCACCAGGATGTAGCTGTACATGGCGGAGTCGAAGCCATCCAGCATCCAGCCAAGCCAGGTGGCCCAGAACACGCGAGCGGGTGAGACCCCCACCTGAGCAGGAACCTGGTATGCGGTCTGGCTTGCCATCGCTTCCTCCCGGCTCTCTGGCCGCGTGCGGCGAGCCTACGGGGCGGGCGGTCGCGGCGCAAACCCCCCCAAGGAAGCAGCATTGCCGTCAAGCATGCGCCGAACGCTCAGCCCTGCAGCACCGAACGCACGAAGCCGATCGTCCGCTCGGCGATCAGCCCCGCATCATGGTCCAGCGTCGCCACATGGTAGGAGTTCTCGAGCCACAGCAACTCCACGCGGCCCGAACCGAGTGCCGACACGATCAACCGGGCATTGGCCGGCTTGACGACGTGGTCCTCGCGGGATTGGATCACTAGGACCGGGCAGGTGACGCGTGGCAGCAAGTCGCGGGTGACGCCCGCCAGGCCGTAGACTTCGGCGACGCAGGCGAACGGCACGACGGGATAGGCGAGTTCACGCTGCGACGGGTCCTTGATGTCCGACCCGATGCCCGGGAAGCTACCCGCCGGGTCGGTGCCGAAGGCCAGCGCCGCGAGGTCGGGCTGATCGGCCTGCACCAGGGCGTTGATCGGAATGGCGCCGCGTATGACTCCGGCGTGGCGTGCGGCGCTCAGCAGCGTCAGCGTACCGCCCATCGACAAGCCGGCCATGAACACGGCGGAGCACCGCTGCTGCAGCGCAGCAAGCGCCGTGTCGATCGCACCGACCCAGTCCCGCGCGCCGGTGCCCGCCATGTCCTCCGGGGTGGTGCCGTGGCCAGGCAGGCGGGGACCGGAGACGGTGAACCCAGCGGCGGCCAATGCCTCGCCGAGCGGGCGCATGCTCTGCGTGGTGCCGGTGAAGCCGTGCGACAGCAGCACGCCGGTCTCACCCCCCTCGAACAAGAAGGGCTCGGCGCCCGGGATGATGGCTGTGTCGGTCATGCTGTGTCTCCGTTCCCGTTGAGCTATGGCAAGCAGCTTAACGCCGCCAGGCTGGTTTGCGTCATCGCCGACTGCCGGGTGGCGCCGCCGCGGCAGGCAACGGCCGCACAGCGGCGGTCAGGATAGCGAGGACGGCGCCGAACAACAGCAGGCATGCCAGCGGCACCGGGTTGGGGCCGCCGACGAAACCCACCGCGATCGTGCCGATGGCGCCGATGGCGAACACCGACGTGCCATACAGCGCCGAAGCGATCCCAGCATCCTGAACATGCGGCGCGATCGCGCCGATGCCGCAGTCGGGCAGCACGCAGCCGAGCAGCAGCATTACCACGACGAACGGAATTTCGATGCCCCAAACCCGGCCCAGGCCAGACCCGGCGCAGACCACCATCGCCGCCGACGTGGCCGCCAACAGGGCGATCACCGCAGTCAATATCCGGTGGCGCCCGAAGCGGTTGACCAGCGCCACGTTCAGCCGCGTGCCGAGCGCGTAGGCCGCACCGTTGGCGATGAAGGTCAGGCCGAACACAGTGGGCGACATGCCGAAATGGCGCAGGAACACCACCGGGGCGCCGCCCAGGAACGCGAACAGGCCAAAGGTGGCGAAACTGCCGGTCAGCGCGTGAGTGAGGAAGGCCCGGTCGGTGGCGATGCGGCGGTAGCCGGCGGCCAGGGCCCTGGTTGGCAAGGGTGAGCGGGTGGCGGGCGGGTGCGTCTCTGGCAGGCTCAACTGGATGAACAGCAGGCAAACCAGGCCGAACCCCGCCGAAGCCCAGAAAATCCACCGCCAACTGCCCGCCTCCACGAGCAGGCCGCCCAGCGTGGGGGTGAGCATTGGGGCGACGCTCATGATCACCTGCACGCGGGATACGTAATGGGCCGCCTCCTGCTCGCTCCTGGCCACGTCGCCGATAATTGCGCGTGGCACGACCAGGCTGGCGGCGCCCCCGAACGCGGCCAGCAGACGCCACAGGATCAACTCGGTCATCGATCCGCACAGGGCGCAGCCGACGCAGCTCGCGATGTAGAGCCCGGTTCCGATCATGAGCGGTGCGCGGCGGCCGGTACGGTCCGATAGCGGTCCGAGCAGAAGCTGGCCGAAGGCGATACCCAGGAACCAGGCGGCGAGCGTGAGCGGTGCGGCCGAGTCGTCGCCGTGCAACTCAGCGCGCATGGCGGGGAACGCCGGCAGGTACATGTCGGTCGATATCGGCCCGATCGCGCCGAACAACGCCAGCAGAACCGGCAGCCTGCCAACCGGCACGGCGGGTGGCTGACGGACGGCGATTTCAGACATTGCCCTTGCCTCCGTTAACTTCGGCCCGACCCTAGACTTACCGGTTCGGCCGGGGGCCGAGTCGTGCCGCGTGATAGCAGCCCTAGCCTTTCACGTCGTAGGCCGGTTAACGTCTGTTCGGAAGGAAACCTTCGATGTCCAACAGCCTCCGCGGCTTCGACTTCGACCTTGGCGACACCGCCGATGCGCTGCGCGACCAGGTGGCCAGCTTCGCCTCCGACGAGATCGCCCCCCGCGCCGCCGCCATCGACCGCGACAACGACTTCCCGTCCGACTTATGGCGCAAGTTCGGCGACCTCGGCGTGCTTGGCATCACCGCGCCCGAACAATACGGCGGCGCCGGCATGGGCTATCTCGACCACTGCATCGCGATGGAGGAGATCAGCCGCGCCTCCGCATCCGTCGGGCTGTCCTATGGCGCGCACTCCAACCTCTGCGTCAACCAAATCGCCCGCAACGGCAATGACGAGCAGAAGGCCCGCTACCTGCCCAAGCTGATCAGCGGCGAGCACGTGGGCGCGCTGGCGATGAGCGAGCCGGGCGCCGGGTCGGACGTCGTCGGCATGCGGACGCGGGCGGAGCGCGTGGGCCAACGCTGGGTGCTGAACGGCAGCAAGATGTGGATCACCAACGGCCCGAATGCCGACACGCTGGTCGTCTACGCCAAGACCGACCCGGCAGCCGGCCCCCGCGGCATCACCGCCTTCCTGATCGAGCGTGGGTTCAAGGGTTTCAGCACCGCGCAGAAGCTCGACAAGCTCGGCATGCGCGGCAGCAACACCTGCGAGCTGGTGTTCCAGGATTGCGAGGTGCCGGAGGAGAACGTGCTGGGCTCGCTCGGCCGCGGCGTGAACGTGCTGATGAGCGGGCTGGACTACGAGCGCGCCGTGCTGGCGGCCGGCCCCATCGGCATCATGCAGGCCTGCATGGACGTCGTGCTGCCTTACATCCACGAGCGCAAGCAGTTCGGCCAGGCGATCGGCGAGTTCCAGATCATGCAGGGCAAGGTCGCCGACATGTACACGACGATGAACGCGGCCCGCGCCTATGTTTACGCCGTCGCCCGCGCCTGCGACCGGGGCCGGACCACGCGCAAGGACGCAGCGGGGGCGATCCTGTTTGCGGCCGAAAAAGCCACCTGGATGGCGCTGGAAGCGATCCAGGCGCTCGGCGGCAACGGCTACATCAACGACTACCCGACCGGCCGCCTGCTGCGCGACGCCAAGCTCTATGAAATCGGAGCCGGCACCAGCGAAATCCGGCGCATGCTGATCGGCCGTGAACTGTTCAACGAAACGGCCTGAAACGAGCGCCATGCCGGTGATCCAATCCGCGCTGGACCTCCGCTCGCCAGAGGCCGCTGCCAATGCCGAGGCCATGCGCGGGCTGGTGGCCGACTTGCGCAAGACGGCCGAGCGCGTGCGCCTCGGCGGCGGCCAGGCGGCACGGGAGCGGCATTTGTCGCGCGGCAAGCTGCTACCGCGCGACCGCATCCGGGCCCTCATCGACCCCATGTCGCCCTTCCTTGAGGTCGGCCAGCTTGCCGCCCATGGCCTCTACGGAGGTGAGGTACCCTCGGCCGGGATGATCGCCGGCATTGGCCGGGTCTCGGGGCGCGAGTGCATGATCGTGGCCAACGACGCCACCGTAAAGGGCGGCACCTATTTCCCGCTGACGGTGCAAAAGCACCTTCGCGCGCAGGAGATCGCGCAGCAAAATCGCCTGCCTTGCCTCTATTTGGTGGATAGCGGCGGCGCCAACCTGCCCAACCAGGACGAGGTATTTCCCGGGCGCGACCATTTCGGGCGGATCTTCTTCAACCAGGCCAACATGTCGGCCCAGGGCATCGCCCAGATCGCGGTGGTAATGGGCTCCTGCACCGCCGGCGGCGCCTATGTGCCGGCGATGTGCGACGAGTCCGTCATCGTCCGCAACCAGGGCACTATTTTCCTTGCCGGGCCGCCGTTGGTGAAGGCCGCCACCGGCGAGGTGGTGAGTGCCGAGGAACTCGGCGGCGCCGACGTGCACAGCCGGACCTCAGGCGTCACCGACCACTATGCCGAGAACGACGCGCATGCGCTCGGCATCGCCCGGCGCATCGTGGCGAGCCTCAATGGAGTGAAACGGCCGGACGTCGAGCTGCGCGCGCCCGTGCCGCCGCGCTATGCGCCGGAGGAGGTCTACGCCGTCGTGCCGGGCGACCGCCGGACGCCGTACGACGTGCACGAAATCATCGCGCGCCTGGTGGACGGCAGCGAGTTCGACGAGTTCAAGCGGCTTTACGGGCCCACGCTCGTCTGCGGCTTCGCCCATGTCTGGGGTTACCCGGTCGGGATCGTCGCCAACAACGGCATCCTGTTCTCGGAAAGCGCGCAGAAGGGGGCGCAC
>CAXTRX010000018.1:1850-30248 GCA_964246785.1 uncultured Acetobacteraceae bacterium | reverse complement strand
ACACACTAGAAGATGGGACAGTTTCAAGGACGCGGACGGTCATGGGGCGACTTGATCGGCTGGAGGATGGGCCGCCGGGTCGTCTTCAATTAGGAGCACGTGGAGCCGGCGGGGGCCGTGGGCGCCAAGCTCGAGAGTCTGCTCGATGTCCGCGGAGCGCGAGGGACCGGTGACGAGCATTACGTTTCGAGGCATGAAGCAGGGGCCGGGCGTTGTTGCTTGGCGCAGAAGATCCCAGGCGTCCTCGTAGGCGCCCACGACGCGGCTGGCGCGGAGCATCACCATGGCGGTGTCTGGCAGCAGGTTAAGCGTGGTGGGGCGTTCTGTGGCGGATGGCAGCATCAACGTTCCGGTTTCAGCAATCGCTGCGAAGGCGTGCTGAAGACTGACTTGGTCGGTGGGGAGTGCCGGACCCTGGCGCAGGGACAGGAGAGGGCGGCTTGACCAATCCAGGGCAAGCAGCTCTGGATGGGACGCCATGGCGATGGTGGCAGGAAGATTGTGGGCGGTCAGGTAGGTTGCGACAGCGGCCGGCACAGCGTTGGTGCTGGGCAGACGATCGACAGTCCCAAATTCGCGTTCGATGTAGTGGATGAGGAGGGCAATGAGTTCGGCGCGGGGAATGGCGGTTCGGGCGGGTATGAGGTGGCGCGGGTGCCGAGTGAGGCGGTCGCGCAACAACGATGATTGATCGGGTGATAGTGGGCCGCGCCTCAAGCCGCGACGTATGGAGTTAAGGATGGCAGCTTTGCCGTCTGGCCGCGCGGGCATCATTGTGCGATGCGCTGCTGGGCGGCATAGCGGGCAAAGAACGTGTCGCCCTCTGGGGCGGGTAAGTCGCGGGCGGCAGTCCAGCCGCTGGCAAGTGGGAGAGCTTGGAACCGGCCGCGGCGGCGGCCTAGCAGGCCTAGGGCGCCCATGGCAAAGCGGGTGGCGAGGCGATAGACGCGGGGGCGACGAGCGAACCACGCCCATAACGAGAGATTGGTGCGGGCAGCGGCGGGGGTGAGGTGGCGCTCAAACTCCCGCTCACGCCAATGCCGCATCATTTTTGGCAGGGGGATTTTGACCGGGCAAACGCTTTCGCACTTGCCGCAGAATGTGCTGGCGTTGGGGAGATGGCTGGCGCGGTCGACGCCGACCAGAGCGGGGGTGAGCACTGCGCCCATGGGACCGGGATAAACCCACCCGTAAGCGTGGCCGCCGACGGCGCCGTATACGGGGCAGTGATTGAGGCAGGCGGCGCAGCGGATGCAGCGGAGCATGTCGCCGAATTCGGTGCCAAGCATGGCGGAGCGGCCGCCGTCGAGCAGGATGACGTGGTATTCCTCAGGGCCGTCGAGGTCGCTTGGCCGGCGGGGGCCAGTGGAAAAGGTGGTGTAGACGGAGAAGTCCTGCCCTGTGGCGGAGCGAGCCAGGAGGCGCAAGAGGCTGGTTGCGTCCTCCAGTGTGGGCACGCATTTTTCGATGGAGGCGAGCACGATATGCACCCGAGGCAGGGTCTGGGTGAGGTCGCCGTTGCCTTCGTTGGTGACGATGACGCTGCTGCCCGACATCTGCGGCAAGGAACTTCTCACGCAGCTTGGAACGGGCCTCGGTGAGAATGTCGCGACGCTCGGTGAAGACGCGTTCGGGTGGCAGGTCGGTGTGCATTTTACGGAAACAGTCCTCCCAGTCCTCCCGGTTCAAGTGGAAGGCAGGAGCGATAATGTGACTTGGATGTTCTTGGCGTAGTTGGATGATGTATTCGCCGAGATCGGTTTCGACGGGAGTAATACCGTTCTGCGCGAGGTGCTGGTTGATTCCAAGTTCCTCGGAAATCATGGATTTGCCCTTTGTCACTGTCCGGGCGCCAGCGGCCTGGCAGATGGCGAGGACTGCGGCGCGGGCGTCGTCGGCCGTGGCGCACCAGTGCACCTGGCCGCCAG
Organism: uncultured Acetobacteraceae bacterium; assembly: GCA_964246785.1. Classification (GTDB taxonomy): domain Bacteria; phylum Pseudomonadota; class Alphaproteobacteria; order Acetobacterales; family Acetobacteraceae; genus LMUY01. The sequence continues at coordinate 28,320 of CAXTRX010000018.1, read as the reverse complement.
ACTGGGCCACGTTGTCGGCGTAGGCCTCGAGATAGAAGTCGAGATTGGCCAGAGCGTGATTCTTGATGTCGCGGCCGATATCGCGCAGGTGCTCGAATTCTGGCAGCGCTGCGACGGCCCTGGTGCGACGGGCCATGAATTGCGGCTTGCTGAAGGCGAGCGCCTTCTGCAACCCTGCGTTGTTAAGGGCTTCGCGGGCGTTGGATTTGAACTCTGCTGAGGTGACGGTGACCATTGGCGCTCTCCCAGAGCCCTATTTAACAAACGACTGACCACGCGCTAGTGGCGTTCGCAACGCTCGCTCAGGGTTCGTCTAGGAAGCCAGTGTTTGAGGGGGACCAACGGGTGGGGTGAGCCGGTGGTAAGCCGGGTTGCAGGTCTTTCAGCCAAGCCAAGACGTGATGCAGCATGTCACGGGCGGATGAGCCGTGCGGATTGGGCGCGACCTGGGCTTCGGCTCGAGCCAGGCGCTCGGCAAGGGGCTGAGCGGCCAGTGCGCCTTGCTCGATCAACTCAGCCACTAGAGCCTGATAGAGGCCTACCAGCATAGCATGCGTTTCATTGTGGCGATGGTCGCGGGCTTCTAACACGGCGCGGACGACATCCCGGGAGACAATGTTGTTTGGTGTTCGATCCATGCCCGGCATCATGCGGCCAACCGTGTGGGCCGACAAGCATGGTTCACGTCGGATGGGCGCAGATTGCTGGATTTGCTTGAAACGGCCTTTGAAGCGGCGGGTGGAGACGGTTTAGAGAGGCTTTTAAACGGCCGCGGCCTGCACACTGGCTGGCCCGTATGTCCTTTCGAGCCGACGAATGGTGAAGTGGGCTTTTGCAATACTACGATAATGGTTGAGAAACGCGCTGTTCAGTGATGCTCCGCCGACGGCCCCCAACACCGGCATGGCTTGAAGCGCGAATTTCTGCGATAGCGAGAGGCCATAGCGGGATGCAACCTCGGTGAAGAGGATGGCCAAGGGGCGGCCTTGCATCATCAAGCGCGCCGAGAAGTAGTTCAGGTCGGATTTGGTCTGCCCATCAATTGCGGGTGCCAGCGCGAAAACTTCCAGGCACGAGGCCCGGGTTTGCTCATGGGTTAAATCCTCGCCTTGCTCTTGGGCTACGCGCGCGATTTCGCGCATGATGGCGAGGCTGGTGACGGTCGCGTCTGGCAGGAAGCCCGGCAGGCCGATGAAGCCAGCGACGGCGCCTGACAAGATGACCAAGGGGCGGGACAAGCGCCGCGAGCGATTTGGTTCGCCCGGTTGCTGTAGCCCGAGGATCGCGATGTCGAAGGCTCGGCGTAGGGCGAATTCAGCGACGCTTTGAACTGCGGCGCTGGCTTTTGGTGCTGAGGCGATGGTCTGCATGCCACGGCTCAGCAGTTGTCCCGCAAGCCCCGACAAGCTGCCGACCATGCGAAGGATGAGCCCGCCGCGGCTCGCCAGCACCGCCATGCTCTGGCGGAGTTCGGCTTGGGCTACTGCGTCCAACCCATGACCGGAGGCAGCGGGTTGGGCGGATACAAGTTCGCCTGTCATTCTGGTGCTCCATTACCGTGCAAAGCTTGTCATTAGACGCTTGTCGAGGCAGTTGGCTCCTGGCTTTCGCGCGCACATTTGCGGACCGTTCGAAGGATTTCGGTACGCAGATCCGGGCTGCAGAGCCGGTAGAGCCGGAGCAGAGCCAGTTCGTCGCCGGATAGTCCGCCTGAGCTACGGATGTCGTGGCCGTGCAGGAGGAGTTCGACCGAAACGTCAAGCGCTTGAGCAATACGGGCGAGATGGCCGCTGTACTGGCCGGCGCGGTCGGTTTCCCACTGGGCGACGGCACTGCGCGATACGCCGGTCGCTTCGGCCAAGCGCGCCTGGCTGAGCCCGCGTTCGCGCCTGAGCGCGGCAATACGTTCACCGATGGTGATATCTGCCGTGCGGCCGGCCATTGGGTTGCGTTCCTCCTGCTAGGTCGCGCTAGCATGCATTTTTTCCTAAAAAAGCCAAGAGAACAATTGACGAACGTTGTTAGTCAAGCTAACTAAGGGAGGTCACATAGGAGATGCCGATGCCGATTGCGCTTCAATGGACAAAAGCCGCCGACACAGCGTTGCTGGAGTTGCGCGCCGCAGGTATGCCTTGGCATGTGGTGGCCGACCAACTGCGTGTTGGGCGCAATGCAGCGATCGAACGGGCGCGACGACTAGGCCTGCAGCCTTTGACCAGGATCCAGCCTGCCCCGCGGCCGCTCACTGAGCGAGTAGACCGGCCTCCGTTGCCGCCGGGCCATCCGCTGTCGTGGCATGCGATCACCGCGGCAACGACCTTGGCAGGAGAGCCCTACCCCTACCCGGTGTTCGTTTAGCGCGCGTTTCGGCCGGAGTAGCTTGGAGGAAGGCTTTAGCGTGTTGTTTGCCGAGCATCTTTATTCGCCGGCTGATCGGGCTCGGTCGGATGATGGTCTAGGCGATCCCATAAAGGAAATTGAGAATGGACATAGCTCGCCTCCATGCGGCACCGGCGCGTGCCACGTTGCTTGAACGAACTCGGGCGAACCCGCCGGTTGCTTCGCATCCGGACCCTGCCCGAGCGGACGCTCGCCAGATTACAACGGCTTCCCTGCCGGCTTTCGCTCGTGGCGTGGAGCATGGACTGATGATCAGTGCAGACATGGTTGTTGCACGGCTGGAAGAAGCGGGACAGACGTTGCTGAGCCTGCCTCGTTCGGGACCAACGACGGGGTTGCGGCAAACGCGGCATCAGTTTGTGGCTGAGGCGCTCGATGCCTATGGAGCGAGTGAGTATGGCCGGGCCCGGCCGCCGGTTCCGTCTGCTTTGCGGATCACGCGGATGGATCAGGCTTTGGCCTGGATTCCACTCATTTCGCCGGACCGATTGGTTCTACGTCGCATTGTGGGATGTCGAGCGTTGGTCAGCCCGATGATTGGCCGGCACCTCTATAGCTGGCGGCGGCTGGCGCGCCTTGTTGGCGCCGACCACAAAGCGGTCCAGCGCTGGCATGCGACGGGTATAAATCTGATTGTTGACACGCTCAATCAGGATGCGGCGTTGATGCAGTCGTGGGATGCATCGCGTTAGCCACTTGCAGGTTTGGAGTGGCGAGGTTTGCAAGCAGTTTCGTTCTTGAATGCCTCGCTGGCTGCATTTCCCACCGGCCGAACGACTCGGCTGGTTTTGACAAGTTCCGCGACCGCGCAATAGCTCTCGAGCGTCGCAGAGCTTGTCACAGAACCACAGTTTGAAGCGGCGCTTTGGCGCTTGCGTTGTTGGGTGCTGAGTTATCGCCTTTCAAGCGTTACGGTTGCGCGGCATCTCGGCGTTGCGTAGCGGCCGGTGATGTGGTCACCGTCTCGCTGGCCCTCGAAGACCTGAGCGAAAGGTTTATGATCGGCGCCATGCGCCTGGGTTTCAGCAAGCACGTGGCCGGCTGCATCGACAGAGCCCTCCAGGACCATAACGCCGGTATTAGGCGCGAACTGTACGCTGTTTCCGCGGAGGTTTAGACTGGCAGGTGCATTGGGTGGGCCGCAGACGCCATGTTCGGTTGCGAGGGGACCGACATAGGTCTGGATGGCGACTGGTGCGCAACCAGCGAGTCCAATCACTAAGAGGGTAGCCCTGTTCACGTTCGCGCGATGATTTCTCTTGCCCATGTGCCCCATGCCGGGTTAGGTATTTCCTTACGCTCAGCCAAGCTACCCACACGATTGACGAACGACCGGCGAGATCTCTGGATCGCACCAGCATCTGGCAGGACGGCTTTTGTAGTGAGATTGGATGATCGGGGAAAAGTTCTTAATTAGGAAAAAAGGCCTTGCCCAACCGCCCCAGCGTAGGCTATCACTTGCCTCAAGCTGAGACATCGAATGTCGACCTATCGACGACCGATCTTTCGCCGCTTACTTTCATTCTTCAAACAATGCGGCAGCGATACGCCAGCCAAGACATAGATGGGGCGCTTGCCCTCGCGCGTGTCGCAGCGCCGTATCTTCACCCACGTGTTCCTGCTGCAGCGCCTTACATGGAGCTTGCTGCGATACCTGATGCCGACCTGGACGCAGTCCGATCTCAGGACTGAACGCGCCCTTCGCAAAACTGTACGGGCCGATCTCACCGCCTGGGCCAGTTTGGCTTTGGCATCTCGCGGACACAACCCCGCTTCGCATCATCGTCTCCTCCTACGCGAACTCGAAGATTTAGCAGCTGGTCGCATTGACCGGCTGATGCTGCTTTTGCCGCCGGGCTCTGCGAAGTCAACTTACACCTCACTTGTCTTTCCGCCTTGGTGGCTGGCCAGGTTTCCACAGTCTTCGATCATTGCTACTAGCCATACCTCCTCTCTTGCGCGACATTTCGGGCGAGGGGTGCGCGCACTTATTGAACAACATAGCGTGCGGCTTGGCTACGCGCTTGATCCAGCAAGCCGGGCCGCACATCGATTTCGGACGAGCAGCGGTGCGGAGTACTACGCGACGGGAGTGCGCGGGCCAATTACTGGGAGGCGTGCAGACCTCATTCTCATCGACGATCCGGTTAAATCCCAGGTAGAAGCAGATAGCGCCGCTGCTCGGGAGCAGCTCTGGAACTGGTTCAGGTCTGATCTTGCAACCCGTTTAAAGCCGGGCGGCCGCATGGTTTTGGTCATGACTCGGTGGCATCCGGATGACCTCGGCGGAAGGATACTAGAGGGACCCGACCCATGGCGGGTCTTGAAGTTGCCGGCGCTGGCCGAAGCGGGAGACCCACTCGGGCGCGCAATCGGTGCACCGCTTTGGCCCGAATGGGAAGACGGCGCTGCGATCGCACGAAAGCGAACACTGTTAGGCGAACGGGCTTTCGCGGCCCTATTCCAGCAGGACCCTCGCCCACGGACAGGGCGGTTGTTTCTACCCGCTCGCATTCGTGTCTCAGACGACCCGGTTTGGACCACGGCGGTGCGAGCCTGGGATCTTGCGGCGACCGCGCAAACCGCTGGCCGTGACCCCGACTATACCGTTGGCTTGAAGCTGGGACGTGATGCAGATGGATGCTTCGTCGTGCTAGACGTGGTCCGACTTCGTGGCGGCCCGCATGAAGTGGAGGAAACCATCGCCAGGACTGCTGCGGCCGATGGCGTAGCCGTTCCCATCGGTCTGCCGCAAGACCCGGGCCAAGCCGGCCGGTCGCAAATTCGGTACCTGGCAAAACAATTTGCTGGCTACCGAGTGGTCGCCTCCCCTGAAACCGGGGCCAAAGACACACGCGCGATGCCGGTAGCGAGCCAGGTTAATGCGGGCAACGTGATTATGCGACGGGCAACTTGGAACCGAGCATTGCTTGAGGAAATGCAGGACTTTCCGCATGGCGCGAAGGACGACCAGGTTGATGCCTTGAGCCGAGCCTTTGCGATGCTGACAGACGCTGGAGCACCCGCACGCCGGACCAACGTTCCTGTGTTCAGCCGCTGACGATTGATTGTAGGCCTGCCGTTCCTCGCTCGACATGCCGTTTAGGCGAGAGCCGACACCAGCAAGGACCCGTATGTTTCAAACGATCTGCGACCTTGTACCGATCGACAGCGACATGCCGCTTCGGGCGAGAAGGCTGGATATTTTACGCCGGGTTCTTAATGGGACGCTCTACGAGGTATTGCCTTATGACTTCCATGAGGAACGGAGTGCGTCCGGAGAGTATATTCCGCTACGAATGCGCCGGCCCTCGGTCCGTTACGCGATGCCGCGAATTGTAACTGAGGACAGCGTTGCTCTGTTGTTTAGCGAGGGGCATTTCCCGACGGTGGATTCCCCCGATCGGGCCACACGGGACGTTCTTGGTACCGTATTTCGGCATTGCAAGCTTAACGAAACGATGATTGATGCAGCGATCCGCGGTTCAATCGGATCGGTTGCAATCCTTTTGCGGGTCTTATCTGGCCGACCTTATTTCTCTGTGATGGAGACGATCAATCTCACACCGACGTGGCGCGCTGACGCACCTGACACGTTAGCATGTGTGACCGAACGTTATAAGATATCAGGAGCTGTGCTATTTTCGGCTGGGTATGATGTAGCCGATCTTGGCGCTAGCTACTGGTTTACCAGGCGGTGGGATGAACAAGCCGAGCTTTGGTTTGCACCACAACCCGTCGCTGAGGCTTATCAGCCATTGTTGGACGAGGCTCGCTCGGTCACTCACAATCTCGGATTTGTCCCGATTGCCTGGATACGCAATCTACCTGGTGCCTCCTGGACGGGCGACGCAGCGGACGGTGCTTGTACCTTCCGTGCCGCCATCGAAACCTCGATCGAGATTGATTATCAGCTCTCGCAAGCCGGTAGAGGCCTAAAGTACAGCTCTGACCCGACGTTGCTGATCAAGGAGCCAGCGGGCTTAGAAGGCGATTTGGTTCGTGGTGCTGGGAACGCTCTAGTCGTATCAGAAAACGGTGATGCAAAGCTGCTTGAGATTGGAGGAACTGCGGCTACGGCGGTGATTGACTACGTGCGCGTGCTGCGGGAGTTTGCGCTTGAGAGTGTGCATGGCAACCGCGCTGATGCATCACGGCTTTCGGCCGCGACATCTGGACGTGCCCTTGAGCTCATGAACCAAGGGCTGCTTTGGCTCGCCGACAACCTGAGGGTTTCGTATGGCGAGGGTGCGTTGCTCACGTTGGCAAGGATGGTCTTGAAAGCTGGATCGAAGTATCGCTTGCGCTTGGGTGATACAGTCCTTCCGAAGCTTGACGCCCACGCCGGGCTTAGCCTGATTTGGCCACGTTGGTACCCGCCAACAGCCGAAGACCGCCAGCATGATGCTCAAACGCTTGCGACGCTGACCTCGGCTGGGCTGATGAGCACTGAGACGGCGGTCAAGTCTCTTGCGGACACATACGATATTGAGGACGTGCCCGGAGAGATCGCGCGCATCCGGGCGGACGACCGACCCGCCTCGGTGACAGCCGACGTGACCGGGACCAGGCCGCTCGAAATCTCAGAACTACAGCGCGATGGCTCGCTCGTCGCCAACGACTGACGGACTAGGCAATTGTCCTAGCTGTCGCATGAAAGGCATGTAAAATGAGTGACGATACAACAGCAAAACCAGAGCCGGCAGTCAGCCTCCAGGAGCAACTAAACCAAGCCAACGCTAGGCTCGTGTATGCCGAGCTCAAGAACCAGGCGCTACGCTCGGGGATGATTGATCTCGATTTACTTAAGCTTGTTGATACAACCAGCTTGAAGCCGGATGCGAACGGCGACGTTCCTGGCGCAGCGGAGGCTTTGTCACACTTGCAGCGGGAGAAGCCATGGATGTTTGCGCACTCAAGCAGCAGCCAGGCGAATATTCCATCGGCGCCGGAGCCAGCTAAGGCGCGTAATGCGATGACCATGACGCGGGCTGAGTGGCAGGCCGCGCGAGAAAAGCTCATTCGCAACCGGTAGAGTCAAACTGAACCCACTCGCCTGAACGCTTCGCGAGAAGCCTGGCTGAAGCCGCGCGCAGGAATGCTTGCAGCGAGCCACGCGCAGATTAACCTCGTATCATCAAGGGACCCCGATGGGCATCCAGAACTTTCCGCTCGCGCTTCAACCCATTATACAAGAGGGCTTCCTTGAACGGGAGTTTCAGGAGGCACTTTCGTCCCGTCTTGGCTACCGAGCGATTGCCGACCGCGAGGACTTCGCGGTGGGGATTGGTGAAACCCTGACCAAAACCCGCGCCGGACTCAAGCCGTCGGTCACTGTTCCATTGGCACCAAATACCAACACCAACCTGGACAATGGGCTCACGCCGACCAGTTGGGGAGTTGAACAGTATACCATCTCGATCAACCACTATGCCGCGACGACCGATCTCAACATGGTGACGTCGCGAGTTGGTATCGCCAGCCAGTTTGTGCAGAATGCGCGCACCAATGGCGAGCAAGCCGCGCGCTCGCTCGATGAGATCGCGCGCAATGCACTGTTCGCACCCTACTTCGGGGGCAACACACGTGTGACGACGACGATCGGCTCTCCGTCAACGACAATTTCAGTCGATGATATCCGTGGCTTCCAAATTATTTTTGTAAATGGCATCCAGACTGCCATTGCGAACTCTACCGGGCTCGCAGTCGTTGTGGGCTCGGACAGTTACATCGCGATTGGAGCTACCGCTGACGCAGTTAATGTCTCGACAGCACCTGGTGGCATATCCGGCAGTCTGACTTTCACCACGTCCGTCACGGTTGCCGATGGAACCGCCGGCATGCCAGTGCAAGCGGCGAACGCCTCCTTCATCGTTCGGCCAAATGCCTCCACGACTACCAGCAATCTGACGACAGCCGATACGCTGAGCATGTCAAACCTGCTGGATGCAGTAGCGACTTTGCGCCGCAACGCCGTCCCGGAAGTCGATGGTGTGTTCAATTGCTATTTGGACCCGGTGAGTGCTCGCCAGCTTTTCGCCGATCAAGATTTCCAGCGGTTGTTCCAAGGAGCAACATCGGCAAACCAAGTTTTCAAACAGGGCATGATTAACGACTTCCTTGGCTTGCGTTTCATTCCGACGACGGAGGCCTTTGTGCAGGCTCATCCTACGTTGCCGGGCAGTCTGATCCGGCGTCCGATCGTGTGCGGCAAGGGCGCGCTCATTGAGGGCGATTTTGCCGGGATGGATGCGAGTGACGTTGCTCCACGCGACAGCATCGTCTCGATTGTTGATGGGATCGCCATGGTAACTCGGGAGCCGATCGACAGGCTGCAGCAGATCATTGCACAATCTTGGTATTGGATCGGAGGCTTCTGCGCTCCGAGCGACACGACCACCAATCCCACTGTTGTCCCAACGGCAACAAATGCCTCTTACAAGCGGGCCGTGATGATCGAGCATATCGGCTAGCCAGGTCTGATAAGGGGGGCGGTGAGATGCTAACGGAGGCGGAGAAGACTGACGTTCGGCGGTTCTGCGGCTATCCGGCTTATGGCGCCAGCCCAAGCGGGAACACAGGCTGGCGCTTTTATCAAGCCTATGGAGCACTAGAATACAGGATGACGAACCTCTCCAGCTCTGAAGAGGTTGTCGTACGTGAGCATCTCGGGGCTCTTCGGGGCTTTGAGCGTGCGATACCTTCTGCAGCAAACAATCTTGACACGGCTGCAGCAGCGGTTTGGACCCATAACCCGGCTGAAATCATTGAGCGGCAACGTCTTGAGCGAGATTGGGGCCGGCGGCTGTGCGGCTTCCTCGGTGTGCCTCCTGGCCCTGCACTGACCAGTGGGTCAAGCATAGCGATGATTGTTTGAGGTTGCGGATGCACGCTGACCGGCTTACCGATTTAATTGCAAAAGGACTTGGGACGGCTGCGCGACACATAGGTAGCGAGTATGATGCTTTTCGCCCCGTCGCGATCGAGCAGCCACTGGCTCCCACCAATCGGTATCTCCGCCTGCCTGCGGCGTTCTCGACAGAGCGCGGGTCTTTTCAGCAGCCAGTGGGCTATGACCGTGCTGGTTGGTCAGGGGTCTTCGATACCGCCTACACCCAGCCGGGCGATTATCTAAAAGGGCGCGGAGGTATTTACTTTATCTCGGCGCAACAGAGCTTACATCCGTCGCTTTGTGTCCTTACGAATCACACTCTTAGCATCATGCGGGCGACAGCGCCGGGAGAGATTGGTAGCACGGGCTATGGGGGCATCACGAGAGGCACGTTGAGCCCGGTGCTAACAGAGTGGCCCGCGTCTGTGTTGGCTGCTGGAGGTGGAGGCCCAACCGATCTTCCGGGAGAGGCCGGTGTTGCCCACTGGACGATCCTGCTGCCTACAACGCCGGCACAGGTTCGACCGGCTGACTTGATACGCGATGAAACGGGCACGGCCTATGTTGTTGTGTCGACGGAACTGAGCGCCCTCGGTTGGCGGCTGCTTGTCAAACAGGCGGAAGGCTGATGCCCTCTCAAGCCGATGTAGAGAATGCGCTCGTGGCGCTTGTGACCAGTGCGCTTTACCCAAATGGTGTGGCAGCCGCCCCATCGATTGCAGCAGAAAGCCGAGTCTACCGGGGATGGCCGAATGCGTCTGCACTCGAGGCAGATCTTAGCGCCGGGATCGTCAACGTCTCAGTCTTTTCGGCACCTCACTCGGGGCGTGATACCACACGCTATTTGCCGAATTGGCTGCCAACCCCAGTGGTTCCGACGCTCACAGTCGGAGTAGCTGGAAATACTGCCACATTTTCAGGAGTGGCGGACATTGGTCAGCTTGCAGGTGTGTTAATTGATGGTAGGTCGTTTGTGCATCGGACAATAATTGGCGACACACCTGAGTCGGTAGCCGCTGTTTTGTGTTCGGCGATTGCAAGCGTGCAGCCGGCGAGTGTTGTGAACTCCACGATCACCGTATTGAACGTCTCGCACATGGTTGCACGAACTGTGGCGGATGCGAGCGCTGCACTTGAATTGCGCCGACAGCGACAAGGTTTTCGGGTGACCGCGTGGTGTCCGAGCCCTGAGCTTCGCGATAGCGTCTGCGCAGGCTTAGACATCACGACGGCGGCTACGCCATTTCTGACCCTTGCTGATGGATCGGCGGCACGCCTGTGCTTTGCCTCGACGACGAGCTCTGACGATCGGCAAGACGCCATGCTTTACCGGCGTGATATGTATTACACGGTTGAGTTTCCAACTACACAGATCGCCGTGCAGCCGTCGATGCTGTTTGGCATCGAGACCCTGGGCGCTGCCACAATAATCGCCTGACCGGAGCTATAAATGGAAGTTACTCTTATCGTAACCCGCTCTTTTGGACATTACTCGGTTGGTGACCAAATTGTTGTTGCTGCTGATATCGCGTCGGTTCTTGCGTCTGAACATGCGCATAATGTGGTTGCAGTAAAGACACCACCAAAAGCGGCTAAGGAGTAGCACATGCCAATCGTCCAGCAAGGGTCAATTAACACCACGGCGCTTGTCGTTCCTGATCTATATGTTCAGATCGTTCCTCCGCAAAATCTTGTTTTAAATGGAGTACCGACTGACGTTATCGGGATTGTCGGCACGGCCTCATGGGGCCCAGTCAACCAGCCGGTTACGGTAGGCACGATGGCCAACTATGCCGCAGTGTTCGGCTCCATCATGCCGCGTAAGTATGATCTCGGAACGCAAGTTGCGATTGCAGTTCAACAAGGCGCGGCAAATTTCCGGTGTGTGCGGGTCACGGACGGGACGGATACCGCCGCATCTTACGCCTTATTCGCTTCGGTCAGCGCCTTTCCGCTGCAGCTCACGGCACTCTACACCGGGTCGTTCGGCAACGGCATCAGCGTTATCCTTTCTGCGGGGTCAAAGGCGAGCACCTGGCGGTTGACCTTAACTGCCGCGGGTCTCGCTCCGGAAGTATTTGATAACATACCAGCACCCTCAGCGGTGGCGTTTTGGTCAAATGTGATGACCGCTGTAAACACCGGTCTTACGGCCTTGCGGGGACCCAGCCAGCTTGTCGTGGCATCGTTGGGAGCAGCAACGACGACGGCGCCACAGGCGCTTTCGGCTCAGGGTTTATCGGGCGGTTCGGACGGCGCGGTCGGCGTAACAACGACGAGCCTGGTTGGTCAGGATACGCTGCCCCGCACGGGCCTGTTTGCTTTACGCGGGCAGGGTTGCAGCCTGGGCCTATTGGCTGATGGTGACGATGCCACGCAGCTCTCGGTGCAGGCCGAATTTGCACTGTCGGAAGGCGTGTACATGATCGCCACTCGTCCGTCGGGCGATAGTATTTCCACCGCCATTTTTGCCAAACAAGCGGCCGGGCTAGACACCTATGGCGTCAAGCTTATGTTTGGTGACTGGATATACTGGAACGATCAAGCCAACGCAGTGGTTCGACTTGTCTCCCCGCAGGGCTTTGCAGCCGGACGGCTTGCGAACTTGTCGCCTGAGCAATCAAGTCTAAACAAGCAGCTCTACGGTGTTGTGGGTAGTCAAAAGTCGGGTAGCCCGAGCTCAGGGCAGACGACAAGTTACAGCAGTGCTGAACTTGGGCAATTGCTTGGTAGCGGTATAGACGTGATCAGTAATCCGCAGCCTGGCGGCAGCTTTTGGGGGGTAAGAGGTGGACACAACTCATCGTCCAATGCAGCAACGAATGGTGACAACTATACTCGGCTGACAAACTATCTCGCCTCGACGCTTTCTAATGGTATGGGACAGTACGTTGGCCAAGTCATAAATGCGACGCTGTTCCAGCGAATTCGTTCGACACAATTGTCGTATTTGCAGAATCTGCTGTCGCAAGGAATCCTTGGTTCAACTGATGGTTCTCTACCCTATAGTGTAGTTTGTGACACATCGAATAACCCGAACACCCGAACAAACCTTGGTTATGTTCAGTCAGATGCTCAAGTTCAATATCAGGCGATCAATGAGAAGTTTATCGTAAACATTGAGGGGGGTCAGACCGTGCAGGTGAGCCGTCAGACGTTGCCCACTGGTCAAGTCGGCAGTTAAGGAGCAGCAACAGTGCCAACGAATGCCTTTACGCTCGGCCGAGATTGCCAACTCGTCATTATCGGACCGCAAGGCCGTGTTGACCTCAACCACGTCACTGGATTTGACAGCCGGCAGCTGACCCATCCGATCCGCATTGACCGTTTGGACGGCACCCAACTAGCGGCCGAGTTGCCTAAGGGGTGGGAAGGTATGTTCGACATCGAGCGCGGCAGCAGCACGGTTGACGATTTCATCGCCGCAATCGAGCAGGCCTACTACACGACTGGGCAACTCGCCGTAAGCACGCTGTTTCAATACATCAGCGAGGCCGATGGAAGTATCAGCACCTACCAATATGAAGGAGCAGTATTCAAGCTTGCGGATGCAGGGGCTTGGCGAGGAGACATGGCCGTGCGTCAAAAACTTGAGTTCTTTGCGGCCCGTCGTGTGCGGATATAGGCACTATGACTACCCCAAGCAACTTGATTATTGCAGATGCTGCTGGACTAAGGTCTGTCACAGACGTAAATGGACGTATCCTTACGATACGCAGCCCAACGACGCTCGATCGATTGCGGTTGTTCAAAGCCGTTGGTGCAAATTTAGCCGGTAATGAACGGTATCTTGGTGTTGCGATGTTGGCGTTCGTGGTGGACGCGATCGATGGGGTGCCGCTGCCGCAGCCAACGAACGAGTACCAAATCGAGGCGGCAATCGGCCGGCTCGGCGACGCTGCTATCGAGGCAATAGCCGCAGCATTAAATCCGAACGACGTGGAAGGACTGGCGGTCGCCAAGCCGGGAAACTGAGCGAGCACCCTGAACTCGTTGACAGCCTCTATCTTGTCACGAAAGGGGTGCCGTTTGACGTCGCTTTTTCCCTTTCACGATCTGAAAGGTTGGCCTGGGTTGTTGCCGTGGGACGGCTCACGACGGGCCGCCAATTTGATTGGAGCACCAAAACATGGTCCGAAATCTGAGACGATTTTGTGATCTCCCCATGTTCCGGACGTGGATAAATAGTGAACTTACACGAGGGTATAATGGGGCGGCGCTTCACAGCGGGTCAACTAGCAGAAACGCTGCGACAGCTATCTTTGCGGGATTGTCTAACCGCTAACCTAGAGGCACAGGCGCAACGGCTGGCTGATAGCGTTCGAGCCAATCTAGGATCGTTGCCCGGCGATTCGCATGATCAGCCGTGGCAACAGACGGGTGCTCTGAAAGCCAGTATCTCCGTCACAATCACGGATTTGACGGCGCAGATTGGCAGCAATGACCCGGCGGCTGCACCGCAAGAGTTCGGGACTCGGCATGTGCCACCTCGGCCGTTCATGCTTCCGGCGCTGGATGCAGAGGTTGACTCCGTCGTCGCCGAGATCGGAACAGCGCTGCTGGAACGTCTTTCGAGTCGAGTTGCCTGATCAACTAGGAAGCGCCAGCCATGTCAGAGGCTTATGAAGTCGGTATAACGCTCGCGCTGCAGGACGGCGTAAGCGCCGGAATACAGCTTATTCAACGCGACTTAGCACTGCTTGATCGTGCCATTGCGGCAACTTCACAAAGCCTCACCGCACTTGGCGGTAAGGCGGGCGGGCCGAAAACCGCTCCTGCATTGCCGGCTCTAGCCGGGTCTGTCGCGAATGAACTCAACAATACAGCTAAATTCGTCCCTAGCAGCATGAATGACACTACCGCTACTGTGTTAGATACAGATTCGGCCTCGGCATCTCCGGCGGTTGCGCCAGCCCAGGCGAGTCCGCCTGGATCCCCGACAAGGCCCATTAGCAAGCAAGCTGCTGACGTCGGCTTGGCAGGTCCGGCCGACAGCGGATTGGCGCAGCGGCCGGCAGCGCCCGCGGGGACTACGGCCATAGCGAACGCGCCAACGGCAACGACGCAAGCTACGGCAACAAGTCGGGCAAGCGAGGCGGCGACGCCCAATGAACAAGCCGAAGCAGCATTGCGTCCTCAAACCTCTGTGGCTCCAGTCGAGACCACTCAAGTATTCTTCCCTACCAAACCAGACCGACGCATTGGTCCAGTGCTACCGCGCCAGCTATCTCCTGGAGTGACTGATGATCCGGGTGCCGTAGCAGCTCCTGTTCCAGCGCGACGTGAGCCGCCAACAGCAACTGTAAGCGCGGCAAGATCGGCTGCTCCTCTGGAGAAGGTGAACAAACTCGACAGCCGGGCGGCTGCCAAGCAGAGCCCCGAGTTTGATGCAGCGAACTCGTCATCAAGCCGGGTCAACCCGTCGGCGCCACAAGTTCGATCGAGCTCGATGGCAACCCTGGCACCTTCGACGGGTCAGCCGCCGAGGCGTGGGCCAGCTCCGTCACCATCACCGCGGTATTCGCCGACTAGCATCGCGCCGGAGCCGCAGGAGCAGACGGCCAGGTTGCCGGGCTCGGAACCGAAGCGTGATGGCGGCCAGCAGGCGTTGGGGGGTGCGGCCGCTCCAGCTCCTGCCGCGGCGCAGGCTATTACAATGCAAGGAGACATCATCATTGACGGGATGAGGCTCGGACGTTGGTTGACCAACGCCATGGCTCGGCAAGCAAGCCGCCCACCTTCCGGGCCCGTGGCTCCCGACCCACGGCAGACCCCATTGTGGTCCGGCCAAGCTCAAGGCTTCTAATATGTCCGACTTCAGCTTGACCCTCGGACCGGTGGCTTTCGCTGGTTTCGAACTTCCGAGTTCAATTACCCTCGGCGGTAGTCAACGCCTGGCGATACATCGGCTACCAGGAGGAGTCCGCATCATTGATGCCCTTGGGCCAGATCCTGCCGACATTGCCTTCTCCGGCATCTTTAGCGGTCCTGATGCGGCTGACCGCGCGCGATTGCTTGACGCGATCCGCGTCGATGGGCTGGCTCAGCCTTTGGCGTGGGACGCCTTTCTCTACACGGTCATTCTCGCACGCTTCGATGCCGATTATAGAAGTCCATGGTGGATTCCTTTCAAGATTTCCTGCACGGTTGTGAGAGACGAGGCCGCAGCAGCCGTAAGCACATTCCTGGACCTTAGCTCGACCATTTCGGCGGACCTTTCATCCGCCGGGGTGCTCGGAACTTCTGCAGTAAGCGCTGTTGACGCTGCAGGCGCCGTGGTGATTGGAACGCCCGCCTACGCTACTGCGCAAACCGTCATCGCAAACACGCTTTCGGGCATCACGACTCAAATCGCCGTCACGGAGCCTTCACTGCAGACATCGAGCGTCTCTGCTGCAGTTTTAGCAACTGGCCTCCTAGCACAGCTTAGCAATGCGCGGCCCTACGTCCAGAGAGCCGGCCGCAACCTAGCGAACGCGACAACCTGATGGCCTCCATTACCATCGCGGGTGGGAACTTATTCCGCATCGCGGCTGAGCAGTTGGGTGACGCCACACAGTGGATCCGTATCGCACAGCTTAATGGGATGTCTGATTTCTTGGTGTTGGGCTTGGTCACTGTCCAGATGCCGACCATCAATCCAAACGCAGGAGGCGGGATTGTCGTACAGCCGCCTACGTAACCCCGCATTATCGGCAAGTATCGGCGGCCTTGCGCTTCCAGGTCTGCTTGAGGTCGACATCAGCAGCAACGCCCACTTCGGTGCAGCAAGATTTCGGCTCCGGTTGGCGATGGATGCCGCTAAAGCCTCTGATTTGTTGCAGCCGGGCGCAATCGTCGACGTTCAAGTGGGAGTCAGTGGGCCACCGACAAGCCTTGTGCAGGGTGAGATAGACAGCTTTGCCATCGACGTTCTGAACGGCTCAGTCAACCTTGAGGGGCGCGATCTGACGAGTCGGCTGCTCGAGGCACGGACACAGGAGACATTCAGCAATCAAACTGCCAGCGAAATCGCTGAGACCCTTGCTGGCCGACACGGGTTGTCCCCAAACGTGACGGCAACGACGACCTTGGCTGGACGTTATTACGGTAACGAACATGACCGACTTACGCTTGGACAATTCTCGCGTTCAACAACGGAGTGGGATCTACTAACCTTCCTCGCAGCACGCGAAGGTTTTGAGGCCTTTGTTAGTGGTCAGACCCTGAACTTCATGCCAATGAACACCAATGGTAAAACTTACAGCCTTACCCCGCAGGATTGTGTTTCGATCACACTTGAGCACGTATTGAGCCTTGCAAGCGGCATTGATGTCACGGTGAAATCCTGGAATACGCGACAACAGTCTGCATTCATGAAGACGGCGTCCAGCGCGTCCGCTACGTCAGCCACTGGAGACCCTCGTCAAATTGTGGTTGTGCGGCCAAACCTATCTCCGGATGAGGCACAACAACTCGCCCAGCGGATTGTCGCTGACCTGTCGGGGCATGAGCGTCTAGTTGCCGCTGAAATCCCAGGTGAATGTGATCTGTCACCTCGGTCCAACGTCCTACTGAGCGGAACGGGGACTGACTTCGACGGACGCTACTATGTCGCTGAGATTGACCGGCACTTTACCGCCGAGCAAGGCTTCACTGAAAGTGTCAGGCTTAAACCTACGCCTTCATCAGATCAAACTTCCTTAGTTCCAAACAATATCAGTGGCGCATGACATCACCATGGATAACATCCTCAACGCGTTCAAAGCGCACGCTGCTAATCAGGATCAGTCGAACGGTGTGGCACGATTTGGCACGATAACATCGGTAGACCCCGCGACAGCGACAGCTCGCGTCACTCTTCAACCGGAGGGCGTACTTACCGGCTGGTTACCGTTGCTGACCCCTTGGGTGGGCAATGGATGGGGGATCGCGTGCCCACCGGTCGTTGGGACACAGGTGTTCGTGCTCCCGCAAGAGGGTGATGCTGAGCAGGGCATCATCATCGGGGCGACATGGTCGATGCAGACAAAGCCTCCAGCAGCCTCGCCAGGAGAGATTTGGCTGGTGCATCAATCGGGCAGTTTCCTCAAATTGTTGAATGACGGAACGATCCACATCAGCGGCGACGTTCATGTCGCAGGTGATGTTTATGACTCGCACGGGTCTTTGAGTGCATTACGAGGCCACTACAACAGCCATGCTCATCCACCGCAAACCTCACTAACGAATCACCCCGACTAGGCCGCGACCAACCGAACGATGCAGACCCGGCGTGTCTTGCAGCTTGAACGCAAGGTCGAGCAAGCTCCGCAGCCGCGGCAAACTTAGGCATTGGCGATTGAGTTGCTCAAGCCAGATTTGCGTAATTCCATACTCCAGCATTCATGATTTAGGGAGAAGGCGGTGGCTGACCTGGGGCATCTTTGGGGCACCGATCTCAGCTGGTCGCCAACCGGCGACCTCGCCTTGGCAGATGTCCCAACCGTGACGCAGCAGCGAGTTCTCCGTAGGTTGTTGACGGTGCCAGGCGATTACATCTGGTCGCTCGACTATGGTGCCGGACTGGCTTCCTTTGTCGGGCTCCCTGGTGCGGCAAACGCGATCGTCTCAGCAATCAGAGGTCAACTGTTTAAAGAAACCGCAGTGGCTCAGACGCCCGCACCGGGAATAATCCTAAGTCCCGATCAGGCAGGCAACATCTATGTTCAGGTGACCTATTCGGACGCCCTGCTTGGAACCAGCCAGACAATTGCATTCTATACCTAACACACCAGTCACCGATCGAGGCCCCATGCAGCTTCCTCTCCAAAGTTTCACCGTGCTCATGCAGAACATGGCTGCAAGCGTGCAAGGCGCTGCGACCGCCTTTATCGACCTTACGGTTGGAAGTGTGCTTCGAGCGATCCTGGAAGCGAATGCCTCGCTAGCATTGTGGATGCAATGGCTGATCGTCCAGGTTTTAGCACAGACCAGAGCGGCGACGTCCAATGGTTCCGACTTAGATAGCTGGGTGGCTGATTTTGGCGTCATCCGCTTACCCGCAAGCGCTGCAACCACTACGCTGACGTTCTCTCGTATTACGACTGGGATGAGTGCTTCCATCCCAATCGGAGCGCACGCGAAAACAGCCGATGGGACGCAGACTTTCACCGTTGTCACTAACTCAACAAACGCGGCATACTCTGCGTCGACCGCAAGTTACACCATCGGCTCAAGTGTCAGCGCAATCTCCGTGCCGGCGGTGGCGGCTGTTGCAGGTTCAGCGGGCAACATCCAACCGGGCTTGATCAGCCTGCTTGCAACAGCAATCCCTGGAGTGGACGCAGTCTCTAACTTGATGGCTGCATCTGGAGGATTGGACCCGGAGTCGGACGCAGCTTTGCGCGCGCGGTTTTCGAATTTTATTGATAGCCGCTCGCGTGCAACACCCGCTGCGATTGCCTACACCATCCAATCGCTGCAACAGGGGCTCAATTACTCACTGGTCGAGAACCAGGATCCGTCTGGTGCATCGAGGCCGGGTTTTTTCACCGTCACTGTCGATGATGGGTCTGGCGCGCCGCCATCCACCCTCATCGCTGCAGTTGCCAATGCTTTAGAAAACGTCCGGCCAGTTGGAACACAATTCGCCGTCCAGCCACCGCAAGTAACAGTGGCCAACATATCGCTCTCAGTTGATTACCTGTTAACCGAAGCGGCCACAGTTCAGTCAGCCGTGACAAGCGCAGTCTCAAGCTATGTTTCAAGTCTGACGATTGGATCGTCATTACCAGTCTCACGTTTGATTGTAGTCGCTTATTCGGCCTCGTCTTCGGTCACAAATGTCACGGACACAACCATCAATGGGGGTGGGGACTTAATTGTGGCATCTAACGGTATCGTCAAGCCTGGTGTAATAACGGTGAATTAGATGACCGGTGATATTCGCGATATGATCTATCGCTTGAAGTCCAACCTGCCAACTCGCTGGTTCCCCGACCATACGCCTGTGTTAGATGCCTTACTCAGTGGTCTAGCAAGCGCTTGGGTAACGATGTATGACCTACTCGGCTACACACAAGGTCAAACCCGTCTTGCTTCGGTCAGCGGTGACTTGCTCGATGGTGCTAGCGCCGATTTTTTCGGCACACGATTGGCTCGCGTCACCAACGAGCCTGATAGTACGTTCCGGCTACGACTACAAAACGCCCTGGTTCGTGAGCACGCCACACGGCGGTCTCTCCAAGCCGCATTGACAACGTTGACCGGTTTCCAACCCAAGATTTTTGAACCGGCCCGGGTAACCGACACCGGCGGTTATGGATTGCCCGTCATGGGCTACGGGGTAGCAGGAGCGTGGGGGAACCTTAATCTCCCGTTTCAAGTCCTCGTTGTTGCAAAACGCCCCGCAAGTCCGGGCATCGCGCTTATTGCCGGCTACGGAACACCTGGCCCTCTCGCGCGGGCCGACCTCGCGCAGATCCCAGGGTATCTCTCCGACAAGGACATCGAGAACACCGTCGTAGGTGTCATTCCGACCGCTTCCATTGCTTGGATCAACATCACCGCCTGAAGGAAACACTTCGTGGATCGCCAGATTGTTTATCCGGGTAGTATCCCGCTGGACACAGACGTTCTGTCTCTCCAACGCGATGCAATGATCGCCATTGGTTACCTTGCACAGGCCACTCTGGGGTCCAGCACGCTTGTCGATGGGCTTGCTTGCCTACCCACATCGCCAGCTAGCCTGACCGTCTCGGTCGGTCCCGGAAGCATTACGTCCTTAGGGGTGGTCGATGCCATGCCATTCGGCTCGCTGGGTCAGGATACGACTGATCCGCTCCTGAGAATGGGCGTGAACACCACGGCGACCAGCTTTACCCTCACCGCGCCCACAACATCGGGACAAGCAATCAACTATCTCATTCAGGCCAGCTTCGTAGAGGCTGACGGTAGTCCTATCGTTCTTCCTTACTACAACGCCGCCAATCCAAGCCAGCCGTTCTATGGCCTTTCCAATAATGGCGTTGGGCAAAATACCCAAAGAACGCAGCGGGTGCAGTTTCAGTTGAAGCCATCCGCTCCTGCAAACGCCGGCACTCAGGTGACGCCAACAATCGATAGCGGCTGGGTTGGCTTGTATGTGATCACGATCAACTATGGCCAGTCACAAATTGAACCACAGAACATTATCACACTTCCAGGCGCGCCCTTCGTCAACTTCAAGCTGAATAGTCTGGCACCGGGCTTTTCTCGGATCGCCACGTTCATAAATTCCACCAGCTTTCAAGTTCCCAACGGTGTGGCGCTACTTCGTGTGAGACTTTGCGGCGGCGGCGGTGGCGGCGGGGCCGGCACGCCCAGCTTTGGTGGCGGTGGCGGCGGTGCTGGAGGTTACGCAGAGGGCATCATACCGGTCACGCCCGGCCAGGTCTTCGCCGTAGCCGTCGCGCAGGGGGGAACTCCAGGGTTAGCCAGCGGCACGCCGGCCGGAACAGGCGGCACCAGCAGCTTTGGAACCGTCATGAGCGCGAGCGGCGGGTTTGGCGGAGCGAGCGGCTCTACCTACGCCTTTGGCGGCTCCCCTGGTGCCGGGGCAGGTGGAGCAATCAACATAAGCGGGGGCTACGGCTCCGATGGGAACGGCGGCACTTTCGTCTTTGCAGGAAATGGCGGGGCATCCTTCTTCGGCGGCGGTGGCCGGGCGGCGGCCTCGAGCAGCGCGGTGCAGCAAGTGGCGGAAGCGCCTGGCTCAGGCGGCGGCGGCTGCTACGGAGTTCAGGGAAGTGGTGGGCCGGGCGCCCCGGGCCTTGTCGTGGTCGAGTTCTAATAGCCTCGTCCAATACTCCACTAACCGAAAGCAGGATACGCTTATGGCAACCACTGCCTCTCACGTCTGGCGGCCAAGTGCGGCGCGGACGATTGTTTTGGACGCTTTCATTCCCGTTCCAAGGGGCACTGCGCCGCTGGTTCCATCTCCGCTGTCATGGCCCGTTAAAGACCCCGGCGATGTCCTAGACTACCAGTTCGACATCGCTCCCGCATTGATTGGCAATGACGGTGATATCATTTCCACGCTCGATATTTCCATTTCGCCTGCCAATCCCGGTGACCTTACGCTCAACTCCAGCATCGCTGATGGCGCACGGGCAGTTTTGTGGTTGTCAAGTGGTCAAGCCGGCACGATTTACACGATCAATCTGAACATCGGTACAGATGCAGGACGGACAATCATGCGGTCTGTACTGCTTCCTGTCTTCTCACTCACAACGCAAGCAGATGCGAGCGGCGCAGGCAATCTAATTGCAACGCCAGTTACCATGGTTCCATGAGGCAAGTGAGGGCGAGTAGCACGAGATACCAGTGAACTTGATTACAAGTGTTCTCGGCCTTGCTTATGATAGTATTTACGAATTTTCTATCCTCGCGGCATTCCCGCTTTAACTTCCTTTGAGGGCCGTGCACAGCCTTGTTGGAGACAGTCCTGATGACGAGTGCTGTGCAGCCCCCAGATGCGCGATCAAGCAGCGCCACAGCGCGTCGGCTTGAAAGCCTGGAGGCGTCAAACAACCTTATCCTACATAACCTTGAAGAACTGACCGCCTCCGTCAGAAGTCTTCGCGAGAAAGACGGCGACATGGAAGTCTCCCTGTCACGTGTGGCGTCGGAGCAACGGAAGCAAACTGAGTCACTGGCTGAGATGATGCGGTCACAGCAAGCTTCTTTCAACATTGCCCTAGAAGCAGAGGCGTCAGCTCGGAAGGCCCAGGCTGACGAGTTCAAGAAAGCACTTGAGGAACAGTCGAAGGCAGCTCTTGAGGCTCTAAAGGCCTTGGTTTTTAAAACGGCATTCGTAGAGGTGGGAAAGTGGCTTCTCACAACAATCATCGGTGCTGCAATGGCAAGTGCTGCTTACTTCGTAACGTCAATCAAGCGGTAGGTGTTTACGCATCTCCAGCGTCGTGTGCTGTTCGTGGCTGGCGGGCTAGCAATAGGTTACGCCATTGCGTTTGACGGTGTTCATAATCGGCTTTTGTCATCAAAGTCTCCTCCTATAACTTCTTTTATTTCCCGCGGACCGTATGCGGGCCACCGCGTGGGCGACTGCTGGCTCGCTGACGACGTTAAGTCGCACTTTTCTGCAAACCAAGTCGTCGTGTGGCAGCTCGATGCCACTCCGAAGTTAAGTCTTGCGTTGATTGTTGGGACAGAACTCTGGTGTGGAGGCCATGCAGTTCAATTCGAGGAAACGCGATTGGCAACCGAGCAGGTAGCAAAAGGCTGGAATAGCCTTGGCATCGAAATCCCGAAGGATGTCGCCGGTGAGTGTCATTTGGAACGGCACGTGCAAACTCAAAGTGAGAACGGCTTGATCGTTCAGGACCTTCAGCTACCTCGAACCATCGCGCTGGTGGTCGACCCATGATCGATAGTTTATCGCAATTCTTCTTCGGCACCGGTGCATTGCCGCGCGTCCTCTGCTTGCCTTGGAATCGCGACCTAATCACTTGGACGGTGCTGGGCGATGCTGGCATCTCCATAGCTTTCAAATTGTTGCCAATCATTATCCTTGTCGAGGCACGCCGCCGCCGTTTGACGGTTCCGGGATGGGTGCTGGCCCTGTTCGGTTCGTTCATCCTGCTTTGCGGCTTCAGTCATGATCTCATGATTTGGATGCTGTTCTGGCCAGCATATTGGCTTGACGCGACCGTGAAGAACGCGACCTCGGTTGTCGCTCTGCTCACCGTCGCTCTCCTGCCTTTTGCCTCCCCGCATGACGGCAACTCAGTGCTATGGTGGCGTCGAGCGCGCGCATTGCGGCATGAACTCAGGAGCGCAAGAAGCAACATTAACTTGCTCCGTACACAGCTCCACATGCCGCCTATGATGTGGCCTGACGATACCCTTCCACCAGGACCTGATGATCCAAGACCGGGTTAGACAAACGCGCGTCACACTCAAGTGCTGACCGCGCTTATCGCTCCAATTTCGGGTGAGCCTCTCGCCAAGCTGCAAGCGCCGCAAGCGTGTTGGCAACATGATCATCAGGATCAAGGGCGGTGTAGCTGTAAATCACCCGATCATCAGGCGTGATCACATAAGAGGTTCGGTTCGCGTAGGCTAAAAAGGGCACCATCGTCGCGTCATACGCCTTCATGACGCTACGTTTCGGATCAGCCAGAACGGCAAATTTGCTCTGGCACTCGCTTACAGAAAACTTGTCCAAGGTCTCGATGTCGTCGCCGGAAATGCCGATGACGGTTGCGCCAAGCGCCTTGTAGCGATCGATCGCCCCGGCAAAGTCATGCGCCTCAACGGTGCAACCTTTGGTGAAGGCCGCCGGGTAGAAGTACAGCACGACGGGTCCCTGTTTGAGAGAGCTGGCAAGCGAAAAAATGAACTCCTTGCCGCCGATTGTTCCCTGTGCGGTAAAGTCGGGAGCGACGTTGCCCTGCTTCAACGCTGCCCTTACAGGAGCAACGACCCCGACAATGGCAAACGCCGCCACGACCGAAGCCAGCGCCCATTTGGAACAGCCAGGTGAGGCTCTCAAATCTAATCGCATGATAAGTCCCCAGTATCTTTCGGCGGACCCAACGCCATCCTCCTCAACGACGCAAGCGCTTAATCGCATCCGTCAGAGGTCGTTCTGCCTGGCAATAATCCGCCCAAGCTGTGGTTTTCTGTAGCAGCCCGGGCACCGTTCGAATGGTGTATCGAGCCGGGTCCAAACCAGCCTTAACCTGAGGCCAGGTAAGCGGCATGGAAACGGTCGCACCGGGCCGAGCGCGCGGCGAAAGTGGCGCGACCGCAGTCGCCATCCGGTCGTTGCGTAGATAATCGAGAAAAATGCGGCCAACGCGCTGCTTCTTGGCCATCGTCACCACATAGCGATCAGGCGCAGCGCTTGCCATCACCTGGCACACGCCTTGCGCAAAGGCCTTGGTTTCAGCCCAACTTACATTGTCGCGCTCAGACCTTGCCAAAGGCGTCACAACATGCAGGCCTTTGCCGCCGGTCGTCTTGCAAAAACTTAGCAAGCCGAGTTCCGCAAGCAGCTCTCGAACCTGCTTCGCCGCCTCAATCACCGCTGTGAACGCCACCTCCGGGCCCGGGTCCAGATCAAACACGAGTCGTCCAGCGACGTCATAGCGGAACGGGTCGCAATTCCAAGGATGCAGCTCCAACCCCGCGATTTGTGCGATCGCCGCGAGGCCTTCAACTCGATCGATCTCCACAAAGGGCTTCCGGTCCCCAGGCGCCGTGACCAGTGCCAGCAGGTTAGAAGAACCCGGCATCGCATGACGCTGAAAAAACGTCTCCCCAGCAAATCCCTCTGGCGCCCGGATAATGGAGCAGGGACGCCCCTTCAAATGCCGGATCAACCACGGTCCGACGGCTTCATAGTAGCGTGCTAGGTCAAGCTTAGTCACCGCATGCCCGTCGCCGCCATCAGGCCACATGACTTTATCTGGCCGGGAAATCCGCACCCCCATGACCTCGTCGGGACTCCCTGTCGAACCCAGCGTCTCTGCGCGTGAGACAGCAGGCTTGGCAATCTCGGTTGTGGCTGGAGCCGCCGCCTCCGCCACCACCTCGTCGGCTGGCTTATCCTCCCGCAACGCTTTGAACGCCGCCTGGCGCACCAGGCCGTCAGTTGTCCATCCCGCAAACTCAATTTCCGCCACCAGGTCTGGCCGAACCCAATGAATACCCGTGGCCGGCCGAGGCGCACCATGGCCGCTAAACGGGCTTTTCTCCGCTGCCAACGTCCGCAGCTGCGCCATTAACGGCTTTACTTTGGCGGCGCTGAACCCAGTCCCGACCCGGCCGACATGCACGAAGTGCTTGCCCCGATGCACTCCCACGATAAGCGACCGGAACTCGCCACCCGTATCCGTCCATGCCCCGATAACGACCTCGTCGCCGCCACGGCACTTTGCTTTGCTCCAAGCATCGCTCCGCCCGGAGCTGTAGCGCGCGTCCAGCCGTTTGGACACAATCCCCTCGAGAGACAATTTACAGGCCGAGAGCAGAACGGCGTCGCCGCCCGAGCCAAAATGGTCCAGGTAGCGAACCACGTTTGCGGCCCCTATTGGCAGTGTCGCTAACGCGGTGCGCAGACGGTCTTTGCGGTCCAACAGCGGCCGGTCACGCAGATCCTCATCCCCGGCCAAAAGCATGTCGAAGGCGAAAAACACCAAATTGGTGCTTTCCCCTTCTGACAGTGCCGCTTGCAACGCAGCAAAGTCGGGCGATCCCTTCGCATCCAGCGCCACCACCTCGCCATCGATGATACCGTTCGGTAAGCCTGCCAAGGCACGCCCCAAGGTCGAAAACCGCTTGGTCCAGTCAAGCCCCTTTCGCGTGCGTAGGACCGCTGTGCCGTTCGAAACGCAGACCTGAAGACGGTAACCATCGAGCTTGATCTCATGGACCCAGCCAGGTCCCGTCGGGGGCCGCTCGACCGTCACGCAAAGCTGCGGCTCGATAAACTCAGGCACCACCGCCCCCCGCCGCGCCAGCTTGCCCGCTCCGCTCCTGCTCCGGTTGGATCTAGCCCGCGGCTTACCTGCCCCCGTCTGGCTTGGCCCTGTCTCCTTCGGCCCCGTCTCGCCGGCCGCGCGCAAGGCCGGCGCGAGACCGACGTTCGAATCCCAAACGGCGTCCTTGGCGACTGCCGCCTCAGCCTGCATGAACGGCTCCGGCGCCCGGCCCGTCCCTGCGGCAATCTCCTCCATCAACCGCCCAGATGCCACCGATCGCTCATCCGCCAGCAGCGCATCTCCGTCGCCCTCATGCGCAAACGCATCCCGATGCTTTATCAGCAGCCAGTTCACCCGCTTGCCGCCGCTCCAACTCCTGATCCGCACCAGCACCCAACTGCCATGCAGATGCTTGCCCTCCAGGCTGAACTTCAAGTCACCCGAGGCTAGCCCCTCCTCTGCAGTCATGCCCTCCGGCGCCCAGAAGCCCCGATCCCAAAGCTGCACCGTCCCACCGCCATACTGGCCCTTCGGAATGGTGCCCTCAAAGTCCCCGTAATCCAGCGGATGGTCCTCGACCTCAACCGCCAGCCGCCGGTCATGCGGGTCAAGCGACGGCCCCCGGGTCACTGCCCAGGACTTGAACACGCCGCCCACCTCGAGCCGAAGATCATAGTGCAGCCGGGTCGCCGCATGCTTTTGTACGACAAACCGCAACCGGCTGCCAGAC
>CAXTRX010000018.1:992-1840 GCA_964246785.1 uncultured Acetobacteraceae bacterium | reverse complement strand
GCATCGCCACGCGGTTCGTGAGTGACCGAGAAGTCGCGCTTTGCGTGATAGGCTTCAAGCTTCTTTGTTGCCATAGCCGTCTAACACCCCGCAAACCGTTGCATGTCGCTAACGCTCCTAGCCGCTCCGGGTGCCCAAACACCGCCAATTGAGCAGCACTGGTCTGCCAAGAGGGCCGCCAACACGGCACCGTTTGACACCGGCCTACCCTCCGACCATATCCTTGCTCAACCAAGAGAGTTCCGACGTATGGCTATGGCCGCCAGTGAGATCGAGGCAATGATCCGCGCCGCCCTTCCGGACGCGACCGTGACCGTCGAGGACCTGGCTGGAGACGGCGACCACTATGCCGCCACTGTTACCAGCGAAGCCTTCCGGGGCCTGTCCCGGGTCCGTCAGCATCAACTCGTCTATGCCGCTCTACACGGACGCATGGGCGGCGAACTCCACGCCCTGGCACTTCAGACCTCTCCCCCCTAACCGGAGCCCACTCAATGAGCGATACCGCCGCCGACCGCATCAAGGCCGACATCACCAACAATCGCGTCATGCTCTTCATGAAGGGCAATGCGATGTTCCCACAGTGCGGCTTCTCGGCCCGTGTGGTGCAAATCCTCAGCCACATGGGCGTCCCATTCCAAACCGCCAACGTGCTGGAAGACCCGGCACTACGCGAGGGCATCAAGGCCTTCTCCCAGTGGCCCACCATCCCCCAACTCTACGTCGACGGCGAGTTCATCGGCGGCTGCGACATAATCACCGAGATGTTTCAATCCGGCGAACTTGAGACGCTGATGTCTGAAAAGGGTGTTCCGCACCAGGCTGCCGCCTAACTCGCCGGCCGCCTA
>CAXTRX010000018.1:0-982 GCA_964246785.1 uncultured Acetobacteraceae bacterium | reverse complement strand
CCTACGGTCAGCTAGCAGGTGGGGCGCAGCCCGGCCGCCCCAAAGCGCGCCTTCCCACCTGCGTTCACCGGCTTCCGGCCGGCTGCCTTCGCTTTCCTGCGAGATCTCGCCGTCAACCAAGCTAAGCCCTGGTTTGAGGCAAACCGCGCCGTCTACCAGCGGGAAGTCCAAGGCCAGGCCATGGCGCTCGCCGAGGATGTTGCTGCCGAATTCGGCCGGCGAGACCTCCCGCTCACAGGCAGCGCCAAGCGCTCAACCTTCCGCATCCATCGCGACGTGCGCTTCAGCAAGGACAAATCCCCCTACAAGACCCACACCGCCTGCGTCTGGATGCGGCCTGGCTTCAAGAAGGAAAGCGGCGGCGTAATCTATCTTCACGTGGCCGACGCAGGCTGCTTCCTCGCCGCCGGGTTCTGGGAAGTCGAGCGGCCCCACTTGGATGCAATCCGCGCCGCCATCCGCGATCAGCCCGAGGCCTATATCGCCGCCGTGGCCGAGGCCGCGAAGGCCGGGCTTGAACTCGACACGTCGGACAGCACTGCACGCCTGCCCCGTGGGTTCGAATCCGTCACCGACCCGGCGCTTATCCCGGCAATCAAGGCGCGGCATCTCGTCGCCACGCGGCCGCTGCTGAAAAAAGACGTGGGCAGCCCCGCCCTGGTTGGCGTCATCACCGCCACGGCCGAAGCATCCCTCCCACTGCTCCAGTTCGGCTGGAATGCCATGGCCGCAGCCGGGCCGCCACCAGACTGGAGCTTGCTCGGCTGACAACGGTCCATGTCTTGCCTATCTCAGGGCGGGCAGCAAAGGACACGGCCATGGCGTATGATTTCGACCTGTTCGTCATTGGCGGCGGCTCTGGGGGGGTGCGTTGCGCCCGTATCGCTGCCAGCTATGGCGCGCGGGTTGCCGTGGCAGAGAGCACCCACTGGGGCGGCACCTGCGTCAACGTCGGCTGCGTGCCGAAGAAGCTGATGGTGAT
>CAXTRX010000017.1:0-31193 GCA_964246785.1 uncultured Acetobacteraceae bacterium | reverse complement strand
GAGATGGACGCAACCGTCTGGCGCACCAGCCGCTCGACCATCGTACGCGAACTGCTGGACTACTCCACCGCCGTATTCGATGCGCAGGGCAACAACCTCGCCCAATCCGCCCGCATCCCGAGCCATCTCAACTCGATGAGCCACCTGCTGCGCGAGCTGCTGGACAGGCATATCGATCCGGCGGCCTGGGGCCCGGGCGACGTCGTCGCCACCAACGACCCCTACTGCGGCGGCCAGCACCTGCCCGACATCGTGACCTTCCTGCCGGTGTTCCATGAGGGCGCCCGCATCGGCTTCGTCGGCACGCTATGCCACCATATCGATGTGGGCGGACTCGCCGCCGGGTCCTATGCGGCGACGGCCACCGAAATCTTCCAGGAGGGTCTGCGCATCCCGCCGCTCAAGCTGGTGGAGGGCGGCGTGCCGAATGGCGGCGTTTGGGCCATGATCCGC
This sequence comes from uncultured Acetobacteraceae bacterium, assembly GCA_964246785.1. GTDB lineage: Bacteria > Pseudomonadota > Alphaproteobacteria > Acetobacterales > Acetobacteraceae > LMUY01. The sequence continues at coordinate 30,740 of CAXTRX010000017.1, read as the reverse complement.
CAAAACGTCCGCAAGCCCGACCTGCTGATCGGCGACCTGCAATCGCAACTGGCCAGCCTTGCGGTGGGGGCGGCCGCGTTGCGCCGCCTGGCCGGGCGGCACGGCGCCGCCGGGTTCCTGGAAGCCAGCCGCCGCATCCTGGACAGCAGCGAGGCCGCCATGCGCGCCGCCATCCGCCGCATGCCAGATGGCGTGTACGAATTTGAAGACTTCCTGGACGATGACGGGGTCGACTTGGGGCAACCGATCCGCCTGCATGTGCGGCTGGACATCGCGGGGGATAGCCTCACCGCCGACCTCTCCGGCTGCTCGCCGCAAGCGCGTGGGCCGGTGAATGCCACCCTTGCCTCCGCGGCGGCCGCCGTGCTGTTCGCCGTCATCTCCGCCAGCGACGAGACGCTGGCGGTCAACGCCGGTTGCTACCGGCCGGTGCGGATCGTGGCGCCCGAGGGCCTGTGCGTGAACGCGCGCGCTCCTGCCGCCGTGGCGCATCGCATCGCCGTCACCCACCGCCTGCTGAACGCCATGCACGGCGCGTTGCACCAGGCGGTGCCGGACCGCATACCGGCTGCCTATTACGGCAACAGCTACGTCTGCACCTTCCAGACCATGCCCGCCGAAGGGCCACGCGAAGTGCTGGTGGAGATCGAGATCGGCGGTTCTGGCGGCCACCCGCGCAAGGACGGGGTGAACGCGTTTTCGTCGGGCATGCACAACAACAGCAACATCCCAATCGAAATGATCGAAACCGGACTGCCGCTTGCCATCCAGCGCTATGCTTTGCTGCCGGGCAGTGGCGGCGCTGGGCGGCAGCGCGGCGGTTTGGGGTTGGTGCGCGAATGGCGCGTGGTTTGCGACAACTGCATCTTCACCGCGAACATGGATCGTTTTGTTCATGTGCCGTATGGCCTCGCGGGCGGGCAAGCGGCGTCGCCGGGCCGCTTGATGCTGCTGCGCGACGGCCAGGCAACGCCGGTGTCACCCAAAACTGACGGCCTGCGCTTGCGCCGTGGCGACGTGGTGCGGCTGGAAACTTCCGGCGGCGGCGGGTTCGGCCCGCCAGAGCAGCGCGACCCGGCCGCCAAGGCAATGGACGCCGCCCAAGCCTATGTCTGACACAATCCGGGTCGAGCACGCCGGGCCGGTTGCCACCATCTGGCTCGACCACCCGCCGGTGAATGCGATGACCATCCGCATGCTGCAATCGTTGCAGAACGTGTTGCACGAGCTGGAGGCCCGCAGCCAGACACGGTGCCTGATCCTGTCGGGAGCCGGCGACCGCGCCTTTTGCGCCGGCGCCGATTTGCACGAGCAGCAGGCCCTGACCGATCCAGCCGCGGCTGCCAACTTCCGTGCTCTCGCGCGACAGACCGTGGATGCCATCGAGCAGTGCCGCAAGCCCGTCGTGGCCGCGATCAACGGCTGGTGCATCGGCGGCGGCACCGGGCTGGCCTGGGCTTGCGACATCCGCCTAGCCGCCGCGGACGCGACATTTCGCACCGCAGACGCCTATCTCGGCATCCTGCCGGCCTGGGGCATGGCGCTGCAGCGTCTGCCGCGATGGCTCGGCCGCTGCCAAACCCTGGACCTGCTGTTGCTGGGTGAGGATTTCAGCGCCCATCGCGCCTATGAATTGGGCCTGGTGTCCCGCGTGATGCAGAGGACCGAGCTTCACGCTGCGGCAAGGGCCACCGCACAACGGATCGCCGCCGCCTCTCCGGCCGCTGTCCTTGCGATCCGGCAGGCGGTCCGCTTTCGCGAGGCGCACGGGCGGGATGCGAGCACAGCCTTCGAGGAAGCGCGGGCCGCAGAGCTATTCGCGCATCCCGATGCCGCTGAAGGCATTGCGGCGTTTCTGGAAAAGCGCGCGCCACGGTTTCAGGACGGCTGAACCAGCCTGCGCATTGCGGGGTCGTCTCACCAAGCTGCGGTGTCGTGGCATCAAGGCACTAGCCATGGTGGCCTCGCACAGAGTATCCAATACAATGGCATTCGGATTCGGGTGCGCATATGTTAACGTGACGCGGTTGCTGGTTGCGGGCCAACCCAGCGGTATCGACGTGCTGGGCAGACACGACAGAATGTCTCCACCTTAAGGCATGCCACATGGATGCATTTACCGCTGCATTACCGCTCCGGGCCAAGCTGTCGTCCTGCTAGGCGCACGATGCTGCAACCCGCTTCGGATTGGCTGTTTCATTCCTCCGTGCTTACGCCGCACGGCTTCTGCCTGTTGTGGGAACCCTGGCTGATCTGGTCGTTTGTGACCGGCGACGCGGCAACAGCATTGGCCTACTTTGTCATTCCCTTGGCATTGGCGCGCTTCGTGCAAAAGCGCCCTGATGTGTCGTTCAAGCCGGTGCTGTGGCTGTTTGCCATATTCATTCTTCTGTGCGGCACGACCCACTGGTTCGAGCTGCTCACCATCTGGGTGCCAGCCTACCGGCTTGAAGCCGCCGCCAAACTCGCGACCGCGACCGCCTCGATTGCCACCGCGGTGGCGCTTTGGAAGATGCTGCCACATGCGCTTGCACTGCCCTCCCCGGCGCAAATGCATATCGCCAACGTATCGCTGACCGCGAGTGAGGCCCAGTTGCGCCTGCTGAACGCCTCTTTGGAGGCCAGAGTGGCGGAACGCACGGCAAAGCTCACAGCCAGCGAAGCACAGCTCCGCGACCTGCTCGCCACTCTCGATCTCGGCACGTTCATGGCGCTCGATCTTGATGGCACAATCCGGTTTTGGTCCGAAGGCTGCGTGCGGCTATACGGCTGGAGTGCGCACCAAGCCGTCGGCCGCAATGCGTATGAACTGCTGCAAACCGTGTTTCCTTGCTCGCTGACGCAGATCGAAACAACCCTGGCGCAAGACGGCGGCTGGGTGGGCGATCTGCTGCAGCGTGGCCATGACGGGCGTGAACTGATCGTATCGTCCCGCAAGGCGCTCCGGCGCGATGCGGCAGGCCAGCCGGTGGCCGTGCTCGACGCGCTGACCGACATCACCCAAGCGCAGCGGGTGCAACGGGAGTGGCATCGCGCTTACGGTTTGCTGGGCGGCATCGTTGCCACGGCGCCAGGCTTGATCTACGCCAAGGACCGGCGAGGCCGCATGCTGCTTGCCAACGCACGGGTCACGTCACTGGTCGGCAAGCCCTGGGACGAAATCCAAGGCCGCACCGATCGGGAGATATTGGATGATCCGGCCGACGCCGAGTCGGTCATGGCCAACGACCGCAGGGTGATGGACAGCGGCGTCACCGATGAGTTCGAGGAGTTCGTCGGCAGCGATCAAGGCGCGCCGCGGATTTGGCTCTCCACCAAGACGCCCCTGCGCGGCCCGGATGGAGAAATCGAAGGCATGGTGGGCGTGTCCGTTGAAATTACCGAGCGCAAGCGGGCCGAAGAGCGGCTGGTGCTGATGGTGCACGAGCTGAACCACCGGGTGAAGAACACCCTGGCCACCGTGCAATCCATCGCGTTGCAAACATTGCGCGGAGCCGACCCGGCGATACGGCTGGTGCTGGACGGCCGGCTGCAAGCCCTCGCCGCCGCACATGACGTGCTGACCCAGGAGCGCTGGCAAGGCGCTGAGCTGAACGAGGTGGTGACGGTCGCGCTGGCGCCTTTTGGCAGGCACGAAAACGGACGCTTCCAAATCGGCGGACCCGCCATCCGGTTGTCGCCGAGGGCGGCTTTGGCGCTATCGATGGGGCTGCATGAGCTCGCCACGAACGCGCTGAAGTACGGCAGTTTATCGCCGCAATCGCTCGATAGCCAAGCCAGGGTCCACGCCGGAGCCCACGTCGAGTTGCGCTGGTGGCGGCGCGACGGGCGGGTCCAGATCGAGTGGCGGGAGTTTGGCGGGCCGCCAGTGACGCCGCCCACGCGCCGAGGTTTCGGCATCCAGATGGTCGAGCGCAGCCTGGCGCAGGATCTAGACGGCACAGTGGCACTTGATTTTGCACCCGACGGCGTCGTCTGCACGATCGACGCAGCGCTGGCTGAAATCAGCACGACCGGCGAGGTCATGGCGTTGCCCAATGTCGGCGGATTCCGCTCATGACGGAGCCGCTGAAAGGCTTGCGCGTGCTGGTGGTGGAAGATGAAGGCTTGATTTCCATGATGATCGAGGCCCACCTTGAGGACCTCGGCTGCGACGTGGTGGGGCATGCCTCCCGGTTGGGCGATGCGCTGGAAAAAGCCCGCAGCTTGCAACTCGACGCGGCCGTGCTCGACCTGAACTTGGCGGGCCATATGAGCTACCCCGTTGCCGAGCTGCTGCTTGCACGCGGCGTATCGGTGATTTTTTCCACCGGATATGGCGCCGCAAGCCTGCCAGCCGGCTGGCGCAATGTCCCAGTGCTGTGCAAGCCGTTCAAAGCGGACCAGCTTGCCCAAGCCCTAAGCGCGGTTCGGGCGGTCCAGCAATCAAACGCGGTGCGCGCGGTCTAGCAATCAAGCGCGTGCGCGTGGTTTGACACGCCGCTGAAGCCCCGCTTGGCTGCTGTCATGGACATCGCCAGCACGCTCGACGCCTTGTTTGCCACCCCCTCCGCCACCGCACCGAGCTACGCAGCGGACGGCCGGCTCTACTTCCTGAACGATGCCGCCGGGTCGGCCCAGGTGTGGGAACTGCCTGCGGATGGCAGTCCCGCCCGCCCCCGCAGCATGGGGCGGGATGCGGTGGCGTTCGTCGCCGGCCACCCGGCTAGCGGCGGCGCCGTGTTCGGCCGCGACACTGCGGGAGACGAGCGGCTGCAGTTCTACTGGCTCGACGGCGCTGACGGCGCGGAAGCTGACCCGCGCCCGCTCACCGCCGAGCCAAGCACCATGTTCGGCTGGGGCGCTTTCTCCGCCGACGGCCGGAAGATCGGCTGCACCGCCAACAACCGCGACCCCGCCCATGCCGACCCGATCATCATCGATCTTGCCACCGGCAGCCAACAACGCGCGGCTGAGCTTGCTGGCCCCCACGCTGTGCAGGGCTGGCGGCCGGATGGCACGGCACTCACGCTGGCGGCCGTGCCGCGGACCTTCAAGGCAGACCTGTTCGACGTCGACATTGTCACGGGCGCGCGGCAGGCCATAGCCTCGCACGAAACCGACGCCCGGCATCAGAACGCACGCTGGCGCAACGATGGGACCGGCCTGTATCTGCTGACCGACCGCAACCGCGACCATCTCGCCGTGGCGATGATTGCACCCGGCGGCGAACCGCGATTGCTCTATGCGCCGGATTGGGACGTCGAGAAGCTGGAAGTCTCGCCCGACCAATCGTTGTTGGCCGTGGTCGTGAACGAGGCCGGCTTCAGTCAGCTTCGCCTGCTCGACGCGGCCACCGGCGCCCTGGTTGAGGCGCCCGAGCATCCCGCGGGCAGCATAGCCAAGCTCACCTGGCGTCCGGATAGCCGCGCCATCGCGTTCGATCTTACCGCGCCGGACCGGCCAAGCGCGATCTGGCTGGCCGAGTGCCGCGGCGCGGTACGGATGCTGTTTGCCGCCGGGGCACCGCCAGAAGGTGCCCGGCCATACCATGCGGTGACGTTCCCGGCCTTTGACGGCCGTGCGATCCCTGCCTTTCTCGCCCGCCCGGCTGGCCCGGCTCCCGCCAGTGGTTGGCCCGTCATTGTCTGGGTCCATGGCGGGCCGGAGGCTCAGGCGCTGCCTAATTGGCGGCCCGACCTGCAGCTCATGCTCCGGTTGGGCGCCGCGGTGTTGATCCCCAACATTCGCGGCAGCACAGGATACGGCCGCGCGTACGCCGCCTTGGACGACCGCGAGCTGCGTCCAAACGCTATCGCGGACGTGGCAAGCGCACAGGCCTGGCTCGCCAGCCAGACGGAGTTCGACGCGAAACGCATTGCAATCTGGGGCCAAAGCTATGGCGGCTGGATGGTGCTGGCCGCCGTGACGCGGTTTCCCGAACGCTGGGCCGCGGGCGTCGACTTCTATGGCATCGCGCGATGGAAGACGATGCTGGAGCGGACTGGCCCATGGCGCGTGGCGCATCGCGCGGCCGAGTATGGCGACCCGGTGCACGATGCCGCATTGCTCGAAAGCCTGTCGCCGCTGCACGATGCCGACCGCATTCAATGCCCGATGTTGGTGGCGCAGGGGCTGACCGACCCGCGTGTGCCGCCTGCCGAAAGCGAGCAGATTGTGGCAGCCCTTGGCCGCCGCAACGTGCCGGTGGAGTATCTGACCTTTGCCGACGAAGGCCACGGTTTCCTCAAGCGCGACAATCGCCGCACGGCCTATTTGGCGGTGGCCGCGTTCCTATCGCGCCATCTCGCCCTCGCCTTGGCGTCGCTGGATTCGGCGTAGCCGGGTTCGACATAGGAGGATCCATGCCCGTCACGCTTGAAGGGTCCTGCCGCTGTGGTGCCATACGCTTCTCATGCGTCACGCATACGCCGCAGCCTTACCAGCGCTGCTACTGCTCCATCTGCCGCAAGACGGCGGGCGGGGGAGGCTACGCCATCAATCTTGGCGCCAACGCACGAAGCCTAACCCTAAAGGACCCTCGGCGCGTCAAGCGGGTTTTTCGCGCCATGATCGAGGGCGATGATGGCGCGTGCGAACTCTCCACCGCCGAGCGCCATCACTGCTCGCGTTGCGCCACCGCGCTATGGCTGTTCTCGCCCGAGTGGCCCGACTTGCTGCATCCGTTTGCTTCCGCCATCGACAGTCGCTTACCGGTCGCGGCGGCCAGCGTTCACATCATGCTGCGGTTCAAGCCTGATTGGGTGCAGCCGCATATCGGCCCAGCCGACCGGGTGTTCGACCTCTATCCGGATCAGTCGATCGAGGATTGGCATCGTCGCCGCGATCTGTGGGTCGACTGAGTTAAGCCAACCAGGGCTGACGGTGACGCCGTAACACCGGGCCCCCAACTATCATTGCGAGGCCCCGTGCACGCCGCCCCAGATGGCCGCATCGCACACGCTCCTGGCGGCGCCATAGGCACGCCCTAAGGGCGGTGCCGCGCGGATGATGGCGACGCGAGCAGGTGTCAAGAGAAAATTTGATATCGGACTCGGATGGGCCATATAAGCCACTGCCGATAGCCCGCAACCGCAAGGAGTTTCCGTCGAAATGGCAAGCGAAGACAGCAACGACAAACCCGCCCGCGCGCCACGTGGCGCAAAGCCCGTCGCAAAGGCGTTCTTTACCGCGCTCGATGCGCTGCCGGACGCAACCCGCGGCGCAGTGGCGAAAGCCGCCCAAGTCATGATCCGCGATCAGCTCAAGCTGCGTCGTGATAAGCTGCGAGAGGCCGCGGCGAAGGAGAAGGCCCGGCGGCCGGGGACGGCCAAGCCAGCGCCGCTACGCAATGGTAAGCTTGCGGCTGCCGCATCGGCAACGCCGGCGCCAGCAGCGGCCGCCAAGACCAAGCGCCGTGCGCGCAAGCCAGGCGACGCGCTTTCGGCAGCTTAGAGCAGTATCAGCCCAACTGTCTCCCGTCGGGCTGGTGAAACTGCTCGCCAAAACAATGGCTAGACTCGTTTCAACGTCCGCTCCCAGCGGACACTCGAGTTGAAACGGGTCTAGCGGCAAGGATGGCTAACGTGCCTGGTCGGCGCGTCGGCTCGCCTGTCCTTGGCGCTAAGTACGACGTACGTTGGTGAACAGGATGAGGCCTTTCATCATCCCGGTCAGCGTGTCGCGGTAGGCAGTGGGCTGATTGTACGAGCCCAGCGGCAGGAACGGTACATCCTGCCAGGCCTGAAGCTGGAGGCTGCGAGCCAGGTCCTGCTGTGCAGTAAGCTTGGTTTCAGCCAGCCATTGTTCGCGCAACGCTTCAAGCTTCGGGGCCACCGGCCAGCCATTGTAGGCTGCATCGCCATTGCCGCGCAGCAAGTTGTTGATCGCGGGCGACCCGGCGTCGATGCCGCCGGTAAACGACGCGAACATGCTCCAGCCGCCATGATCCAAAGGCTGACGGCTGACCGAACGCTGCACCACGGTGCCCCAGTCGGTGGAAACTTCATCCACGTTCATTCCAATACGGCGCAGCATGTCCGCACCAACCTCGGCAATCGCATTGATCCGCGGCACGTCGCTCACCGCAAGATAGACCACGCGCTCACCCGCATAGCCCGCTGCCTCTAAGGCTCGCTTGGCGCTTGCAACATCGGCACTTCCCGCCATGATCGAAACGCCAGCGTCGGTCGCCATTGGAGACGCTGCGCCGAACACGCCGCAATGGTCGTCGAACGTGGTGTTGCCGCCTACCACCGCCTGCATGAACTCCGACTGATTGACCGCGGACAACACGGCGCGCCGAACCGCCGCATTATCGAACGGCGGAAAAAGTTGGTTGAACCGGAGAAAACCCATCAGGCCCTTGGTTTCCGCCACCTCTAGCCGGATGCCTTTCATGCGGCGAAGGCTTGGCACCAGGTCCATTTGCGGCTGCTCGACCCAATCGACCTCGCCGGCCTGCAACGCCGCCACCTGAGTGCTTGGGTCGGGCGATGTGGTCCATTCCACCCGGTCGAAATAGGCAATGCGCGGCCCGGCGCAGAAACTCGGCGCGCCCTGCTGCTGCGGCACATACTTGTCGAACTTTGCATACACGTTGCGTGAACCAGCCACCCGTTCATCGGCCACGTAACGGAATGGGCCACTGCCGACGATCTCGGTCAGCCGCGAGGTGTTGGGCGTGCGCGCCAGCCGCTCCGGCATGATCACCGCCATCGTGTTGGTCGGATGTGCCAAGGCGTCGGGCAACAGGGCAAAGCGATGCTTGAGGCGGAAGGTGATGGTGCGGTCGTCGGACGCGGCCAGTTCGCTCGTCGCGGCCATCAGCGCCTGGCCGAATGCATCTCCCGCGCCCCATCGCTGAATGCTGGCCACGGCATCGCGCGCCAGCACCGGCGTGCCGTCGTGAAACAGCAGTCCGTCACGCAGCCGCAACGTCCAGACCAGGCCGTCGGCATCGACGTTGCAGCCTGCCAGCATTTGCGGCTGGGCCACCCCGGCTGCATCGACCGCGAACAGTGTGTCGTACACCATCAAAGCGTGATTGCGGGTGACGAAGGCGTTGACCGCTGGGTCGAGCAGGGCAAGGTCCGCATAGGGGATGAACTTGAGCGTGGTGGCGCTTGCCGGGCGCACGATGGCGGGGCTCTGCGCCCGAGCCACGCGACCCGCAGCCGCGGTGAAGCCTGCAATGAACTGGCGACGGTGCAACGAAGCGTGCTCCCAAGCTGGCGCGTGCGGCACCAGCGGCGCACCGGCGGGACCCACACAGCAAGCCGAGCAAGCCGCATGCCGAGCGGGCGCGGTGGGCCAGGGCGAGCCTCAGGCGAGAACGGGGTCGTTGCCTGGCTGCTGGCCTTCGACGCGGTCGGTGGCGTAGGCGTTGATTTGTTGCTGGCTCGGGATCGAGAGGTCCACCTTGCCGCTGTCATCGCGAAACTGGACGACGACGACGCCCGCCGCCGGGTCGAACTGGAAGGTGGGATTGGCGCGGCCCACCGGCGTGGTGCGTGCGGCCTCGGTGGCGGTGCCGGTGGAGGGTGCAAGATTGCTCGACGGCGCCGCTGCACTGACGATGGTGCGGGGGTCGGTCACGGCGGAGAGTTGCGATGTTGTTTGAACGGGCGAGATCACGGAGGGCCTCATCGATCGGGTTGATCGCGCGCCGTTTTGCCGCTGGCTGGCATAAGGTCAGCAAAAACTGAAGAAAGCGTTAATTTAGACAGCTTTTTTGGACGCAGTCGCTTTTGCAATCCCTACGGTGGACGAAAGTGGTTTGGGGCTTGCACTTCCGCTTGCAGCGCGTCAAATCACGGGCACAGATTAATAGGATGGCAAACCCGCGCAAAACTCGTGCGCGTCTCCAGGATATTGCTTATTATGTATGCAGATGCACCTGGTAAAGGCAACATTGACGGGCTTGGTTGGGCGGCAACGGCCCAACAAGTGCCGTCGCGCTAGAGTCGACTGCGCTCTTGGACATCGCCCAGCCCACCGTTACTGCCGCCGACACGCATTGCCCGTATTGCGCGCTTCAATGCGGCATGTCCGTGGTGAACGACGGCGACAACTGGGTGGTGACGTCGCGTGACTTTCCGACCAACAAGGGCGGCCTGTGCAAAAAGGGCTGGACCGCTGCCTCGCTGCTCGACGCGCCTGGCCGGCTGACCACGCCGATGCTGCGCGACCGCAAGGGCGGCGACCTGCGGCCCGCCAGTTGGGACGAGGCGCTCGACCGGGTGGCCGCCGGGTTCCGCACCATCCAGGCCCAGCACGGCAAGAATGCGGTCGCGGTGTTCGGCGGCGGCGGGCTGACCAACGAAAAGGCCTATCTCCTGGGCAAGTTCGCCCGCGTGGCGTTGGGAACGGCCAACATCGACTATAACGGCCGCTTCTGCATGGGCTCCAGCGCCAACGGCCACCTGCGCGCCTTCGGCTTGGACCGTGGCTTGCCGTTTCCGTTGGCGGACATCCCTGGCGCCGAAGCGATCATGCTCACCGGCGGCAACCCGGCGGAGACCATGCCGCCGATCATGCAGTATTTCGAGGCGCAGCGGCGGCGTGGCGGCCAATTGATCGTCGTCGACCCCCGCCGCAGCGAAACGGCCAAGCTTGCGCATTTGCATTTGCAAATCACTCCAGGGACGGACGCAGCGCTTGCCAATGGCCTGCTTCATATCGCCATGCGCGACAAGCTGCTCGACGAGCACTTCATCAGCACGCGCACCAACGGGTTTGCGGCGGTACGCCGCATCTGCGCTTCGTATTGGCCGGACCGGGTTGAGCGCATCACGGGTATCCCCGCCGCACAATTGGAACATGCCGCCCATGTCATGGGCCAGGCTGCCACCGCCATGGTGCTCTCCGCCCGCGGCACCGAGCAGCAAAGCACCGGCACCGACAATGTGCATGCCTTCATCAACCTGCTGCTGGCGCTGGGCAAAGCGGGCAAAGTGTCCTGCGGCTACGGTTGCCTGACGGGTCAGGGCAATGGCCAGGGCGGGCGCGAACATGGCCAAAAAGCGGACCAGCTCCCGGGCTATCGCAAGCTGGAGAACCCGGAGCACCGCGCCGCCGTCGCCAAGGTTTGGGGTGTCACGCCGGAGTCGTTGCCACAACCTGGCCTGCCGGCGGTCGAGCTGTTCGGCCAGCTTGGCACATCGGTCCACGGCCTGTTGGTGATGGCGTCCAACCTGGTCGTCTCCGCGCCGGACACCAACTGGTTCACCAGCGGCATGGGCCGGCTCGACCTGCTGGTGGTGGCCGACATGTTCCTCTCGGAAACCGCGGCGCGGGCGGATGTGGTGCTGCCGATTACGCAGTGGGCCGAGGAAGAAGGCACCATGACGAACCTGGAAGGCCGCGTCCTGCTGCGCCGCCGGGTGAAGGCGCCGCCCGCCGGGGTTCGCACGGACATCGACATCCTGCACGATGTCGCCGAGCGCATGGACTGCCGCGCCCGCTTCGACACCACGCCGCGCCAGGCGTTCGACGAACTGCGCCGGGCCAGCGCCGGGGGCACCGCGGATTATTCCGGCATCACCTATGAGCGCATTGCCGCCGAACAGGGCGTGTTCTGGCCCTGCCCCTCGGAAGACCATGCCGGCACGCCGCGGCTGTTCTTGGAGCGGTTCAACACCGACGATGGCCGCGCGATATTTTATCCGGTGCAGTACCGCGGCGCTGCCGAGCAGCCGGATAAGCAGTATCCTTACGTGCTGACGACGGGGCGCACGCTGGCGCATTACCAAACCGGCGCCCAGACGCGGCGCGTACCCGAGCTGTGTGCCGCCAACCCCGAACCGTATGTCGAACTCCATCCGGACACTGCGCGCAACTACGGCATCGCCCAGGGCGACACGGTGCGCCTGCACACACGGCGCGGTGAGGCGCTGCTACGCGCCCATCTCACCCGCGACATCCGCATGGACGTGCTGTTTGTGCCGTTCCACTGGGGCGGCAAGGCCACCGCCAATCTGCTGACCAACACCGTGGTGGACCCGATCTCGCGCATTCCCGAGTTTAAGGCCTGCGCCGTTCGCCTGGAGCGTGTGGACGCAGCCCTGCTGCCAACCCAGCCCAACGCCGTCCGCACCCAAGCCACCAGCCAAACAGAGGTCCTATGATCGATTCCACGCCGCGCTTTCTCAACGGCGCCTACACCTTCGAAGGCAAGGGACTCGACACCCCGGCTTTGCTCGACCCCTCGCTGGTCTACGTCGTACCGCCGGACAAACGCGCCCAACTCATCTACCTGCGCGGCGGCAACTCCAGCGGCGAGCTGGCTTATCTCGCGCTGATGACCGACGGCAAACCCGCGCGCACCTTCCCAATCGGCGCGAAATCGGCCATTCACGTGCCGCTCGCCGTGGTGGAAGACCTGCAGCCCGACACCAGGGTGGAAGTTTATTACGCTGGCGCCCCCGGCGTATCGGGCACGTTCGTGCTCGATCTTGGCATCATCGAAATCTAAGAGGCAGAACTCGCCATGGCGAAGCAACACCTGGTTGTCATAGGCAACGGCATGGCCGGGGCTCGGGCGATGGAAGAAGTCCTCGCCCTCGGCGGCGCGGAACAGTTCGACATCACCATGTTCGGCGACGAACCCTATGGCAACTACAACCGCATCATGCTGTCCAACATCCTCAGCGGGATCCAGGACGCGAGCGAGATCTTCATCAACCCGCTTGCCTGGTATGAAGAGAACGCCATCACCCTGCACGCCGGCGCGCGCGTGACCGACATCGATCGCTCGTCGCACATGGTTCTCGCCGCCAACGGGGTAAAGGCGCATTATGACAAGCTGCTGATCGCGACCGGCAGCCGGGCGTTCATACCGCCAATCAAGGGCGCCCGGCTGGAGGGCGGCGACATGCGGCCCGGCGTGTTCGGCTTCCGCACGATCGACGATTGCAACGGCATCATGGCAACCGCCAAGCGCAGCCGGAAGGCCGCAGTGATCGGCGGCGGCCTGCTTGGGCTGGAGGCAGCGCGCGGCTTGATGAACCACGGTTGCGAAGTCCATGTGATCCATCTCGGCAAGCACCTGATGGACGCCCAGCTCGACAGCAGCGGCGGCGCCATCCTGCGCAGCACGATGGAGAAGATGGGGGTTTACATCCATCTCGAGAAATCCACGGCCGAAATCCTCGGCGGCCAGGGCCCCGTGACCGGGCTCGCCTTCAAGGACGGCAGCACGCTCGATTGCGACATGGTCGTGGTCTCCGCCGGCATCCGGCCCAACGCCGAGATCGGCCACAGCGCCGGGCTTACGGTGGAGCGCGCCATTGTGGTGGACAACCACATGCGTTCGGTGGACGACATGAACATCTACGTGGTGGGCGAGTGCGCGCAGCATCGCGGCCGCGTATACGGCCTGGTGGCGCCGCTGTGGGAGCAGGCCCGCGTTTTCGCCGAGCACATCACCAAGCACAACATCGACAGCACCTATAACGGCTCCAAGCTTGCGACCAAGCTCAAGGTGATGGGCGTGGAACTTGCCTCGATGGGCATTACCGAGCCGCAGGAAGAGCGCGACGAGATCATCCAGTTCACCGAGCCGAAGAAGGGCACCTACAAGAAGCTGATCGTGCGCGACGGACGGCTCGTGGGCGGCATCCTGATGGGTGACATCAGCAAGGCCGCCTACTTGATGCAGGCGTTCGACCGCGACAGCCCGCTGCCAGATGAGCGCCTCGGCTTGCTGTTCGACATCGGCACCCCGTCGCAGAAGGTGACACTGGACGAGATGCCGCCTGACACGCAAATCTGCAATTGCAACGGCGTCAGCAAAGGTGCGATCGGCGCTTGCGTGGCCAGCGGCAAGAAGTCGGCCAAGGCGGTGATGGCCGCCACCCGCGCCGGCATGGGGTGCGGCTCCTGCAAGTCCCTCGTGGGCGAAGTGGTGGACTGGTTTTGCGGCGGGCAGGCTGAAGAGGATCCTTCGATCCACTACTACGTGCCGTGCATCCCAATGGCCAAGCCCGAGTTGGTGCAGGCGATCCGGGAGCAGAAGCTGAAGTCGGTATCGTCCGTGTTCAACGCGCTTGCCTTTGAGGGCCGCGCGGACGCCGCGAGCAAGCCCGCCTTGGCTTCCCTGCTGATTACCCTATGGGACGACCAGTATGAGGATGAGCGCGATGCACGCTTCATCAACGACCGTGTCCACGCCAACATCCAAAAAGACGCCACGTTCTCGGTGATACCGGAGATGGCGGGCGGCATCACCACACCCAAGGACCTGATGCGCATTGCCGAGGTGGCGGTGAAGTACAATGTGCCGCTCGTGAAGCTCACCGGCGGTCAGCGTATCGACCTTGTAGGGATCACGAAAGAGGACCTGCCTAAGGTGTGGGCTGATCTGGACATGCCGGCAGGATGGGCCTGGGGCAAAAGCTATCGCACCTGCAAGAGCTGCATTGGCACCGATTACTGCCGCTTTGGCTTGGGCGACAGCATGGGGCTCGCCAAAAAGATCGAGGCCAAGTTCCGCGGCATCGACGCGCCAGGCAAGCTCAAGCTCGCCACGGCCGGCTGCCCGCGCAATTGCTCGGAGGCGATGGTGAAAGATGTTGGCGCCGTGGCGATCGGCAACGACAAGTGGGAGATTTACGTCGGCGGCGCCGCCGGGTCGTCCGTGCGCAAGGGCGACGTGCTTTGCACGGTGGACAGCGAGGACGAGGTGATCCGCATCAGCGGCCGCTTCATGCAATGGTATCGCGAGAACGCCAAGTACAAGGAGCGCACGCACACCTTCATCGAGCGCATGGGCATCGACCGGGCTCGCGCCGTGGTGGTGGACGACAGCGACGGGATTGCCGCCGCATTGGATGCGGCGATGGATGCGTCCTGTGCGTCCGTGCGGGATCCGTGGAAGGAGCGCGAGGCGCCGAAAACACCAAACCAGTTCGCCTCCCTATTGCCTGCGGAGGGATGAGCATGGAGCACCCGATCGGCAAGCTGTCAGAAATTCCCAAGGGTGAGGGCCGTAACTTCGCCCTGGGCAATCTGCTGGTGGCTGTGTTCCACACGCGCGACGGGCGGGTTTTTGCCACCCAGGCGCTTTGCCCGCACCGGGGCGGCCCGCTTGCCGATGGCCTGACCGACGGTGCGACGGTGGTGTGCCCGCTGCACGACCGGATTTATGATTTCCGCACCGGCGCAGGCATCGGAAACGAGTGCAGCGTTCAGGTGTATCCAGTGCGGGCGGATTCGGACGGGATGATCCTGCTGGAAACGCAACCCGCTGAGTTGGTCGGCAGCTAGCGAGGCATCGACTCGCCAAAACGAAGGCTGGATCCGGTGCAACGTCCACTCAGCGTAAGCACTTTAGCGCAAATGGGTCTAGCCCAACAATGAGCTGAGTTGCATCGCTGGCCCAAGATCGCCCGCGACATCCAGGCGGCCGGTGGAGTATGCCTCCATCGGCTTCAACTCGCCCGCAAGCATAGCCTGTAAATCGGCAGCGGAGACCGTGATGGTGGTGTCCGGCTGCGGCCCGGTTTCCGCCACGCTGGGCGGCGTGGCCTTGCCGTTCAACACGATGACGCCGTCTGTGCCCAGGTCAAATTGTATGACGGCTGAAACGGCGGAGCCTGAGTGCAGCTTCGAGCGCAAGACCGCCTCGATATCGTCTCGAATCACGGCTTGGTACTCCTAGCTTGGCCGGACAACCCTCGCATTATGGCAGAGGGAAAAGAGGGAAGACGGTCCGGGTCAGACGTGGAAGCTTTCGCCGCAGCCACAGCGGCCCTTCTCGTTCGGATTGATGAAGGTGAAGCCGGCAACCAAGTCCTTGACCTGGTAATCCATGGTCGTCCCGATCAGGAACAGGCTCGCTTTACGATCCACCAGAACAGTCAAACCGTGATCCGTCACGACCTCGTCGCCCGGCCCTGCCTGCGCGACCCACTCCATCTTATAGGACATGCCGGAACAGCCCTTTGTGCTCACGTCGATGCGTAACAGCATGCCTTTCTGGCCGCCGGCATAAAGCTTGGCCAGCCGCTCGGCAGCCGCCTCGGTCAAGGTCATCAACGGTGGCAAAGCGCGGCGGGGCTTGGCGATCGTCTGGGTCGTGCTCATGGTCAATCCTAAGTGGAACGTCACTAGAACATGTTCAATGCGAGCCGGGCTTCCTCGGTCATCCGGCTGGGGTCCCATGGCGGGTCCCAAACCGTCTCGACTTCACAGCCCGACACACCGGGCACCGCCATAACGGCCTCACGTGTCTGGACCGGCAACTCCTGCGCAGACGGGCAGCCGGGCGCAGTCAGCGTCATCTCGATATGCACGTGACCGGCATCCGAAATGTCGATGGCGTAGATCAATCCTAGCTCATAGATGTTCACCGGGATTTCCGGGTCGTAGATGGAAGCGACGGCGGAGATGACGGCGTCTTCAGAGAGAGGCGGCTCGGTCGAGCCCTCAGGGGTCCAACTGCCATGGGTTTCACTCATCAGCGGCATTCTCCAACGCGCCAAGCAGCGCATCCCAAGGCAGCGTGGCACATTTCAGCCGTGACGGATATTCATGCACACCCGCCAACGGGCGCAGTGCGGCAGCGCATTGCTCGCAGGCGCCGGTCCGCACCATGGCGCGGAATTGGGACGCTAACTCGTGGATTTCCGGCTTCGTCTTGCCCGCGACCGTTCCGGCCATGAGGTCGGCCGACGCAACGCTGATCGCGCAGCCCCGCGCTTCGAACCCGGTCTGCGCCACGCGCCCACCATCCAGCCGCACGCGCACTTCCACGCGGTCGCCGCACATCGGATTGTCGCCCTTCGCCGCGCCGTCAAACGGCTCCAGCCGAACGTGATGCGCTGGGTTGCGGCTATGCTGCAGGATCACCTCCTGGTAGAGGTCCCGCAAGTCGGTGAACGTCTCGCTCAAGCGAAGAACTCCCGCACCCGCTCCAGCGTGTCGGCCAGCACGTCGATTTCGCTCTCGGTTGTGTAGATACCGAATGAGGCCCGGGCGGTGCTGTCCACGCCCAAGCGGCGCATCAGCGGCTCCGCACAATGGTTGCCGGCGCGCACGGCAATGCCGTTCCGATCGAGCAGGGTCGCCACGTCATGCGCATGCGCACCTTGCAGGGTGAAAGAGACCACGCCGCCACGGTCTTGCGCTTGCCCCAACACCCGCAAACCTTTCACCGCCGACAACCGTGCAAGGGCATGCTCGGTAAGCGCCGCTTCATGCGCGGCAATCGCGTCGAACCCCACCGCCTCCACCCATTCTATGGCGCGCTTGAGCCCGATCGCCTCGACGATCGGCGGTGTTCCTGCTTCGAACTTATGCGGTATCTCGGCCCAGGTGCTGTGCTCGAAGCTGACGGTGCCGATCATGTCGCCGCCACCCATGAAGGGCGGCATCTGTTCCAGCAACTCACGCCGGGCCCAAAGCACCCCGATGCCGGTTGGGCCATAGAGCTTATGGCCGGTGAACACGTAGAAATCGGCACCGATCGCCTGCACGTCGACCCGGCGATGCACCACGGCCTGGCTGCCATCGAACAGCACTTGCGCGCCCGCTTCGTGCGCGGCCGCGGCAATCCGCTCTGCCGGCGTGTAGGTGCCCAACACGTTGGACATATGCACCATCGCCACCAGCGCGACCCGCCCGTCCGCAAGCTTGGCTTGATAGTCCTCCCAATCCAGCTCGCCCGCGTCCGTCACCCGCGCCACGCGCAGTTCGATGCCAGCGCGGTCCCGCAGCAACTGCCATGGGATGATGTTGGCGTGGTGCTCCATCTCGCTGATCAGCACCGCCTGTCCTGGCCGCATCAAGCTGCCATAGCTCTGCGCGACCAGGTTGATCGCCTCGGTGCTGTTCTTGGTGAACACCACCTCGTCGCGTGAGGGAGCGTTCAGCAGCCGCGCAATTGCCTCGCGCGTGGACTCGTATGCGTCCGTGGTGCGCTCGCTCATCCAATGCAGCCCGCGGTGCACATTGGCGTATTGCGTGCGCATGGTCTCGGCCATGGCGTCGATCACCGCATCTGGCTTCATCGCCGAGGCCGCGCTGTCGAGAAACACCAGCGGCTTGCCGTGCACTCTTTGGTTCAGGATTGGGAACTCGGTCCGAATGCGCTCTACGTCCAGAGCGGCCGGTGAAATCATGTTCATGCTGCGATCTCCGCCTTGCGCTGCCACCAGGCTGCCATCGCATCTTCAAGCAACGCCCGCGCAGCCTCGTGCGATACGGCCGAAAGCGCGTCGTCCAGAAAGGCGCGGATCAGCATCGCGCGGGCTTCAGGTTCAGGAATGCCACGGCTGCGCAGGTAGAACACCTGCTCTTCATCCAACTCGCCAACCGTGGCGCCGTGGCTGCATTTCACGTCGTCGGCGAAAATCTGCAATTCCGGCTTGGTGTCCATCTCAGCGTCCGGCGACAGCAGCAGCGCCTGGCTCATCTGGTAACCATCGGTCTTTTGCGCCACCCGGTCCACTTCGATACGCCCCTGGAACACGCCGCGCGAGGCTCCTGCCAGCACGTTCTTCACCGTCTGCCGCGAGGCACCCAGCGGTGCGCTATGCGCGACCACCGTGGTGACATCGCCCACCTGCCGGCCGCGCAGCATCTGCGCCGCATTCAGATGCACCGTGGCACCCGGGCCGCTTAACCGGGCATGAAACTCCGCCCGTGACACCCGGCCGCCCAGCGTGAGCGTGAACGCGTCGTAGAACCCGGCACGCGCGACATCGGCGAAGATCGTCGCCAGGTGGTAGGCACCCAGGGCTTCATCCTGCAAGCGGACATGGGTCAGCGTGGCGTTGTCGGCGACGTGCACCTCGGTCACCGGGTTATGCAGATAGCGGCCGCGCCCCAACGCCAGCTCCACCACGGTGAGTCGTGCACCCTCCGCCAGCCGCATGACGTGGTGCGGGTGAAACGCGATGGACCGGCCCTCCGTCTCAGCCGCAAGGTTCACCAGTAGCACCGCTCCGGCATCCACGCCGGCGGCCACGCTTAACACGGCGCCGTCTTCAGCCAGCATCGTGTTGAGCGCCACCATCGGCTGGGCAGTGTCGGCTGGCGTGCCGAAACTTGCGTCGTCTGCAAACCGGTTGAAGCCCAATGTGTCCGGTATATCAGAGAGATGCGGCTGGAAGCGGCCATTCTCGAACACCAGGCGGGGCCCGTCCCACGCGGGAATGACCGGCAACTCGCCCCCGCCCGAGGTGAGCGCCTCGCGGAACTCCACGTCGGCCATCGGGCGCAGACTGGTGTATTTCCAGGCCTCGTCGCGCACGCTGGGCAAACCGGCGCGACGCAACAGCTCGGCCGCAGCCTCACGGGCAGCCGGGTCGCCCGGCAAGCGGGAACGCAATCCCTCGTAGCGTGCCAGGAAGGCTGCGGTGCCTGTGTGCAGAGCTGTGTTCACTTAGGCGCGCCCTATCATGCGGCATCCGCCACGATGGGAGCGTAGCCGCGCTCCTCCAATTCCTTGGCAAGCTCCGGCCCGCCAGAGCGGATGATCCGCCCTGCCGCAAGGACATGAACCCGATCTGGCACGATATAATCCAGCAAACGCTGATAGTGCGTGATCACCAAGGCAGAAAACGCCGGGCCGCGCAGCGCATTGACGCCGTCAGCCACGATCTTCAGCGCATCGATGTCCAGCCCGCTGTCGGTCTCGTCCAAAATCGCCAGCTTGGGCCGCAACACTGCCATTTGCAGCACCTCGTTGCGCTTCTTCTCGCCGCCGCTGAAGCCGACGTTCACGTTGCGCTTGAGCATGTCATCGGGCATGGCCAGCCGCTTCATCGCCGCACGGGCCTCGCGCAAGAACTGGATTGCGTCCAACTCCGGCTTGCCGCTGGCCCGCGCCTGCGCATTGTAGGCAGTCCGCAGGAAATTGGCGTTGCCCACGCCCGGCAGCTCGACCGGGTATTGGAACGCCAGGAACAACCCAGCCGCCGCGCGCTGCTCCGGCTCCATCGCCAGCAGGTCGGCGCCGTCGAACGTGGCGCTGCCCGCCGTCACCTCGTAGCCTTCGCGCCCGGCAAGCACGTAGGACAGGGTGGATTTGCCAGACCCGTTCGGGCCCATGATCGCATGCACTTCACCCGTTGGCACCTGCAGGTCAATCCCGTTCAGGATCACCTTGCCGTCCTCAAGCGAGGCTGCGAGTTGCTTGATCTCAAGCATCAGCCGACCGAACCCTCGAGCGAAATTGCCAACAGCTTCTGCGCTTCCACCGCGAACTCCATGGGCAGCTCCTTCAGCACGTCCTTGCAGAAGCCGTTCACGATCAGGCCCACGGCGTCCTCCTGGCTCAAGCCACGCTGGCGGCAATAGAACAACTGCTCGTCGTTGATCTTGCTGGTGGTGGCCTCGTGCTCCACCTGCGCCGTCGCGTTGCGCGCTTCGATATACGGCACCGTATGTGCGCCGCACTGATCGCCGATCAGCAAGCTGTCGCACTGGGTGAAGTTCCGTGCCCCGGCCGCCTTCGGCATGATCCGCACCAAGCCGCGATAGGTATTGTCGGACCGTCCCGCGCTGATGCCCTTGCTGACGATGGTCGAGCGCGTGCCGCGGCCGATGTGTATCATCTTGGTGCCGGTATCGGCCTGCTGCCGATTGTTGGTCAGCGCCACGGAGTAGAACTCGCCCACGCTGTCCTCGCCCTGGAGGATGCAAGACGGATACTTCCACGTGATCGCCGACCCGGTCTCCACCTGCGTCCAGCTCACCTTGCTGCGCGCGCCGCGGCAGGCTGCCCGCTTGGTGACAAAGTTGTAGATGCCGCCGCGGCCGTCGGCGTCGCCAGGATACCAGTTCTGCACCGTGCTATACTTGATCGTGGCGTCATCGAGCGCGACCAGCTCCACCACTGCGGCGTGGAGCTGGTTTTCGTCACGCTGCGGCGCCGTACAGCCCTCAAGATACGATACGCTGGCGCCCTCTTCGGCGATGATCAGCGTGCGCTCGAACTGCCCGGTGTTCTTGGCATTGATCCGGAAGTAGGTTGAAAGCTCCATCGGGCAGCGCACGCCCTTTGGGATGAACACGAACGAGCCATCGGTAAACACCGCGCTGTTGAGTGCCGCGAAATAGTTATCGCCCGCAGGCACGACGCTGCCGAGGTATTGCTTCACCATCTCCGGATGCTCGCGCACGGCTTCGGAGATCGGGCAAAAGATCACGCCGACCTCGGCCAGGCTCTTGCGGAACGTGGTCGCGACGGAGACGCTGTCGAACACTGCGTCGACCGCGATGTTGCGGCCCTGCACGGCTCCTTCGGCCGCGCTTTCGCCATCGGTGCCAACAACGCCGGCTAGAATCGCCTGCTCTTTCAGCGGAATCCCGAGCTTGGCGTAGGTGCGCAGCAGCTCGGGGTCGACCTCGTCGAGCGAGGCCGGGCCAGTCCTGGGGCGAGGTGCGGCATAATAGTGGATGTCCTGGTAATCAATCTTGGGGTAGCCAACCCGTGCCCAGTTCGGCTCTGTCATCTGCAGCCAGGTGGCATAGGCCTTCAGCCGCCAAGCGAGCAGCCAGGCCGGCTCGCCCTTGCGGTCCGAGATCAGCCGGATGGTGTCCTCGTTCAGCCCCTTGGGCGCCACATCCATCAGAATGTCGGTCTCGAACCCCCACTTGTAACCAGAGCCGGTCAGCGCCTGCACGGTGTCAAGGGTTTCAGCAACTGCTGCCATTGGAAAAGTCCTATTCGGCCGAAAGAGAAAGGGAAGGCTCGGCAACGCGCGGCAATCTGCGGGGCGGCGGCTCGGCCATGTCTGCCAGCGAAATCGCTGCCAGCGCAGACCGCACGGCATGGTTGACTGGATCCCACCGGCCGCGCACTTGGCAGCACGTGGCCTCGCAGCCGGAGGTCGATCCTTCCACGCAAGCCGCCATCGCAATCGGCCCGTCGATGGCGGCGATGACGTCTGCCACCGAAATCGCACTCAGCGGCCGGATCAACTGATAGCCGCCCCGTGCGCCGCGCTGCGACGCCACCAAGCCGGCCGCGGCAAGCGCCTTCAGCACCTTGGCCACCGTCGGCTCAGGCACGCCGGTCACCTGGGAAACACCGGGTGAGGTTTGCACCCCCTCCGACGCTGCCAGCCGGACCAGCACGACAACCGCATAATCAGTGAGTTTGGACAGCCTGAACATCCATGGTCCGCGCGCTGAAGGTGAAAATGGACCCAACCGGTCCGGTATCTCCCAAATGAGCGGCGGCCGGCGTCTCGTCAAGGTGCCGCGAACGATATGGCGGCGGCTAACAGCGCGAAAACGGCTGCCGCGGCTGCCGTCACCACCGCCATTGGCAGACCATACCACCAGGCCCAGCCAGCCCCGGCGAGCGCCAGAGCGAACGCCACCCAGGGCGCTGGCCGAGCCATGGACGCTGCGGCGCCGCTTGCCACGAGCCCGGCTGCCGCCTCTGCCGCGCCTCGAAGCGGATCGGAATGCATCCGCTGCAACGTGCCCGCAATATCGGCGCCGCTTGAACTCAGCAGTGCCGCGGCGACGCTCTCCCCCACCACGAACAGGCTGCCAAACCCGTAGCGCAGGAGCGCCAGTAATCCGGCCGCCAACATTGGCAGCGCCCAGATCACGGCGCTGGCGAGCGAGAACCCGGCGCAGGCGAGGCTTGCCGCCCGGCTCAGCGGTCCCGCATGTCAGGCCCGCGCTCACCCTCGTCCAGGTCGTCGTCCTCCAGCCGGTCCATATGGATGGTGTGGTCGCCGCCATGCTGCTGGATGTCGTGCTCCCGCGGCCCAGCGACGCGGTCGATCACCTGCACCGTGGCAATGCCCGCTTCGTCGGCGACCCGGCAAGCCGCGACAACCGCCTCCTCCAGCTCCATTGGGGCACCATCCGCCCGAACCGGATGGGTGCGTTCCGGCAGGCCATGCCGATGCGTCAGCGTCACCTCCACGACAACGCGATGGGGATCGTCCTCATCAAACCGCCGTAGCACGTACACGCTATGTCCACCCTCTGGCGCCGGGTCGTGGGGGTTTAGCCTGATCACGTCTGCCATCGTCACCTCCGGTTCGCTTTGTCAACGGCCCGCCTGGGTCGGTGGTTCAATTGCCTCTCTGGCCGGGCTATGCAAGCGCTCATGGCTGACCCCGCGCTCACCACACCCCCCCGGACCACGGCCGTGCGCGCCCGCCACGCCGCCAGCCTGCTGGTGGTGCAGCAAACGGGGGGTGACGCGGCGATTCTGATGGGGCTGCGCGCAGCCGGGCATCGCTTCATGCCGAACCGCCTGGTGTTCCCTGGCGGTGCGGTGGACCGCGCCGATGCGACTGCCGCCGTTGCCTCGCCGCTCCGCCCGCACGTGCAGGCGCTGTTGGAAAAGGCCGCCAAGCCCCGTCTCGCCCAGTCGCTGGCGGTCGCGGCCGCGCGCGAGCTGGAGGAGGAAACCGGGCTCACCCTCGGCAGTCCGCCCGCGTTGGGTGGGTTTGACTATATCGGCCGGCTGATCACCCCGCCCGAGAGCCCGATCCGCTTCAACGCCCGGTTTTTCGTGGTGGACGCAACGTTGGTGAACGGCAGGCTTGCCGGCTCGGGGGAGCTAACCGGGTTGCGCTGGTATAGCGTCGCGGAGGCGTTGGCACAGGACCTGGCGCGACCGACGCGAGCGGTGATCGGCTTGCTGCAGGAATGGCTTTCGGCTGGTCCGGCGGGGCAAACCGCCCGTCGCATGGCTCCCGTGCTGCGCAATCGCACCTGGCGCCTGGAGTAAGCGCGCGATCCGTCTTGCCGGGCAGGCAATTGGAGGCACATTGTGGCAATGATCTCATTGTTCTTGGCGGCTTTAGTGTTTGCGGTCCTGCATCTCGGCGTGTCAGGCACCACTCTGCGGGACCAGGTTACCGTGCGACTTGGATTGCGCGGCTACATGGTGGCGTTTTCGGTCGCGTCGGTGGCCGCGATCGTGTGGCTGGTGAGTTGCTACAACGCCGCGCCCTATGTGCCTACCTGGGGCGCGCTGGAGTGGTGGAAGCCAATCCAGATCGCCCT
Organism: uncultured Acetobacteraceae bacterium; assembly: GCA_964246785.1. Lineage (GTDB taxonomy): Bacteria > Pseudomonadota > Alphaproteobacteria > Acetobacterales > Acetobacteraceae > LMUY01. Next base: position 6,773 of record CAXTRX010000017.1, on the reverse strand, counting down.
CATGCTGCCGGCGTTCGTGCTGGTGGTGATGGGGCTGCTGACGCCCAACCCGACCTCGGTTGCGCAGGAGAAGCTGGTTGATCAGCCGCCGCAGGGGATTGTTCGGATTACCCGGCACCCGTTCCTGGTCGGGGTGGCGATCTGGGCGATCGTGCACCTGGTGGGCAATGGCGATCTAGCGTCCCTGTTGTTCTTCGCATCGCTCGCCGTGGTCTCGGTGGCAGGCACGGTGTCGATCGACGCCAAGCGCCGCCGGGTACTGGGCGAGGCGCGCTGGCAGCGTTTTGCCGCCCGCACGTCGATTGTGCCCTTCGCTGCGGTGGCATCGGGCCGCGTGCCGTTCGCCTGGTCCGAACTCGGCTGGTGGCGCCCGTTGGCTGGCGTGGTCGCTTACGTGCTGATGCTGGGCGGCCACTCGCATATCATAGGCGTGTCGCCGTTCCCGAGTTGGTGATCCTTACGCGTGCCCATCTCTGCCTAGAAGGTTTCGGCAAATGGCGAGCATGATCCTCGAAGTCTATGACGCCTTTCGCTCCATTGGGATCGACGACGACCATGCGCGCAAGGCTGCCGGCGCGCTTTCTGATAATCCAAAGGCGATAGCCGATCTTCGCACCGACATGACCGGCGAGTTCGCGAAAGTAACTTTAGAATTTGCCAACGTCCGCGGCGAGATGAGAGACGAGTTTGCCAACGTCCGCACCGAGATGAGAGACGAGTTTGCCAACGTCCGCGGCGAGATGAGAGACGAGTTTGCCAACGTCCGCGGCGAGATGAGAGAGGGGTTCGCGAAACTTCGGACCGAGCAGATTGTGGTTCGAGCCCTGCTCGGCGTCCTGATCAGCCTCGTCCTCCTGTTGGCTGGCGGGGAGCTAACGATCTGGAGCAAGCTCGGGGAGATCAGCGCCCGAATTGCTCACTGACCACGGCGCGTGATGCCCCAGCGGGCCGTGACCGCGACCGATGCCCGGGGCAGCGCTGATCGCCGCCTGCACGTAGTCCAGTGCCTGCTCCACCGCCCGCTCAAGCGCCAGTCCCGCAGCCAAGCCGCACGCCACGGCGCTGGCGAGGGTGCAGCCAGTGCCGTGCGAATGCCGGGTCTGTTGCCGCGGGTGGCGGAACTCCCGTATTCCATCGGCAGTGACAAGCAGGTCCAGCACGGTCTCTCCCATGCCATGGCCGCCCTTCAGCAGCACTGCCTGCGGCCCGAGTGTCAGCAGCATGGAGGCGGCCAAGCGCATTGCCGCATCGTCGGCGATCGACATGCCGCAGAGCACCTCGGCTTCCGGCAGGTTGGGCGTGACCAGGGTGGCGAGGGGCAGCAGCCAGGCCTTGAGCGCGGAAATCGCATCCGTGTTCAGCAGCCTGGCGCCGCCTTTGGCCACCATGACTGGATCGACTACCAACGGCCGCTCCACCTTCGCCAGTGCGTCCGCCACGGCCTCGATCACGGCCGCAGTGCCGAGCATGCCGGTCTTGATCGCATCCGCGCCCGGGTCGGCAAGCGCCACGGCGATTTGTTGGCGGATGAAGTCTGGCGGAACCGGATGCACGCCGTGCACGCCCGTGGTGTCTTGCGCTGTCAGCGCCGTGATGGCCGTGCTGGCATAAGCGCCAAGCGCCATGGCCGTCTTTAGATCCGCCTGGATCCCGGCCCCACCGCCCGAGTCTGACCCAGCGATCGCCAGAATCCGGGGAATCACGGCTCAGGCCGCCTGGGCGCGCGTCGCGTTCGCAACAGCCTCGCATAGCGCATCCACCACGCGCCCGACCAAGCCCTCGTCCTCGCCCTCCGCCATCACCCGGATGACGGGCTCTGTCCCGCTCTCACGCAGCAGCAGGCGGCCGGTGGCGCCCAGTGCTGCCTCCGCGTCGGCCAGCGCCTTCTTGACCCGAGCATCCTTGAGCGGCGACGGCCCGGCGAACCGCACGCTGCGCAACCGCTGCGGCAGCGGCTCGAACGGGCGGCAGACTTCACTGGCCGGGCGCTCCTGTTCCACCAAGGCCGCCAGCACCTGCAACGCCGCGATCAGCCCGTCCCCGGTGGTGGAGTAATCTGCCAGGATGAGATGTCCGGATTGCTCCCCGCCGAGGTTCAGCCCATCGGCCCGCATCCGCTCCATGACGTAGCGGTCTCCGACAGCGGTGCGATGCAATCCCAGCCCCTCCCCGGCGAGAAACCGCTCCAGACCGAGGTTGGACATGACGGTCGCCGCCACGGCGCCACCCCGGAGTTGGCCGTTGCGCTGCCACGTTTGGGCAATCAGCGCCAGGATCTGGTCGCCGTCGATCAACCGCCCGGTTTCGTCGGACAGCAGCAGACGGTCGGCATCGCCATCCAGCGCCACACCCAAGGCAGCGCCGTGCTCCACCACCGCCTGGCACAGATGGGCCGGCGTCATCGAGCCGCAGTCGCGATTGATATTGAACCCGTCCGGCTTGACCCCGAGTTCGATCACCGTGGCACCAAGCTCCCAAAGCACGGTCGGCGCCACCCGGTAGCCGGCACCATGGGCGCAATCGACCACGATCTTGCGCCCTTCCAGCGTCTTCCCGCGCGGAAAGGTGGACTTGGCACTTTCGATGTAGCGACCGGCCGCATCCGTCAGCCGGGCGGCCCGGCCGAGCGCCGTGGGTTTGGCGAGCCGCGCCGACAGGTCCGACGCCATCAGCGCCTCGATCGCCGCCTCCTTCGCGTCCGACAGCTTGTAGCCGTCTGGGCCGAACAGCTTGATCCCATTGTCCTCAAAAGAGTTGTGACTGGCCGAGATCATCACGCCCAGATCCGCCCGCAGCGAGCGGGTGAGCATGGCGATGGCCGGTGTCGGCAGCGGCCCTACCAGCGTTACGTCCATGCCAGCGGCGATGAACCCGGCCACCAAGGCCGGCTCGATCATGTAGCCGGAAAGCCGCGTGTCCTTGCCGATGACCACGCGGTGGCGATGACTGCCGCGAACGAACATGATCCCAGTGGCCTGGCCAAGCCGCAGCGCTGTGTCTGCGGTCATCGGCTCGATATTAGCCCGGCCGCGAATGCCATCAGTGCCGAACAGACGCCTGCTGGTTCCCACTTCACCTATCCCTATGTTAACACACAACGCTAACCTAGCCGCACAGGGCTTGCCAGACCCGCACAGCCTCTACCGTTACAGTTACGTCATGGACTCGCAAAACGCACGCGCCTTGTTGCAGCGCAAACAAAGCCGCAGCCAAAGACCCGCCAAGCCGCCGCCTGGGTTCCGCCTGGCCGCTCAGCGTGCCAATGAACCGCTTGCGCGACACGCCCACAACGAGCGGGTAGCCGAGGCGGCGCACGGGCTCGAGGTTTCGCAACAAGGCGACGTTCTGCTCGCCTGTCTTGGCGAAGCCAATGCCTGGGTCCAGGGCGATCTGACTGGGCTTGATGCCGGCGGCCAATGCCCGTTGCACCTGCCGCGAGAGTTCCGCGGCCACGTCCGACGCGACGTCACGGTAGTTCGCCTCTCCGTCCATCGTCGCAGGCGTGCCACGCATATGCATCAAAATGACTGGGCATGCCCACGCTGCCACCACCGCCGCAGCCGCGCTGTCATGCTGCAGGGCCGAGACGTCATTGACGATGACGGCGCCTGCTGCGAGTGCGGCCGCCATCGTTGCCGAGTTCCAAGTGTCAACCGAGAGTGGCACGCCACAGTCGCGCAACCCCGCGATCACAGGCAAGATGCGGGCCTGTTCCTCGGCAGGATCGATCGGGTGGCTGCCCGGGCGTGTCGTCTGGCCACCGATGTCGAGCATGTCGGCACCCTCGGACACCATGCGCAGCCCGGCCTTGATGGCCACTGCCGGGTCGAAGTGGTCACCCCCATCGCTGAAGCTGTCAGGGGTGACGTTGAGCACGGCCATGATCAGTGGCCGAGATGATAGACCAGCCCAACTTTGCAGGCGCCCTCTCACTTCGACAGAGGGATTGGGTGAGGGGTGTTGGCCCATGAGAGGTGTGCGCGTCGGCCCCTCACCCCTACCCTCTCCCAAAGGGAGAGGCAGGATGAGGGTGCGTCCCTACGGGGCTAGCCGGGCTGGGGAGCGGCGCCAAGCCCTGGCGACGGCGGAGAGATCGGGCGCGTGGTTGGAACCGATGCCCGACGCGTTTCAGGCGCAGGCTCGTCCACCACCTTCTTGATCACCGGATCGCCGCGCAGCACCGTCCGGATTTCGTCTCCAGACAGCGTCTCATGCTCCAGCAAGCCGCGCGCAAGCCGGTGCAGCTGCTCAATGTTCTCGGTCAGGACGGTCTTGGCGCGGCCGTATGCACGGTCGATGATCCCTTTTATTTCCGCATCGATCTCGCGGGCAGTGACCTCGGACACGTTCTTATTCTGTGTCACGCTATGACCCAGGAACACCTCCTGGCTGTTGTCGCCATACGCGATCATGCCAAGGCCTTCGCTCATGCCCCATTCGGTGACCATGTTGCGGGCGATGTTGGTCGCCTGCTTGATGTCGCCGCCGGCGCCGGTCGACACGCGATCGGGGCCAAAAATGATCTCCTCAGCAACACGGCCGCCCATCGCCATTACTAGGCGCGCCACCAAGCGTGCCTTGTTTTCCGACAGCCGATCCCCTTCCGGAAGGCTCATCACCAAGCCAAGCGCACGGCCCCGCGGAATGATGGTCGCCTTGTGCACCGGGTCGCAATCCGGCTCGTTCATGGCGCAAAGCGCGTGCCCTGCCTCATGATAAGCCGTCATGCGCTTCTCAGCGTCTGACATGACGAGGGAGCGGCGCTCGCTGCCCATCATCACCTTGTCCTTGGCATGCTCGAACTCGAACATGGCCACGGTGCGCTTGCCCATGCGGGCGGCCAGCAGAGCGGCCTCGTTCACTAGGTTAGCCAAGTCCGCACCGGAGAAGCCCGGGGTACCCCGCGCGATAGTCTTCGGATCGACGTCGTTCGCCAGTGGCACCTTGCGCATATGTACACGCAAGATCTTCTCGCGCCCGCCGACGTCTGGGTTGGGCACTACAACCTGACGGTCAAACCGGCCCGGCCGCAGCAAGGCCGGGTCGAGCACGTCCGGACGGTTGGTGGCAGCAATCAGGATTACGCCCTCGTTGCTCTCGAACCCGTCCATCTCGACCAGCATCTGGTTGAGGGTTTGTTCGCGCTCGTCGTTGCCGCCGCCGAGGCCTGCGCCACGATGCCGCCCGACCGCGTCGATTTCGTCGATGAAGATGATGCACGGGGCGTTCTTCTTGCCCTGCTCGAACATGTCGCGCACGCGGCTGGCGCCGACGCCCACAAACATCTCGACGAAATCCGAACCGGATATGGTGAAGAACGGGACGTTCGCCTCGCCGGCAATGGCACGCGCCAGCAAGGTCTTACCAGTGCCGGGCGGGCCGACAAGCAACACGCCCTTGGGGATCTTGCCGCCAAGCCGCTGGAACTTCTGCGGGTCCTTGAGGAACTCCACAATCTCCTGCAGCTCGCTCTTGGCCTCGTCGATGCCCGCCACGTCCTCGAACGTCACCCGGCCCTGCTTTTCGGTCAGCATCCGGGCACGCGACTTGCCAAAGCCCATTGCCCGGCCGCCGCCCGACTGCATTTGGCGCATGAAGAACACCCAGACGCCGATCAGCAGCAGCATCGGGAACCAGTTGAGCAGGTAATGGAAGATGCTGTTGCTGCCCTCGTCCTCCGGCTTGGCGATCACGCGCACGCCCTTGTCCGTCAGCCGCTGAACCAGGGTGGGGTCGTCCGGCGTGTAGGTCTGGAATGTCCGGTTGTCGTTCATCTGCCCGGTGATAACGCGGCCCTGGATGGTCACGTCGTGCACGCGGCTCGCGGACACATCGTTCAGGAAGTCAGAATATGCGACCTGCGTGGTCGCACGTTGCGACGTGCCGGGTTGGAAGAGATTGAACAGCACCACCAGCAGCAGGGCTATGATCACCCAGAGCGCGAGGTTGCGGCCGAAATTGCTCATCTATGTTTCCTGGCACATCCATGATACTGACATCAGTGTCCTGCTCCTGGCCACCTCGTCCACTTCGCTCAACCCGACCAAACTGGCCTGGCGCGACCCAACCAACATGGGTTCGCTTACGATCCAGCAAAGCCCCACCTTGGTCAACAACCCGAAAAGGCAGCGCCCGCGACCGGCACCGCCTCGCTGTAGACGGCACTCCGAACCTCGCCACCCGTTGCATAGTCCCTATGAAGATAACCTAAATGCGGCACCGCGAATAGCGTGCCGTTGCAGCGGAGCGCAGGAAGTGTGTGCAGCACCGCTGCCGGCCACCGCACCTGACGGCGCAAGCCGGTCGCCTCGCCTCCTAGCGCACCGATGCTGCACGCTCCAAGCGCCTTGCCGCTGGCCAAGCTGGCGATGCGGAAGCGTCCATCCCAGACGGCTCCCTCAAGCGCCGCGCATCCGCCCGCCATCGCCGCCGCTTCCCGCACCACCAGCCAGCCCGGCCCCGCTCGGCCCGCCGCAAGCAGCCGCGCCCCTGCGAGGGTCGCTGGCCGTGGCGACGCAGCAAGCGGCTTCACGCCAGACACAGGATAATGCCTGCCAGACACCATGCGCAGCACAGCGGCCAGCGCGTCCACGGCAATCGGGCCAGGCGAAAGCCGCGCAAAGCCGCCAGGAAAGATCTCCACCCGCCCGGCCAGTTCCATCCCCAGGTGTGCATCCCGCTGCCGCCGCTGCCGTCCCGCATCGGCAGCCCGGGCCAGCAAGCCGGCCCGGTCGGCGCCGATCTCCTGCCGCAGCCGCGCGCGGGTGGTTCGC
>CAXTRX010000016.1:23012-31309 GCA_964246785.1 uncultured Acetobacteraceae bacterium | reverse complement strand
CGGCCGGGGGGGTCTCCTGCACCAGCCGCCCCCCCCCGGACGACCGGGGGGCATGACTGCGACAGCCCTCATCACCCATCCCGCCTGTCTGGAACACGATCCGGGCCCGGGTCATCCTGAGTGCCCGGCCCGCCTGCGCGCTGTGCTGGCGGCGCTTGACCAGCCCGACTTCGCTCCCCTGCTCCGCGAGGCAGCGCCTGCAGCCACGCGCGAGCAGCTCGATCGCGCCCATCCCGCCGCCTATGTCGAGCGCCTGCTCGCCCTGGCTCCCGCGCCCGGCGAGCGCCTTGCCCTTGACCCCGACACGGTCATGAGCGCCGGCACCCGCGACGCCGTGCTTCGCGCGGCGGGCGCCGCTGTGGCTGCGGTCGACGCGGTGATGAGCGGCCGCGCCAGCGCAGCCTTCGCCGCCACCCGCCCGCCCGGCCATCACGCCGAGCGGCAGCGCCCGATGGGATTCTGCTTCATCAACAACGCCGCGGTGGCGGCTCGCCATGCCCAAGCGCGCTGGGGCCTGGCGCGCGTGGCGGTGGTGGATTTCGACGTGCACCATGGCAATGGCACGCAGGACATCTTCGCCTCCGACCCGGCCTTGTTCTACGCTTCCAGCCATCAGCACCCCTGCTATCCAGGCACGGGCTGGCCACGCGACCGGGGAGTGGCGAACAACATCCTGAACGTCCAACTCGCACCCGGCTCAGGCGGCGCGGAGTTCCGCACCGCATGGCACGACAGCATCCTCCCCGCCCTGGACTCCTGGGCGCCGGAGCTGCTGATCATCTCCGCCGGGTTCGACGCTCATCGGGCCGACCCATTGGCAGAGTTGCGGGTAGCGACCGAGGATTTCGCCTGGCTCACCGATCGGCTGCTGGCCGTCGCCCACTCACATACGGGCCGCCGTGTGGTCTCATTGTTGGAAGGCGGTTACGACCTGGATGCGCTGGCGCAATCCGCCGCCGCCCACGTCCGCAGGTTGATGCGGCTCTGACTTCCTGTATGGGTCTTCCTCTTCGTACGCTCGGGAGAGGGAGAGAAGGGCATATGCAATCATCCTAGCTGAACGACGCGGCACCCGCTCTTGCGTCTCCATCCTGCCTCCCGCATGGTCCGCGCCCGGGAGGCTTTCGCCCAAATGTCACTAAGGAACATCGGATGCGCCTTGCGGTGCTGAAAGAAACGGCCGCGGCGGAAACCCGCGTCGCCGCCACGCCGGAAACGGTCAAGAAACTCATCGCGCTCGGAGCCACCGTGGCCGTGCAGGCCAGCGCCGGGCTGGCTGCGTCCATTCCAGACGCGGAATTTGCCGCCGCAGGCGCAGAAATGGCGCCCGATGCCGCTGCCGTGCTCGCTGGCGCAGGCATTGTGTTCAGCGTCCAGATGCCAACCTCCGAGGTGCGCAGCCACATCCAGCGCGGCGCCTTGCTGGTCTGCGTCAGCGGCGCCGCCTCCGACCCGGCGCTCGCCCCCGCCCTGGCCGAGGCCGGCATTGACGTCGCCGCCATGGAGCTGCTGCCCCGCATCACCCGCGCCCAGGCAATGGACGTGCTGTCCTCGCAGGCCAACCTGGCGGGCTATCGCGCCGTGGTGGAAGCCGCCGGCGCGTTTGACCGCGGCTTTGCCATGATGATGACCGCCGCTGGGACGGTGCCGCCCGCCCGGGTGTTCGTGGTCGGCGCGGGGGTCGCCGGGCTGCAGGCCATCGCCACCGCGAGGCGGCTGGGCGCGATCGTGTCGGCAACCGACGTCCGGCCCGCTGCCAAGGAGGAAATCCGCTCGCTGGGCGCCACCTTCGTCGGCGTGGAAGACGAGGAATCCGCCAAGCAGACCGGTGCCTACGCGCAGACGATGAGCGACAGCTTCCGGACCAAGCAGGCCGCCCTGGTCACCGCAACCGTCGCCAAGAACGACATCGTGGTCTGCACCGCCCTGGTCGCCGGCGGACGCGCGCCCGTCATCATCACCAAGGAGATGGTGGCCGGCATGAAGCCCGGCAGCGTGGTGGTGGACATCGCGGCTGACGCAGGGGGCAACTGCGGCGCCACCGTGCCGGGCGAACTCACCCATACCGAGAACGGCGTGAAGGTGCTGGGCTGGCGCAACTGGCCGGGCCGCATCCCGGCCGCCGCCACCAGCCTGTATGCCCGCAACCTGCTCACCTTCCTCACCACCTTTTGGGACCGCGACGCGCGGTCTCCCAAGCTGCCTGAGGACGACGCCATCGTGCAGGGCACCATGCTCACCCGTGGCGGCGCCGTGGTGCATGAACGCTACGTTGCCGTCTCGACGCCAGCCGGAGCCCCCGTATGAACCCGAACGCGAACCCGAGCACCCTGGCCGACCAAGCGGCCAACGTCTCGCAGCAAGCGGCCATCCTGGCCATCCAATTGCGCGACATGGCCGGGCACACGGTTGCCGCCGCCGCACCCGTGGCGGCCGCGGCGGAGCCCTTTATCTACCTGCTGGCCGTGTTCCTGATGGCATGCTTCGTCGGCTACTACGTTGTCTGGAACGTCACTCCGGCGTTGCACTCGCCGCTGATGGGGGTCACCAACGCGATTTCCTCCGTCATCATCGTGGGCGCCATGCTCGCCACCGGTCTGGGCGACACGGTGGCCGCCAAAATCTTCGGCTTCCTCGCCGTCACCCTGGCGAGCGTGAACATATTCGGCGGATTCACCGTCGTGCAGCGCATGCTGGCCATGTTTAAGCCGCGCACACCGGTCAAGAAGTAGGCGCCCCCATGTCCCCCAGCTTGACCGCCCTTGCCTACCTGGTTGCCGCCGTCCTGTTCGTGCTGGCCCTGCGCGGCCTTTCCAACCCCACCAGCTCGCGCCAGGGCAATGCCTTCGGCATTGCCGGCATGGCCATTGCCATCGTGGCCACCCTGCTGCGCGGCGGCATGGGCGGGGGCGGCTATGCCCTGATCTTCCTTGGCATCATCATCGGCGGCGGCATCGGCGTCACCGTCTCCCGCCGCATCCAAATGACGGCGCTGCCCCAGTTGGTCGCCGCCTTCCACTCGCTGGTGGGCCTGGCGGCCGTGTTCGTGGCCGCCGCCGCGCTGAACGCCCCGGCCGCGTTCGGCATCGGCACGCCGGGTCACATCTACCGCGAGAGCTTGGTCGAGATGTCGATCGGCCTGGCCATCGGCGCCATCACCTTCACCGGGTCGCTGATCGCGTTCGCCAAGCTGCAGGCGCTGATGAAGGGCGCGCCGATTACCTTCAAATACCAGCATCCGCTGAATGCCGTCATCGGTGCTCTGCTCTTGGTGCTGATCGTGGTCTTCGTCGCCAGTTCCAGCCAGGCCGTGTTCTGGCTGATCGCACTGCTGGCTTTGGCGCTCGGCTTCCTGCTGATCATCCCGATCGGCGGGGCGGACATGCCGGTCGTGGTCTCGATGCTGAACAGCTACTCCGGCTGGGCTGCCTGCGGCATCGGCTTCACCATCCAGAACCTGGCCTTGATCATCACTGGCGCCTTGGTCGGTGCCTCAGGCGCCATCCTGTCCTACATCATGTGCAAAGGCATGAACCGCTCGATCTTCAACGTGCTACTGGGCGGCTTCGGCGCCGAGGCGGGCGGCCCGCTTGCCGTCGGCGGCGGCGAGGTGCGCCCAGTCAAGGCCGGCAACGCCGACGACGCCGCCTTCATCATGAAGAACGCCTCCAAGGTCATCATCGTGCCCGGCTACGGCATGGCGGTGGCGCAGGCCCAGCACGCACTGCGCGAGATGGGCGACCTGTTGAAGGCGGAGGGTGTGGCGGTGAAATACGCCATCCACCCGGTGGCCGGCCGCATGCCGGGCCACATGAACGTGCTGCTGGCCGAAGCCAGCGTGCCGTACGATGACGTGTTCGAGTTGGAGGAGATCAACAACGACTTTGCCACCGCCGATGTCGCCTACGTCATTGGCGCCAACGACGTGACCAACCCGGCTGCCAAAACCGACAAGACCTCCGCCATCTACGGCATGCCGATCCTCGAGGTGGAGAAGGCGGCGACGGTGCTGTTCATCAAGCGCTCCATGGCCTCGGGCTACGCGGGGGTGGAGAATGAGCTGTTCTTCCGCCCCAACACCATGATGCTGTTTGCCGACGCCAAGAAAATGACCGAGGAGATCGTCCAGGCGCTCGGCCACTGACCCGCGCGCAGCGAGCCGGCTTTGCTCCCGCTGGACGTGGGTGAGGCTGGGTTACTGTTATTCACACACAGCGCATAATCGTCATCAAACGACCCGGTGGTTGGTGCGTAGTTTAGGCGCTAACTCAGGCTGGTGTCTCGAATGCAAACCGTTGCTGCTCCGACGCGCCGGCGCGATCTGCGGATCGACGTGATCCGTGGTTTGGCGCTGCTAATGATCTTCATCGATCACATGCCAAGCGACCTGCTCAACCGGGTCACCCTGCATAACTTTGGATTTTCTGACGCGGCTGAGGTGTTCGTGCTGCTTGCCGGCTTCTCCGCCATGATGGCCTACGGGAAAAGCTTCCAGCGCGACGGAGCGGTTCGCGGCCTGCGCAGAATCGCTGCTCGCTGCGCCCGCATCTATCTGTTCCAGGCTGGCCTGCTACTCACCACATTGCTGGTTGTGTATGGCTGGACCACCTACTACCACATGCAGCCCACAACCGTGGCGCGCATCCTGCAGACCCCGATTGCTGGGCTCGCGCATGGACTTACCTTGCGCGCGCTGCCAAGCTATTTGGACATCCTGCCGCTCTACGTTGTCCTCCTGGGTGCGTTTCCGCTGGTCTATTTCGGCCTGCGCCGTGCCCCCTGGCTGACGCTTGCCGTCTCGGCGGCCATCTGGATGGCAGCCGGCCGATTCCACAGCCTCAACCTGCCCAACTGGATGGACAACCAAGGCTGGTATTTCGACCCGTTCGCCTGGCAGTTTTTGTTCGCCATTGGAGCTGTCCTGTTCACGATGACTGAACGCGGCGCCGGGTCTTTGCCGCGTAACCCTTGGTTGGTTCGGTTCTGCGTCGCCTTTCTTGCGTTTGCCTTCATCCAGGGCGCGCCCTTCCACGACTGGAGCCTGCCGAACCTGCATCCGCTCGCCATGGGCTCGCCCGACAAGTCTCGCCTCAACTGGCTTCGCATCGTCGACGTGCTTTGCCTGTTCTACCTGGCGATGAGTTCCCGCTGGGTGCGCAGCCTGTGCGAGCAAGCATGGCTTCGCCCGGTTGCTGCCTGCGGCCAGCACTCGCTAGAGGTGTTTTCCTTCGGCTGCTTGCTTGCGTTGTTCGGCCGGCTGGTGTTCCGCACCGATGGCGTGAACCTGGTTACAGAAGTAGGCGTGAACCTTGTCGGACTGACGGCGATGTGTGCCGCCGCGCTATGGCTTGCCCATGGCCGCCAGTCCGCCCGGGCCCGTGACGCGCGTCAGGGCGGTGCCGCCATGCTTGACCGCAAGCCTGCCTGAGGCCGGAGGCACGTGATGGCTATCACGCTGGACACTGCCGCCGCGATCGTGGACGCGGCGTTGGCCGCCGGCCGCAGCGAAGGCCTGATGCCGCTCTCGGTCGCGGTGCTGGACGCGGGCGGCCAGTTGGTGGCGTTCAAACGGGAAGACGGCTCCGGCATCCTCCGCTTCGACATAGCGTTCGGCAAGGCTTGGGGTGCGCTTGGGATGGGCTTTGGCTCGCGCGAACTCGCTAACCGCGCCAGCGCCAATCCCATGTTCATGGCAGCATTATCGGCGGCAAGCGGCGGCCGGCTGATACCCGTCCCAGGTGGGGTGCTGGTGCTATCCCGCGGTGCGGTGATCGGTGCCGTCGGCATCTCCGGCGATCTGTCGGACAAGGACGAGGCTTGCGCGCTGGCTGGCATCGCCGCCGTTGGCCTGCAGGCGCAAACCGGTTTATAGCGCCGCTATCCCAGCCGGCTCAGCAGCGCCGTGGTGAACTGTTGCGTTGTGGCGGTCCCACCCAAGTCGCCGGTGCGCACTCCGTCCTCGTTCAGCACGGCTGCGATCGCCATTTCCAGACGGTGGCGCAGTCCGGTCTGGCGGGTATGCTCCAGCATCAGGCCGGCGGCGAGCAACACAGACGTCGGGTTCGCGACCCCTTTGCCCGCAATGTCCGGCGCCGATCCGTGCACCGCCTCGAAAATCGCCGCCGTAGTGCCGATATTGGCCCCCGGCGCCATGCCGAGCCCCCCCACCAACCCGGCAGCCTCGTCCGAAAGGATGTCGCCAAACAGGTTGGTGGTCACGATCACGTCGAACTGCCAGGGATTGAGCACGAGTTGCATCGCGCATGCGTCCACAATGCGGTCGTCCATCACCACCCGGCCCTCATACTCCTTCGCCACCGCCCGGCCTTCCTCTAGAAACAGCCCGGTGAGCGCCTTGAGCACGTTGGCCTTGTGCACGACCGTCACTTTCTTGCGGCCGTTCCGCACCGCGTATTCGAACGCATAGCTGAGTATCCGGCGCGCGCCCGCCCGCGTGTTGACGCCGGAAGAAATCGCCACCCCGTGGTTATCGTCGCCGATCGGGATGAAATGCTCGAATGCGACGTAAAACCCCTCCAAATTCTCACGAATGATCACAAGGTCGATGTTTTCGTAGCGGCCACCGGGGATCAGCGTGCGCGCCGGCCGTAGGTTGGCGTAAAGATGGAATTCCTCCCGCAGCCGCACGTTCACCGAGCGGAACCCGCCGCCAATGGGCGTGGTCAGCGGACCTTTTAGCGCCAACCGGGTGCGGCGGATGCTGTCCAGCGTGGCTGGCGGCAGCGGATCCCCTGTCGCTTCAACCGCCGCCATCCCGCCTAGCTGCCGGTCCCACGCGAACGGGCGTCCAAGCGCGTCCAGCACGGCCACCGTCGCATCAATCACCTCAGGGCCGATGCCGTCACCTGCGATCAGGGTGGCCTCTATCATGCGGCGGGTCTCCTTTCTGACGGCATTAGAGTATCGGCGTTGATCAAGCGAGTTGGCACCTGGCTGCACTGACTGATGGACGGCATAAGCCAGCTAGAGCTAACCTCCCAGATCGATTGCAGCGCCGCTCAACCCGGTTGGCGGTCCAGCCACTGCAGGATATGGCGCACGCAGTCACCATAAAACGTCCGGTACATGCTGTCTGTCACGTAGCCGATATGGGGGGTGGCGCGAACATTAGAGAGGGTGCGGAACGGATGGCCGGCGGGCGAAGGCTCCCTGCCGAAGACATCCACGGCATAGCCGGCGATGCGCTGTAGGCGAAGCGCGCAGAGAAGGGCCGGCTCGTCTACAATCGGGCCGCGTGACGTGTTGACAAGCCAAGCTCCCGGCTGCATCAGGCTCAGCATAGCCCCATCCACCAGGCCGCGGGTGCGCTGGCTCAGCACGACGTGAATGCTAAGAATATCCGCTTGAGCGAACAGCGCCTCCTTGGTGACGGCGGTTACGCCGGATGCTTGCGCCTTCTCGGCCGAAAGGTTTTCACTCCAGCCAATCACCCTCATGCCAAATGCATTGCCAACCTGGGCAACGCGGCTGCCAATGTTGCCCACGCCCAACAGGCCAAGGGTGCGGCCATGCAAGTCCCCGCCCAGAGTATGCTGCCATTCCCCGGCACGAACGGAGTGAGCCTCGCTCACGATATTGCGCTGGCAGGCGAGGATCAGCGCCCAGGCCAGCTCGACAGTCGGCGCAGGGCTGTAGCCAGTGTGTGCGATGGTGATGCCGCGCTGTTCAGCCGCCTTGACGTCGAAGGCGGCATTGACCCGGCCGGTTGAGGCAATGAACCTCAGTCTGGGCAGCCGCTCAAGCAGGCTGCGGGGAAAGGGCGTACACTCACGCATGACGCAGACGATATCGAACGAGTTCAGGCGGCGAACAACCGCGTCCTCGTCGGCCAGATGATCGGTAAAAACCGTGATTTCAGCGCGGCGCGCTACCGAGGTCCAGTCTGCTGAGCTTCGCGCTGCCGACTGATAGTCATCAAGGATGGCAATGCGCATAGGCTGCTCCGACAGAGGCGGTCACCTGCGTGATAGCCATGTCGCGGCACTCTGAACGGGGGCAGTCAGGCGCCGGCTAAACCCTGGCCGACCAGCTTATGAGCGTTCACGAGTTCATCGAATTGCTGCTCGCTGACATCGCCAGACTGAATCGCCGCCTGCTTGAGGGTCAAATCCTCCTGCATCGCCCTGTGCGCGATATGCGACGCCTTGTCGTAGCCAATCAGCGGACTGAGCGCCGTGACCAGCATGACGGATTGCGCGACGTACTGCCCGATCCGCTTTTCGTTGAGGGTGGTGCCTTCCACCGAATGACAGCGGAACATGTCGCAGACATCAGCG
>CAXTRX010000016.1:8464-23002 GCA_964246785.1 uncultured Acetobacteraceae bacterium | reverse complement strand
GAATGCAGGAAGTTGTTGATGATGATCGGGCGCATCGTGTTCAGTTCGAAGTTGCCCTGACTGCCGGCGAACGCGACCGCCGTGTCCTCGCCGATCACCTGGATGCAGATCATCACCATCGCCTCGCACTGGGTTGGGTTGACCTTGCCGGGCATGATGGAGCTGCCGGGCTCGTTCTCTGGCAGCAGCAACTCGCCAAAGCCACAGCGCGGGCCAGAGGCGAGCCAGCGCATATCGTTGGCGATCTTCATCAGCGCCACCGCCGTGCCACGCAGCGCGGCGCTGGCCCGCACCATCATGTCGAGCGAGGCTTGCGCCGCAAACTTGTTCGGCGCGGTTATGAAACTTTGGCCTGTCAGTTCGGCGATCTTCTCTGCGATCTTGCGGCTGAAGCCGGGGGGCGCGTTAAGCCCGGTGCCCACGGCCGTGCCCCCGACCGCCAACTCCAGCAGCCCTTCGCGCGCCCAGCGCAGATCCGCCATCGCGTCGCGGATTTGATGCGCGTAGCCGGACCACTCCTGGCCCACGGTGAGCGGAACCGCGTCCTGCAGATGGGTGCGGCCTATTTTGACGACGTGTTCCCAACCGGCCGCCTTGGTCTCGATGAGGGTCGCCAAGGCGTCCAACTCGGGGAGCAGACGATCATCCAGCGCCTTCAATGCGGCAATGTGCATGGCCGCCGGAAAAGTGTCGTTACTGGATTGACCCATGTTAATGTCATCGTTCGGATGCACGGGCGCTTTGGTGCCCAATTCGCCGCCGAGCAATTGGATGGCGCGGTTGGATATCACCTCGTTGACGTTCATGTTGGACTGGGTGCCAGAGCCGGTTTGCCAAACGTAGAGCGGAAAATGCGCGTCGAGCTTGCCCGCGATGACCTCATCGGCCGCTTGGACGATGGCGTCGGCCTTCCAGTCCTCCAGCCGGCCTTCGGCATGGTTGACAAGTGCCGCAGCTTTTTTGACCACCCCGTAAGCGTGCGACACCTCCTTGGGCATGCGGTCATTGCCTATGGAAAAGTGCTGCAAGCTACGTTGCGTCTGCGCTCCCCAGTAGCGGTCGGCGGGAACGTCGACCTTGCCCATGGAGTCGGCTTCCGTGCGCATGCCGGCGGCCTGGATCCCGATTGGGATCGATTGCAGCCGATGCTTGGTGGCAGCAGGGTTGCTGATGGTTGCCGGGTCAGTCATGGTCATCTGCCCTCCTTCGTCGCTGCAGGCTCTTTGTGCGACTAGGGGGATAAGTCCTGACGGCAGCAAGGTTTGCTTGAGCAAAGCGGGAATTGGCTGCCTTGAAGGCTAATCAGGTGCTTAGAACTCTTCCCATCCCTCGCCAGAGGTGGGCTGTTTCAAAGCCAGGTTGCCGGCGTAGCTTGCGGCCGCGCGGCGAGGCGCTTGCGGCGTCACCGCCGGTTTTGCGGGCTTTCGCGGCGCTCGCTCCGCGGTCACGCCGGACCGCGCTGGAGCGAGGTGTTCGACAGGCGCCGTAGCTACCGCCACCCGAAACCGGTCCACCACGGTTGAGAGTTGCTCCGCCTCGCGAGCAAGCGAGTGACTGGCTGCGGTGCTCTGTTCCACCATGGCAGCGTTCTGCTGGGTGATTTGGTCCATCTGGTTGACTGCGGTGTTCACTTGGGCAAGCGCCGTTGCTTGCTCGGCGGTGGAAGCAGCGATCTCTGTGACGACGCCGTCGAGCTCGCCCACCTGTGTCACGATCCGCGTTAACGAGCGGCCAGTCTCGCCGACCAGCTTCACGCCGAGCAGCACATGCTGGTTGGAGGCGCTGATGAGAGACTTGATCTCCTTTGCGGCCTGGGCGGAACGTTGAGCCAAGGCTCGAACTTCGGAGGCGACCACCGCAAAGCCCCGACCCGCATCGCCAGCCCGTGCGGCCTCTACCCCGGCGTTCAAGGCAAGCAGGTTGGTCTGAAAAGCGATCTCATCAATCGCGGCAATGATCTGCCCGATCTGGCCGGAGGATTGCTCGATGGCGCTCATGGCTGTCATCGCATCCTGCATGACCGTGCCGGACAGCTCGGCGTCGCCTTTAGCATTGGAGACGACCTGGTGGGCGAGGTTGGCGCCTTCTGCGGTCTTACGTACGGTCGAGGTGATCTCGTCGAGCGCCGCGGCGGTCTGCTCCAGCGATGCGGCCTGTTGCTCGGTCCGGCGCGACAGGTCGTCGGACGCTTGGCTGATTTCACCTGCTCCGCTTCGGATGCTCTGGGTGTTCTGAGCGACTGCCTGCAGCGTTTGCTCCAGCTTTGCCAGAGCGCTGTTGAAGTCCTGGCGCAACTTTTCGTAGCCGGAGGAGAACGCCTCGGCCAGCCGGAACGTCAGGTCACCTTCGGATAGCCGAACCAGGCCATCAGCAACCGCCTCCATCACGGCCGTTTGATCCTTGGCCATTGCAGCGCGATCCTGCTCGCGGGCGGTTCTCTCCTGATCTGCGCGGCGGCTCGCCTCGTCGGCTTCGAGTTCCAGCCGCGCTTTATCGATGGCAGCCTGGCGGAAGGTGACCAATGCCTGCGCCATTTGGCCGATATCGTCGCGTCGGTGTTGGCCCGCTATCTCGATTGCGGTATCGCCACGCGCAAGCCGCCGCATGGTGCCAGCAAGGGACCCGAGAAGCCTTGCCAGCGACCGGCGCATGACAAAGACAACGGCTAAGTATCCTACGAACAACGGCAAGAATATTTCCGCAAGCTGGATCACGCCGTTGATCAATTTGGCATCGAGATCGTCGGCGAAATCGCCAGTCGAGACATCCATCTGCCACTCTGGTATGCCAATGTTGTATGACATTTTGAGCTTTGGCGTGGTTTCGCCGATTTTCTTCCAGTAATACTCAGCGAAACCGGGCTTACCCGACATAGCGATGGCGATTTGCGCCCGGACAATCGGGGTGCCAAACGGATCCTTCAGGTCAAGGATGTTTTTGCCGACGATATCCTTGTTCGCGTTGACAATCGAAAGACCGTCAAACCCCAACAAACTGACATAGTTGACGCCTTGGAAACGGATTGCCCCGATCGCTTGCTTAGCCCGGCCTTGCGCCTCCTCGCGGGTCATTGTTCCGCTGTTTTCTTGCTGGACGAAATACCTCACAATCGAGGCGCCCTCTTCGGCCTCGTTCTGGATCTCCGCATGCTTGGCCTCGAAAGCTAGATCGTGGCTTCGCTTCAGGGTCAGACCCAGGCCCCCGACCGTCAATACAACGCCGAACACTCCTAACAGCAAAAATTGCTGTGCGACGGACATCCTGTGGATCATGTTGGCGTCAGACCTTCGCGCGATGGTAATGACGGCAAGATCGCAGAGTGGTGTTAACAATTAGCTAAGCTCGCGACGGGATGAGCTCAGTGCCCCGCTGCGCCACCCAATCAGTGCCCCGCTGCGCCACCCAATCAGTGCCCCGCTGCGCCACCCTTTGCGGTCACGTTGGAGAACAAGAAGGCCACTGGCACAATGCAGAAGGCGCCGATGGCACAGAATGCGAACACGTCCGAATAGGCCAGCACCGAGGCTTGCGTGCGTAACGCCTGGTAGATCTGCCCCGTCGCGGTGTTCAGCGTCGTGGCTGCGGCGTGGCCGGTCGACAATAGGCTTTGCTGGTAGCTTTGCAGCGTCAGGTTATAGCCTTGATCAAATGGATTGAGGTGATCAATCAGGTAGGCGGTGCGGATTTGCGTGCGTTGCGTGACTTCAGCGGTCGACAGGCTGATGCCGATGGAGCCGGACACGTTGCGAAACATGGTGTAGAGCGCCGCAGCGTCCCCGTTCAGCTCCTTGGGAAGGGTGACATACGAAATGGTGCTGATTGGCACAAACAGCAAAGCGATGCCGACCGATTGCGCAATGCGCATCTTGGTCAGCGTTCCGAAGTCGATACTTGGGATAAGATGCGTCGAATACACCATTCCTAGGCCGATGAACATGAAACCAGCGGCGATGATGACCTTGGTTGGGACAAATTTCATAGTCTGCTGAACCATCGGGATGACAAAGATCACCGCCACTGCGCCCGGTGCCAGCACAAGGCCAGCCAAGGTCGCATTGTAGTTGAGCACCTCCTGCGACAACTGTGGCAGCAATACGGCCGACGCATAAACGATGGAAAACAGCGCAAAGGTGCACAAGCAGCCTAGGGCGAAGTTGCGGTCCGACATCACCCGAAGGCTGACAATCGGCCGCTTATTGGTAAGCAGCCAGCCAATCGCCCCGAGCAGCCCGGCGGCGGCCGCAATCGACATGCCAACGATGAAGTTGGACCCGAACCAGTCATCGTCCTCGCCACGGTCCATCACGACCTGCAAGCATCCCAGCCCGAGGGCGATCAAGCCCAGCCCGATTGCGTCGATCTGCCTCTTGGGCTGGTTGGCCACCCAGGGCGGGTCCTCAACCAACGCCGCCACAGAGAAGAACGTCAGTATTGCCACGGGGATGTTGATGAAAAAAATCCAGCGCCAGGAGTAATTGTCAGTAATCCATCCCCCCATGACCGGGCCCAGAACCGGCGCCACAATCGTGGCCACTGCAGTGATTGAGAATGCAGCACCACGTTGCTCGGTCGGGAAGGTGTCCAGGATGATGGCCTGCTGGTTCGGCTGCAAGCCGCCGCCGAAGAAGCCCTGCGCCAAACGAAACAGGATAAGCTGAGGCAAGCTCGTAGCAATACCGCAGAGGAACGAAAACACGCCAAACATGCCGATGCAAATCAGGAAGTATCGTTTCCGCCCAAGCCGGTTGCCAAAGAAACCAGAAATCGGCAGCACAATGCCATTGGCTACCAAGTAGGATGTAAGCGTCCAGGTTGCCTCGTCGTTCGAGGAAGACAAAGCGCCGGCAATATGCGGCAACGCCACATTGACGATCGTGGTGTCAAGAATTTCCATGAACGCGGCCAGTGTCACCACCAACGCGATCAGCCACGGGTTCGCTTTCGGCTTCCAACTTGCACCGTCACTCATGCCAGATCCCGGATGGCTGTGAGCAGGATGATGGATGGGCAGGGTTCGATCACTGGCTCGCCTGTGCTACAACGCTTTGCGCTTATTGTACTTTTACCGGCGAGGAAACATAAACTTTCGCACCGGGCGCACTTGCAGCCGATGGTACGCTATCGGCGCGAAGCATGGCTCAGCGCTGAGCCTGGCAGGCTGGAGTAAGCACCCGAGCGAGCGACTGCGCATCGGCATAGGGCAGCGGCACGTAGCGTGCGGCCAGCGCCTGCGCGATGTCGCGGGCCTGCGCTTGCGGCCGTGGCGCGATGTCCACCAGCACAGCATTGCAGCCTGTTGCGTGAAAGGCACGTGCGGCGTCCAGCGCGTCGGCTGCCGCACGCAAGCGGCCCGGCGTCCCGTCCCGGGCGATGTTGGCCGAGCCGTCGGTCAGCAACACCAGGATAGGCGTCTCGCCGCGGCGGCGCAGGGCCTGGGCCAAGGCGCATGCCGCATCCAGCCCGCTCGCCAGCGGCGTGCCGCCACCGCCAGGCAGGCCGGCCAGGCTGCGTTTGGCCCGAACCAGTGAGCTGGTCGGCGGCAGCAGCAACTCGGCCGCCTTGCCGCGGAAGGCAATCACGGCCACCTGATCACGCCGGACGTAACTGTCCGCCAGCAGCAACTCGACCGCCCCCTTTGCCTCCGCCAGGCGATTGCGTGCGGAGGAGCCCGAAGCATCGACGGCAAACAGCGTCGTGCTCCGCGAGCGGCTGCGGAACCGGACCACCCGAATATCGCTCGGTTGCACCGCGATGCGGCCCGGCGATGCTTGGCGCAATTTTTGCCATGGAGCGGCCGCCCGGATCGTGTCGATCAGTGCAAGCCGGGCGCCAGCGCCCAATTCGCCCGGCGTGGCACCCAGCGGCCGGCCGCGCAGCGGCGACTTCGCCGATGGCCCCGCCCGGCCCGGCGCTGCCTTGCTCCGGGTCGGCGCATGGGTTTGCAGCTGAGCCAACAATCCAGCGGGCAAGGCCGCGAGCGCCGCAGCCAGCACCAAGTCAGCCTGGGTTGGCTGGGACGCTTCGGATCGTTGGGGCGCATCCGGCGGTTGGAGCGCGGGGCTCCCGGCTGCGTCGTCTTGCTGCTGTTCGGGTTCAGATGGCTCGGGCTGCGGCACGGCGCGCGCCCGGGCGGCCAGCACCAGCCGGGCCGCCAACACCGCATCTTCCTCCAGCCCCATGTCGCGGCCAGCCAGCGCCGCCGCTGCCCGGGCCACGCGCAGCGCCAGCATGGGCGCCCGAGGGGAGCCGATGCCAAGTGCCGCAGCCGTGGAGCACAGCGCCGCGATTGTGGCGTCGCCCACCGTCACCTGGGGCGATCGATCCCGGGCGGCCTGAACTTCAGCGGCGCCAACGCTCATGTCGACAAGCTCCCGCATAGGGAGCCCGTCCGCATCGAGCCAAAACGCCAGTCGGTCCAGCAGGGCGGGTGGCGGTTGCTCCTCCGGGTCTATTCCTTCGTCGACCGCCACCACTCCGGCGTGAAACGGCGAGCGCGCGCCAAACCCCTCGCGCTCAACCACCACCTCGCGACGATCCTGTGCCGCCGCCAGCCGGCCGGTCATGGCAGCGCTGAGCCGCTCGGCCATGACCAATACGAGGACATGCCCGTCCGCCTCCGCAAGCAAGCCGCGCCCGAGCACGGGCCGCCCTGCCCGCAAGGTGGCGACGAGGTCCAGGCCGCCCAGCAAACGGTCGTCCGCAATGCCAAGCGGGACCCGGCGCATCTGGGTTTCGGGCGGCAACAAGCGGCGCAGCAACGCAAACCAGCGGTCGCGAACCAGTCCGGGCCGCGCGCGGAGGCAGACCCCGGTGCCCGCCGGGTCGACGGCGAAGATTGCGGCGGCGTGACAGGCATCCGCCCAGCGCGCCGCGCCGTTGCTCACGTACCGAGCACCTCGGCGAGGACACGCTCCACCCGCACTGTCGACATCGCCTCGTCGAGCGGGTTGCGGCGCAAGCGGTGCCGTAGCGCTGCCGGCGCCACCCGGCGCAGATGCTGGGTCGCGACCTCCGCCTCCCCCTCGAACGCCGCCAACGCCCGGGCTGCCCGCATCAGCGTCAGCTCGCCGCGTAACCCGGCGGTGCCGAGTGCCAGGCAGAGCCGGGCGGCCTGCTCCAGGATGGCGTCCGGCACGGCGGTGTCCTCCAACGCGGCGCGGCCTCTTGCCACCGCCTGGCTCAGCCGCGCGCCCTCATCCGCCCAACGCGCCAGCAGCGCGTCCGGCGACCGGTCGAACGTGTCGCGGCGGCGCACCACCTCTACGCGGGTGGCCAAGTCGGTGGGAGTGGCAACCTCTACCGCCAGACCGAAGCGGTCCAGCAGTTGCGGCCGCAACTCGCCTTCCTCCGGGTTGCCGCTGCCGATCAGCACAAAGCGTGCGGGATGACGCACGCTCAAGCCTTCGCGCTCAACCACGTTCTCCCCCGAAGCGGCAACATCGAGCAGGAGGTCGACCAGGTGATCCTCCAGCAGGTTCACTTCGTCGATGTAGAGGAAGCCGCGATGGGCGCGGGCAAGCAGGCCCGGCTCGAAGGCTTTCACGCCCTCACCCAGGGCGCGTTGCAAGTCGAGCGCGCCGACCAGCCGGTCCTCTGTAGCGCCGAGCGGCAGGTCCACGACGGGTGCCTGGGCAACGGCGACAGGCAACGCACCGGCTTGCGAGCGAGCATGACACTCGGCGCAGAGGGCTGGCCCGGCCGCCGGGTCGCAGCCGTAGCGACAGCCCGCCACGACCGAAAGCGCCGGCAAGAGCGCGGCCAGGGCGCGCACGGCAGTAGACTTGCCGGTGCCGCGGTCGCCGAACACCAGCACGCCGCCAACCGCCGGGTCGACGGCCGTGATCAACAGGGCAAGCTTCATTTCGTCCTGCCCGACGATGGCCGCGAAGGGAAAGACCGGGCGCATCAAGCCCCGTGCCGCCGTGGCGGGACGGGGCCGTCTGGGCGGGTTAGCCGGCCTTCGGCGCGAACGCCACGCACCAGCCGTTCGGATTGATCTCGCCCTCGACAATGGCGCAGGCGTTGGGCGCCTGGAAGTTCACGCAGCCGCTGCACATGGCGCCATCCTTGGGATCGTTCTGATACTGCACGACATTCTGCGCCAGTTTGGCGGACTGCGCGCGGGCAAGCGGCGCGACGGCCGCAACTGCGGCGGTGCCGCAGACCAGTGATAGCGCGGATTTCAGTACAGCACGACGCGGAGAGGTGATGTCGGACATGGCGTTTTGCTCCTTGGACGAGGTTGCCGATAAAAGGTGTGGAGACGGTCCGGGTTTTCGCAATGTCAGAAACGGGGATGAAATTCGTGATTGCAACATGGTTCACCGGCGGCCGCCTAGCCGACGTGGTGCTGGCAGCGACGGCGCTCGAGCTGGCCGGGCTGGTTGCCTGGCATGCCGCCACGCGGCGGGGACTGGCCTGGCCGGCGGCCGTGCGCATGCTGCTGCCCGGTGTGTTCCTCACCCTGGCACTGCGCGTGTCACTGACGGGCGGTGCCCTGCCTTTCGTGGCACTCTGCCTGCTGCTGGCCGGGCTGGCGCATGGGGTAGACCTCACCAGCCGCTTCAAACAGGCGTCCTGACCAGCTCCCTCGTCCGGGGTGGACGAGTGAGGCAGACGCGATCGACGGCGAGCCTGCTCTGCGCCCCTAACCCTACGCCGCACGGGCGAGGCTAAGTTCAGCCCAGATGGTGCCGAGCGCGCCGGTCAGCTTGTCGATGTCCGCATCGCTGTGCAGCGGAGACGGCGTGATGCGCAACCGTTCGGTGCCGCGGGGCACAGTCGGGTAGTTGATCGGCTGCACGTAGATGCCGAACCGGTTGAGCAGCGTGTCGCTGATTTGCTTGCAGAGCACCGGGTCTCCCACCATGACGGGGACGATATGGCTCGGGTTTGGCATATGCGGCACGCCCACCTCGTCCAGACGGCGGCGCAACTCGGCCACCCGCTCCTGCTGCCGCTCCCGCTCGGCGTCGCTGCGGCGGAGGTGGCGGATGCTGGTGAGCGCCCCCGCAGCCACCGCGGGCGGCATGGCCGTGCTGAAGATGAAACCGGGCGCGTAGGACCGCACAAAATCGCACAGCGCTTCGGACGCGGCGATGTAGCCGCCGACCACGCCGAACGCTTTCGCCAGCGTGCCTTCCACCACGGTCAGCCGGTGTGCCGCGCCATCGCGCGCTGCCACTCCCGCACCCTGGGGCCCATACAGGCCCACGCCATGAACCTCGTCCAGGTACGTCATGGCGCCGTGTTTCTCGGCCACGTCGCAAATCTCGGACACCGGCGCCATGTCGCCGTCCATCGAATACACGCTCTCGAACACGATCAGCTTGGGCCGCGCCGGGTCGAGCTCGCACAGGATACGGTCCAGGTCCTGCGGATCGTTATGGCGGAAAATGCGGTAGTCGGCGCGGCTGCGACGGATGCCCTCGATGATGGAGGCATGGTTGAGCGCGTCCGACAGCACGGTACAGCCCGGCAGGCGTCCGGCCACCACCGAAAGCGTCGCATCGTTGGATAGGTAGCCCGAAGTGAACAGCAGAGCGGACTGCATGCCGTGCAGCGACGCCAGCTCCCGCTCCAGCAGCACATGGTAGTGGTTGGTGCCGGAGATGTTGCGCGTACCGCCAGCACCGGCGCCGCAACGGTCCAGCGCTTCGTGCATGGCGGCGATCACGTCGGGGTGCTGGCCCATGCCCAGGTAGTCGTTGGAGCACCACACCGTCACCGGCGCGGTTCCGCCGCGGCCGTCGTGGTGGACCGCGCTGGGGAACGCGCCTGCCTGCCGCTCCAGGTCGGCGAACACCCGGTAGCGGCCCTCACGATGGAGGCCGTCAAGCTGGCTGCGGAAGAACGCCTCGTGATCCATGTTTGCTCCCAATCGTGCTCAAGCCGCCGCGCGTTCGGCGCAGGCGGAGAATGCCGCCGCCAAGCCCGGGCCATCGACTTGCCGGCCCACCGCTGTCACTTGGCCCTGCTCCCCGCCGACAGGGGCAAAACTGGCGACGCCCGCATGCCCCCCGGCCACAAAGAAACGGACCCAGCCGGACGGGGCGCGCGCAACACCCGTCACCTGTTCCACCTGGCCATAGCCGCCACTCGCCACATCATCCAACACCAACTGCAGGCTGCTCACGTCGCAACATCCTGCCAAATGGGTGCTCCAGGAGGATATGCCCAGCTTTACCGGGTGCGCGCCATTCGCCGTCGGACGCTTGCGCAGGCTCCAGGCCCAGAGCCGGTCCATCGGCAACGGCACCACAAGGAACCAGTGCTCCGCGATCGCCAGCACCATCATGGTGGCGGCGAAGATCAGCGCGGTTGCCTCGGCCGGGCTCACCCCGGGGGCAAGCGCACGCTGCACCAGCAGCACCGCAGCCACCGTGGACACCGTGACGGAGACCGGAAACAGGAAGTTCATCGGCCGGCGGCGCAAGAACGAGCGCAGGAAGTCCAAGTGGTCGGGAAGCAGATGCTCGGCGATGTTCGGCACGCCCAGAAACACGTTCAGCCGCGCGCTCTGATGCATCCACGTCAGCACCAGGAAAAGCCAGGCGGCCGCTTGATTGGGCGTTCCCGTCGTGAGCCACACCACCGCGCCGCCGACCGCGAGCACCGCCAACTCGTGCCACAGGCTCGCCATCAGCGCGTGCCCGAAATGCCGCCAGCCGCTGCATCCGGCGTGGCAGCGCACCTTGCGCGGCCCGGTGATGAACCCCGTGTAGAAGGTGAGCTCCAGCCAGGCCCAGGCCAGCAGCCCGTAGGTGAAACCGGCATAGGCGCCCGCCACGCTGGTGTTCATCCGGGTTGCCCAGAGACCCCACAACGACGCGCCGAGCAGCACCGTGGCCCCGCCGACACTCCAGCGGAACGTGCGCGGCGGCAGGTTGTCGAGCAGGATGATTAAACCCGTGCTCACCCACCAGGCGAGCAGCGCGTACAGCGCCGGCCCGGCAAGCTGTACCAGGCTCAAAATGCTGGCGACAGGCGGACCTGTGCCGGCAGCGTGTTGGCCTGCGCCGGCAGGAAGAACAGCCGCGCAAAGTTGGCGCCGGCCAGCGCGGTCAGCCCCAGCTTGCGCAGCTTGCCGGGGACGCCGCCCCGCGCCTTTGCCGCCGCCATGCGCTCCGTGATGCGCCGCAGCCGCTCGAGCCCGGCGGCGAACGCCGGGTTGTCCAGGTCCAGCAGCACGGGGAAAACCTGCCGGCAAATCTCTTGCGTGATGCGGAACACGCGGAAATCGTACTCGGTCGGGTCCATCCCCAGCGCCTGATGGAAAGCCGGGCGGGCATGGTCGCGCACATACATGGTGGCGAACACCGCCAGCAGGAAAAACCGCACCCAGTATTTGTTGATCCCGCTCAGCAGCTTCGGGTTCGCCCGCATCAGCAGTGCAAACGCCTCGCCATGGCGGAACTCGTCGTCGCACCACTTCTCGAACCAGCGGAAAATCGGGTGGAACATACGGTCCGGATGCCGTTCCATCTGGCGGAAGATGGTGATGTAACGCGCGTAGCCGATCTTCTCGGACAGGTAGGTCGCGTAGAAGATGAATTTGGGCTGAAAGTAGGCGTATTTCTTGGCGCGGGTCAGGAAGCCAAGATCAACCCCCACGCCGAAATCCTTCAGCGCGTCGTTGATGAACCCGGCGTGGCGTGCCTCGTCGCGGCTCATGAAGCCGAACAGCTCGTGCACGTCCTTGTTGGTCACCCGCTTGCGGATTTCCGAGTAGAGCACGCAGCCGGAGAACTCCGCGGTGACCGAACTCACCAGGAACTCCAGGAACTCCTTACGCAGCGGCGGGTCCATGGCTTCCATCGCCGCCTCGAACGTGCCCTCGCGCAGGAAGTGCCCCTTGTTCGGGTCCGACCGCATCTCGGCGATCAAGCTGTCCCATTCCGGCCGCACGCGGCTCACGTCCAGCCGGTCCATGGCGGCGAAGTCGGTGGTGTAGAACCGCGGCGTGAGCACCGTGTCCTGTTGTGCCTGCCGGGTGGACTCGGCCGAGGCGCCCGCCTTGAGCGTTGGCGCCCGGGACGCTACGGCGTCTGCCTCATGCATGGCCTGGCTCATGCTGTTTCCCCCGAATGCGCGCCCACCGCCTCAAACCCCACTTCATAGAGCTCGGTAAGGGCAAACCAGCCCTCCAGCCGCGTCCACGCCCGGCGCAGCGCTCCCGCTCGTAGCACGGTTGCGCGGCACTGCACCACCCGCCGCTCGCCAAACGCGATCTCGCCCGGGGCACCATGCACCACCACCTCGTCGCCGGGCCGGATGTCGATCCGTTCCGGCACGGCGTAGGCATGGAAGCTTTCAGCGGTCTTCTCGATGTCCACCGTGACCGGAACCTCGACCGCCTCCCGAGCAAACCAACTCATTGCACCTGCACCCCTGCCGGCCGCTCCATCGCAGGAACCTTCAAGTCGCTGCCCGGCAGCAAGGCGGCAAACGATGCCTCATTGGTGATGCCGAATGCTTCTAGTTCGACATCGCGCTTGGTCGCCGGGTCTTCCAGCGACAGCCGGCCATCGGCCCAGCCGATCAGCTCGAACGGCACGTCCGGCTGTTCCGCCCCGGTCACGCGCAGGCGGTCGCCAACCAGGCCGCGCAGGGTGGCGCGGAGGAAGCCGTTGGTGTCGGGCGCATAGCGCACCAGTTCGCGGCCGGTGGTGGCGTCGGTGGCAACCACGCTCTTGTCCGCCGCATCGGTGAACCGAACCATGACCGTGGCGACCGCGGTGGACTGCGGGATGGCGCTTGGCACCCCGAACACCCGCGCCGCCCCTGCCCCGGCCACCGAGAGCGCGATCAGCGAGCCTGCCATCATCAAGGCCCAGCGTGGCACGATGACGGTCTCGGGATGGGTCGCGCTCATGCTGCATGCGCCGTTTGCAGCGGCGCGCGGACCCGGGGAGCAGCGGCGGGCAATGCGGCCCGGCACAACGCCGCGGACAGTGCCGCCACGTTCGGCACCCCGCGCAGCATCGGTTCCACCGGGCTGAACCGCCACGGCCGGACATGCGGCCACATCAGCAGGTAGGCCAGCTTCGCCTCGGGGGTGAGCCGCAGCGCCACGTCCCCGCTGCCGTCCTTGTTGGCGCGCTGGTCTGCCGCCTCGATCTGCGTCAGTGGAAGGTTGAGCGTCATCGACAATGCTACTCCAAAACGGATGGCGACCCGGCGGTTGGTCACGGTGTAGACCGTGGTGCGGCCGACCAGGTAGGCGAACAGCGCCACCATAGCGACCGCGGCCACCGCCAAGCCGGTGAACTTGGCCAGACGCAACGCGGCCGCCGCGTCGAAATGCCCGGCATTGGCAAGCGCGAACCAAGCCAGCAACGCCGCGAAATACAGCACCAGGCTGCGCACATGCAGCCCGTGCCGCGCCAACACCCGCCAGTCCGGCGCGCCTTGCCACAGCACCACCTCGCCCGGCGGCGGCGTGCCCGGCAGGCCGCGCACCAACTCGAAATCGTGCTCGTTCATAGCAGTGGCCCCATGCGGCTGGCGGTTGCGAACAGATGCCCGCTGGCGAAATACGCCATGATCCGGTCCTCCTCACGCAACGTGATTTCGTCCAAGCTGGCCGGCACCGGCGCATCGGCAAACTGCCGCGCCAACACCGAGCGAACCTTCACGATGCGCCGCTTGCGATCCAACCCAACCAGGTTCATCGGCGTCAACACCTCGCGCCCGTTCAACGAGCAGGTGACTTGCAGATAGCGCACCAGCGTTTCGGACCGGTCGATCCAAACCTCGCTTACCGTGCCGATCGGCTCGCCTGCCAGGTCCACCACCAGCATGCCTTTGGGATGCATATCCTCGACTGCCAGGTAGTAACCCTCTGCCACCCGCAGCGGCACGATGCGCGCCAGGCCGGACTCGAACATCTTATCTGGATGCTCGTCGCGCAACACGTAGGACGCCGGGCCAACCCCCTCCTGCATCGGGTCGCCCACCGGGTCGAACGGCATGCCGGACACCGGCATCGGCGGCAGCTTCGGTTGCTCGGCTTCGATCATGCGGGGGGCAAAGCATTCGCCGCCATGCGGCAGGATGAAGCGCTTGGGCTTCGGAATGGGTGGGAACGTGCCGAGCGCGCGGCCGCCATCCGGGTCCAACGGGTAACCTTCGCGCTTGTCTTCCATGCGGAGATACATGATGAGCGCAAAGAAAAATAGCCAGAACCCGTAAAGTGTGAGTTGCGCCACGTCGATGTAGCCGGTTATCGCACCACTATGCATTTGTTGCTTTCCCTATTCTTACTCTGCCGCCGGAAGTGGATACTTGGCAAGCGAGAATACGCTCTCCCGGACCGGCCGCACCAAAGGCCCGATGGCAATCAAGGCGCCGAACAGCAGCCCAATCTCCAGCAGGTAAACCGCGCTGTAGCCGGTTGCGCCATCAAGCAGCGCCGGGCCAAACGTGCCCCGCGCCGCCCAGGCACTCACGGCGTCCCGCAACGAGCCACTGGCCGCGATCGCGACACCCGCCGCCAGCGCCTGCACCGCGCCCCAAGCGCCCAAAGCCAGCCCGCTG
>CAXTRX010000016.1:6201-8454 GCA_964246785.1 uncultured Acetobacteraceae bacterium | reverse complement strand
GTCCTGCACCATCCCCATCGAGACCGTGAGCGTGCCGACCACGAACTGCCCGGCGCCAAAGCCAATCGCTGCCACCCCGCAGCCGAACAGCCACGGGCTCTCCATCGGGGCTGCGCAAATGACCGCGGCGAAGGCGAACAGCCCGGCGAGCACACCTGTGGCCGCAACCCGGTACGGGTCGCGTTGCCGGGCCAGCCCACGCGCGGCGAGCAGCATGCCGGCGAGCCCGCCCACCGCCAGCAGCGCGGTCAGCGACGTGGTGGAACCGACCGACAGGTGCAGCACTTGGCCGCCATAGGGTTCGAGCAGGATGTCCTGCATGCTGAACCCGGCCGTGCCGAGCGCCACCGCCAGCAGCCGCCGCCGCGCCTTCGGCTCCGCTGCATAAGCCCGCAGCGACTCGTTGAACGACGGCCGCGGCGCGGACGTGCGCGACGGGTCCCGCGCCTCCTGCTTCCAAAGCGCCACAACGTTCACCACCATGGTGAGCAACCCTGCGCCCTGCACCACCTGGATCAGCCGGATCTCGCTGAAACGGCTGAGCACCAGGCCGAACAGCAGCGCACTTCCCAGCATGCCCGCAAGCAGCATCGACCATAGCAAGGCGGTGACCTTCGGGCGGGCATGCGCAGGCGCCAGGTCATTGGCCAGCGCCATGCCCACGGTTTGCACCGTGTGCAGCCCGGCGCCCACCAGCAGGAAGGCGAACGCGGCCGCGAACTGGCCCACCCACATCGGTGCGTTGCTGTCGCCCGAGAGCAGGATCAGTGCGAACGGCATGATCGCCAGCCCGCCGAATTGGATGAGCGTGCCGAACCAAATGTAAGGCACCCGGCGCCAGCCGAGCACGGAGCGGTGCGTGTCGGAGCGGAAGCCGATCAGCGTGCGCAGCGGCGCGAAGAAGAACGGCAGCGACACCATGATGGCGACCAGCCAGGCCGGGACTGCCAGCTCGACGATCATCACCCGGTTGAGCGTGCCGATCAGCAGCACGAGGGCCATGCCGACGGTGACTTGGAACAGGGACAGCCTAAGCAGCCGTCCCAGGGGCAGCTCCGCAGTGGCGACCTCGGCGAACGGGAGGAACTGCGTGCTCAGGCGGCTCCACTGCCGTGCAAGGCGTTTCGACGACAGGACACCCTCGCTCTCAAAGCCCTCTCCCTCTGGAAGAGGGTTGGGTGAGGGCTGGCGCAACGGTCCGATCTGCTGCGGCAAAGGCCCCTCACCCCGACCCTCTCCCAGAGGGAGAGGCAGACCCGCCGGGCAATCGGCAACTGGCAGCCTCACCGCACCAACTCCAAAGCCTGCGACGTATAAAACCCGCCGCTCACCCGCTCCGTCCGTGCCGCATGCCAGGGCGCCAGTTGCCCCAGCAACTCGCCCAAACGCAGCGGCGCCACCGGCTCAATCGCCGGTGCCCGGTCACTCCGCGGGAACAGCCGCCCCACCGCATGCATCGCGGCCAAGGGCAGGGTGCGCGGCGCAAACGTGAACACCACCGACCGCTCCGCGCGCGAAGTCAGCCCGCTCAGCACGCGGATTATGTCGGGCGCGCGGTAATGGATCAGCGAATCCATCGCCACCACATGGTCGAACCGCCCGAGCGTCGGGTCGAGCATGTCGCCGACGCGGAACTCGATGCTGCCAGAACCGTGCTGCCCGGCACTCCGCTCGCTCGCCAAATTCACCAGCGTGGCCGCCACGTCCACCGCCACCACATCGGCCCCACGCCGCGCCAGCTCGATCGAAGCAGTGCCCGTGCCGCATCCCGCATCCAGCACGCGGCAACCACGCAGATCCTGCGGCAGCCAGCCGAGCAAGGTGGCCCGCATCCGCTCCCGGCCAGCGCGAACCGTGGCGCGGATGCCGCTTACCGGCGCGTCTGAAGTCAGCCGCGCCCAAGCCGCCGCGGCAGTGCGATCGAAATAGGTTTCGAGTTCGCCCCGGCGTTGCGCGTATCCGCTCATCAATCGAACCCCAGCAAGTCGAAGATGTCGCGATCGATCAGCGGCGCCGCCTCCAGCGGCTCCCCCCCGGCCCACAGCGTGGCGGCCAGCCGCAGGTATTCCGCCTGCACCGCCTCGAGCTCCGGCGATGGCTCCATCTCGAACAAGGTGGATTTCTTCAGCCGCGAACGCCGGATCACGTCGAGGTCGGCAAACCGCGCCAGCAAGCCAAGCCCGGTGGCGCCGTTGAACCGGTCGATCTGGTCCGTTGCCGCCGAGCGGTTCGCGATCACGCCGCCGAGCCGCA
>CAXTRX010000016.1:0-6191 GCA_964246785.1 uncultured Acetobacteraceae bacterium | reverse complement strand
CCGCCATGATGCGGTTCATCGCGAAGATGCTGTCGAAATCGTTGGCAGTGACGATCAGCGCGCGGTCCGCATGCTGCAGCGGCGCGGCAAACCCGCCGCACACCACGTCTCCCAGCACATCGAAAATCACCACGTCGGTGTCTTCCAGCAGGTGGTGCTCCTTAAGCAGCTTGACCGTCTGCCCCACCACATAGCCGCCGCAGCCCGTCCCCGCCGGCGGGCCACCTGCCTCGACGCACATCACCCCGTTATAGCCGGGGAACACGAAGTCCTCGGCGCGCAACTCTTCGGGATGAAAGTCGACGCCCGCCAGCACGTCGATCACGGTCGGGATCAGCCGCTTGGTCAGCGTGAACGTGCTGTCGTGCTTGGGGTCGCAGCCGATCTGCAGGACCCTCTTGCCAAGCTTGCTGAACGCCACCGACAGGTTGGATGACGTGGTGCTTTTCCCGATCCCACCCTTGCCATACACGGCGAAGACTTTGGCATTTCCTATCTTCACCGCAGGGTCGAGCTTGACCTGCACGCTGCCTTCGCCATCGGCGCAGGAGGTCATGCGACGGGGTGGCAGGATAGGCCTCGTTTGGACGGTCATGCGGCCACTCCTATGCCTTCGAGCCGGTCTTCCAGCTCGTCTTGCGCCTGGCCAAGAGCGGCCAACGTTTCGTCACTCGGTTGCCAATAGCTGCGCTCATGCGCCTCCATCAGCCGGTTTGCGATGCGTGCGGACGCGACCGGGTTCAGCGCCGCCAAGCGCTCCCGCATCGCTTCGTCCAGAACGTAGGTGTCGGCAAATTCCTTGTAGACCCACCCGTCCACCTGTCCCGTGGTGGCGGACCAGCCGAGCGTGTTGCTGAGCGATGCCTCGATTTGGCGCACGCCCTCAGCGCCGTGGGCCAGCAGCGGCTCGTACCAGCGCGGATTGAGCGCCCGGGTGCGGGTCTCAAGGTTCACCTGCTCACTGAGCGAGCGGACCGTGCCCTCGCCGCGGGTCTGGTCGCCGATATAGACCGACGCCTCCACCCCGCCCCGCGCCTTGCGCACCGCACGCGATATGCCGCCCAGCGTGTCGAAGTAGTTGTCGACCGTGGTCACGCCGATCTCGACGCTGTCAAGATTTTGGTAGGTCAGCTCCACCGTCGACAACACGCTCGCCAGCACCGCGTCCTGCCGCACCGGCCGGCCCGACACGCCGTAGGCGAAGCCTTTGCGGCGCGTGTAGCTGTCAGCCAGCTCGTCCTCGTCGGACCAGGCGCCCGCCTCCAGCATCTGGTTGACGTTGGCCCCATAGGCGCCGTCGTCATTGCCGAACACGCGCAGCGCGGCCGCCTCCATCGTGACGCCCTCCCGTGCCATCAAGGCCAGAGCGTGCTTGCGGATGAAATTCTGGCTGGTAGGCTCGTCCGCCTGCGCCGCCAGCAAAGCCGCCTCCGCAAGCAGCTTGGTCTGGAGCGGCAGCAGGTCGCGGAAGATGCCGGATAGCGTGATCACGGTGTCGACCCGCGGCCGCTTCAAGCGCTCCAGCGGGACCAGTTCCGCACCACAGACGCGCCCATAACTATCATGCCGCGGCTGCGCACCCATCAGCCACAGCGCCTGCGCGATCGGGCCGCCCTCAGTCTTCAGGTTGTCGGTACCCCACAACACCATCGCCACCGTCTCAGGCAAAACGCCGCAATCGGCCTGGTGGCGCGTGAGCAGCCGCTCGGCCTGGCGGGCACCGTCCGCCACTGCGAAGGCCGACGGCAGGCGGAATGGGTCGAAGCCGTGGATGTTGCGCCCCGCTGGCAGAACCTCCGTGGTGCGCAGCAGATCGCCGCCCGGCGCCGGCCGGATATAGCCGCCATCGAGCGCGTGGACGAGCGCAGGCAGCTCATGGTCCACCGCCAGCAGCGCGTCCAACTCGGCCCGGCGTGCCGGGTCGGTGATGCCGGCGGCGTCCAACGTGGTGGCACGCGACTCGGCCGACGGCACCGCGCCCACCACATGCAGGCCATCCGGGATCAGCGTGTATTCCAACTCGAGCAACGCCGCCTGCACCCGTGCCGCCTCGCTCGCCGGGTCATGCCAAACCGGCTCGTTGCTCGCGAGGTTCACCGCCGACGCCTGCGCCTGCAACAGCCCAGCCAATGCCGCACGCTTCACCACATCGGTGTCCGGCTCCAGCGCGCGCCAGCTATCGAGCGTCGCCTTCAGCTCCAGCAAACCCCGGTAAAGCCCGGCATGCGCCACCGGCGGCGTCAGATAGCTCACCAGGGTGGCCGCGGTGCGGCGCTTGGCAAGCATGCCCTCGGATGGGTTGTTGGAGGCGTAAAGGTAGAAGTTCGGCACGTCGCCAATCAGCCGGTCGGGCCAGCATGCCGCCGACAGCCCGGCCTGCTTGCCTGGCATGAACTCCAGCGCGCCGTGCGTGCCAAAATGCAGCACGGCATGGGCGCCGAAGTCCTGCCGCATCCAGCGGTAGAACGCGGCAAAGGCGTGCGTCGGCGCAAAGGTCCCCTCAAACATCAGCCGCATCGGATCGCCCTCGATCCCAAACGCCGGCTGGATGGCGACGAACACGTTGCCGAGCCGCGCGCCCAGCACGAAGATGCTGCGCCCGTCGCTATTCTGCTTGCCCGGCGCCGGGCCCCATACCGCCTCGATCTCGCGGATATGCGGCTCACCCCGCACATGCGCGTCGGCGGAGATGGTCGCCGCCACATTGGCGTCCGTGCCGTAGAGTTCAGCGTTGCCCCGCAGCACGATCTCGCGCAGCGCGGTCACGTCACGCGGCACATCCACGCTATATCCAGCCGCCTGAAGTGCCGCCAGCGTGTTGTGCAGCGACTCGAAGACCGACAGATAGGCCGCCGTCCCCGTCGCCCCGGCGTTGGGCGGGAAGTTGAACAGCACGATCGCAATCCGGCGTTCCGCCCGCGCCGTCCGGCGCAGGTCGACCATTCGCGCCACCCTCGCCGCCAGCATCTGCGCACGCTCGTCGACGGCCGCCATGTCACCGCGCCGGTCAGCGGTGGTTTCATTGCGGCCGCCAAAGGTCATGGGGCAAATGGCACCATCCAGCTCGGGGATGGCCACCATCATCGTCGCCTCGATCGGCATCAGCCCGCGTGCGTCGCCTTCCCAATGCTCGATGGTCTGGAACTCGAGCGGATGGGCGCCGAGGTAGGGCACGTCCAGCGCGGCTAGCGTGTCCGCTGCGGCGCTTGAGTCGTTATACGCGGGGCCGCCCACAAGGGAAAAACCCGTGAGTGAAACGACCGCATCGACCGTTGTGCGGCCATGCTCGGTGAAAAACGCGCTGATCGCTGGGCGCTGGTCCAAACCCGAGGCAAAGGCGGGAACCACGTTCAGCCCGCGAGCCTCCAGCGCATGGACCACGCCGTCATAGTGCGCGGCGTTTCCGGCCAGCACGTAGGAGCGCAGGATCAGCAACCCGACCGTCCCGCGGTCGCCGCACTTCGGCAGGTCCGACACCCGGCTGCCAATCTGTCCCGCCATCCTCGGGTGGTACACTCCCACCTCGCCATACTCCCGCGGGGCCGCGACTTGGAGCGACCCGGCGGCGCGCGGGCCCGCAGCGTAGCGGCTCACCAGCAGGCGCACCATGTTGCCCAAGTTCTCTTCCGACCCGGCGAGCCAATACTGCAGCGCCAGGAAATAGGCCCGCACGTCCTGCGCCGGGCCCGGTATGTATTTCAGCAGCTTGGGCAGCCGGCGCAGCATCGCCATTTGGCCGCGCCCGCTCGACGCGTTCCCGCTCTTGCCCTTCAAGCGCTTCAGCAGGGCCGGAATGCCCTTTGCCTCACCCGCCATGTCGAACCGCCCGACCCGGGTGAGCTTCACCACCTCGGAGGCGGACATGCAGCAAACCATCGCGTCGCAAGCGTCCCGCCGGGCTTTTAGCGCGGGCAACACAGGCCGGATATGGTCCTCCAGGAACAGCATCGTAGCCACCACGATGTCAGCGCCCGCGATCGCTGCATTGCACCGGGCCAGCGCCACCGGGTCTTCGGCCCACTCGTCAGCCGCATGCAGTTCCAGCCGCAGGCCCGGAAGCTCTGCTCGCAAGCCTTCGCCAGCGCGCCGGAGGGCGCTCGAAAGGTGGCTGTCCATGGTGACGATGACCATGGACATCGTCGTGCTGTTAGCGGGCATAATGGGCCTTGGCATCGTACAGGGTTTCCAGCGTAATCAGGCCGCCACCGTGTTCGGCTGCGAATCGCTCGGTGTTGCGCCGGGCCTTGCCGCGCACGAAGAATGGGATTTTACCCAGCTCCTTTTCTGCCTCAGCCGACCAACCCGATGCCGCCGCAAGCGGTGCAGCGGCATGACCGAGATGGGACGGAGCCGCGTCCCCGCCGAACTCCCAATCCTCACGGAACATGGTGAGCAGGTGCTCTTCCAGCCCCATCATCAGCGGATGCACCCACGTGTCGAACAGCACGTTGGCGCCTTCCCAACCCATTTGCGGCGAGGTCCGCGCCGGGAAATCCTGCACATGGACCGGGGCCGAGATGACCGCGCAAGGAATGCCGAGCCGCTTGGCGACGTGCCGTTCCATCTGGGTGCCAAGCACCAGGTCGGGCGTGGCGGCGGCAATGGCCGCTTCCACTTCAAGGTAATCGTCGGTGATCAACGGGTCGACGCCGTGGCTCGCGGCGGCGGTGCGGACCTCGCGGGCAAACTCACGCGCGTAGGTGCCCAGGCCCACGATGGTGAAACCTAATTCCTCCGCGGCCACCCGGGCGGCGGCGATGGCGTGGCTGGCGTCGGCGAAGATGAACACGCGCTTGCCGGTGAGATAGGTCGCATCGACAGAGCGGGAATACCACGGCAGACGCGAAGGGGCGCCGGCGAGTGCGGGCGCCGGGTCAATTCCAGCCAGGCCCGCCACCTCGGCGATGAACTCGCGCGTGGCGCCGACCCCGATGGGAACGATGGTTGTGTGCGGCTGGTTGAAGGTGCGCTTTAGCCAGGCGGCGGCGGTGCCGGCGATTTCGGGGTAGAGCACGACGTTGAAGGTGGCGTCTGGCAGGCGGGCCAGGTCAGCCGGGCTGGCGTCTTGCGGGGCACAGACGTTGATGGGGATGCCCAACTGGGTGAGCAGTGCAGTGATCTCGCGCAGGTCGTCGCGGTGGCGGAAGCCGAGCGCCACGGGGCCGAGGATGTTGCAGGTGGGGGCCCGGCCCTCACCCAACCCTCTCCCAGAGGAAGAAGGCGCATTATCTCTCTCTGGGGCGCGCGCAAACGCCCGCACCAACTGGTAGAACGTCTCGGCTGCGCCCCAATTTTCCTTGCGTTGGTAGCTCGGCAGCTCCAGTGCCACCACAGGGCATGGCAGACCCAGCGTGCATGCCAAGCCGCCCGGGTCGTCCTGGATCAGCTCGGCCGTGCACGACGCGCCCACCAGCATCGCCTCGGGCTGGAAACGCTCATACGCGTCACGTGCGGCGGTCTTGAACAACTCGGCGGTGTCGCCGCCAAGGTCGCGCGCCTGGAACGTGGTGTAGGTGACCGGTGGGCGGGTATCGCGCCGTTCAATCATGGTGAACAACAGGTCGGCATAGGTATCGCCCTGCGGCGCGTGCAGGACGTAGTGCACGCCTCGCATCGCCGCCGCCACGCGCATGGCGCCCACATGCGGCGGGCCCTCATAGGTCCAAAACGACAGCTTCATAGGCGCAGCCTCATTCGCCGGACCAGGGGACGGGCGAACAGCTCGGCGAGATCGCCCGCCTGCTCGTAGCCCTGGATGGGGGTGAACAGCAGCTCGATCGACCACTTTGTCGCCAGGCCTTCCGCCTCCAACGGATTGGCCAAGCCCAAGCCGCACACCGTCAAGTCCGGCTGCGCAGCCCGGCAACGGTCGAGCTGGCGGTCGACATCCTGGCCTTCGGAAAGCTGCACGTCCGCCGGCAGCAGCGCCAACTCTTCGGCCAGGTGCTCGCGATGCAGATAGGGCGTACCCACTTCTTCCAGCGCCATGCCCAACTCGCGGTGGAGAAACCGCGCCAAGGGGATTTCAAGCTGCGAGTCGGGGAAGAAGAACACGCGCTGGCCTGCCAGCAGCTCGCGAGCGCCCGCCAAAGCGGCTTGCGCGCGAGCCCGGCCAGGGCTGGTCACCGCGTCGAACCGCGCCGCTGGCACGCCCCCGGCCATGGCCGCCGCGCGCAGCCAGGCGGTGGTGC